>JAFMNI010000017.1 GCA_017859295.1 Candidatus Puniceispirillum sp. | reverse complement strand
TGTAATTTTGTTGAAATCATGCCGCGGCTTGCTGAATCGCCAACCCAGCGCCGTGGTGGCTAATGCCTGATCTTGACCATGAACGGCAATTCAACGCGCCGGTCATTGGCATTGACGAGGCCGGACGGGGACCGTGGGCGGGGCCGGTTACGGTAACGGCAATCTGGCTTTGCCCATCTGCCTATGACGCGCTTCCTGCCGGCATTGATGATTCCAAAAAAATAAAGCCGCCGCGCCGCGCCGCGCTTGCCGCAGCTTTGATGGCACCGCCGCATCTTTCGCAAACGGTCTCGATCGAGGTTGCGCAGATTGACCAGATGGGCATTTTGAAGGCCACGTTTGCCGGCATGGTGATGGCGGCATCGGAACTGGCCGATAAAATGGTCAAGGCCGGATGGGGCGCGCCGGTTCATGCGCTTGTCGATGGTAATTTACTGCCCCCCGACATGCCGTTACCAGCAACTGCGCTGATTAAAGGGGACAGCCGGTCATTATCAATTGCGGCAGCGTCACTCATTGCCAAAACAGCGCGCGACCAAATTATGCAGGATCTTGCTTTGGCCTATCCTGATTATGGCTGGGCAAGCAATATGGGTTATGGCACCAAGGCGCATCAGGCTGGTCTTGACCAATTTGGTCTAACACCGCATCACCGGCACAGCTTTAAGCCGATCCGCCGCTATCTGGATGTTGGCGACTAACACACCGACACAGCAGTCACCTTTGATCATTTTTCACGCCAAGACCGGTTTGGCGGCGGCCAGGCAGGGAGCCCCCATCACAAGATAGGCATGTTCATAGACAGTTCAGCCACAATATATTGATATCGCTTTAAGAAAGCCTGATAAGTTGTTGACTTATATTGATTCTGTGATTCTTTTAGACAGATAGCGCTGGCGTTTGGCTGGCGAAAGATGAATGAAATGGGCTTTGTCTGGTGAAAGTAAATCAAATTCTACAAGGCGATTGCATCGCCAAATTGCGCCAAATTGCCGACCAGTCGGTTGATCTGGTTTTTGCTGATCCGCCATATAATCTGCAATTGGCCGGTGATTTGTCGCGTCCCGATCAAACGCATGTCGATGCGGTCACTGATGCGTGGGATAAATTTGATTCTTTTGCGGCCTATGATGCTTTTACCGCCGCTTGGTTAACCGAGGCGCGCCGTGTGTTAAAGCCGGATGGTGCTATTTGGGTGATTGGCAGCTATCACAATATTTTCCGCGTTGGCACGATTTTGCAGAATCTTGATTTCTGGGTGTTGAATGATGTGATCTGGCGCAAAACCAATCCAATGCCAAATTTCCGCGGGCGACGTTTTACCAATGCGCATGAAACGCTGATCTGGGCGGCAAAATCACAAAAATCACGCCATGTGTTTAATTATGAAGCGATGAAGGCATTGAATGATGATGTCCAGATGCGCTCTGACTGGGAATTGCCGCTTTGCACCGGCAATGAACGGATCAAGGAAGATGGTAAAAAAGCCCATCCAACGCAAAAGCCTGAAAGTTTGCTAGCGCGGGTTATTTTGGCTTCGACTCGGCGTGGTGATGTGGTTCTGGATCCGTTTTTTGGCACTGGTACAACGGGTGCGGTTGCCAAAAGGTTGAACCGGAACTTCATCGGTATCGAGCAAAATTCTGGCTATGTCAAAATTGCCAAAACAAGATTGGCCGCTGTTACGCCTATTGCTTCAGATGATCTGTTGGAAACAACCCCGCGGCGTGCCTTGCCAAAGGTGCCGTTTGGCAATTTGATCGAACATGGATTATTAAAGCCGGGCGACCGTCTGTTTGATGCCAAAAAACGGTTTCAGGCCAAGGTGCGCGCCGATGGCTCGCTCTTGACCGACCAGAAACAAACAGGGTCAATTCACGCCCTTGGCGCACAGCTTCAAGGGCTGCCATCTTGTAATGGCTGGAGCTTCTGGCATGTCGAGCGTGATGGTAAACCGGTTTTGATCGACCAGCTTCGTGAAAAGCTACGCGAAGAAATATACCCGTCAAACCCGCAATCTTAACCGGTTTCTACCGGACATGAAAAAGGCTGTGAAGCGTTGCCGCGTCACAGCCTGTTTCGCGTTTTGTCAGATGCTTTAAGCCGCTTTGGCTTGTGCCTTTTTTTCCAGCCTGCGTGCGTGCAAAACCGGCTCGGTATAGCCTGATGGCTGCTCAATGCCTTTAAAGACAAGATCAAGCGCTGCCTGAAAGGCAATTGACTCGTCAAAATGCCCAGCCATTGGTTCATAAGATGCGTCACCGGCATTTTGTGCATCGACGACAGCCGCCATTTCCTTCATCACATCCATAACAAGATCGGCATCACAGATTTTATGGTGAAGCCAATTGGCAATATGCTGTGATGAAATCCGCAAAGTGGCGCGGTCTTCCATCAAACCGACATTGTGAATATCGGGTACTTTCGAACAGCCAACACCCTGATCAATCCAGCGAACGACATAGCCAAGAATGCCCTGGGCATTATTGCGCAATTCGGCGCGTATATCTTCATCTGACCAATTTGGACGGCTGGCAACCGGAATCGACAGAATATCTGACCGGCTGGCGCGTGCCTTTCCGGTCAATTCGGCCTGACGTTTGGCAACATCAACCTCGTGATAATGCAAGGCATGCAACGTGGCGGCGGTTGGTGATGGCACCCAGGCGCAATTAGCACCGGCTTTTGGATGGCCAATCTTCTGGGTAATCATATCGGCCATCAAATCTGGCATGGCCCACATGCCTTTGCCAATTTGTGCCTTGCCCGAAAATCCACAAGCAAGCCCAATATCGACATTCCAATCTTCATAGGCTGAAATCCATGCTGCGGCTTTCATATCGCCTTTGCGGATCATCGCGCCAGCATACATTGATGTATGAATCTCATCGCCCGTGCGATCAAGGAATCCGGTATTGATAAAGGCAACGCGTGATTTTGCCGCCCGGATACATTCTTTCAAATTAACCGTGGTACGGCGTTCTTCATCCATGATGCCAATTTTGATAGTATTGGCAGGAAGCTGAAGAAGCTGTTCGACCATATCAAAGGTTTCAACAGCAAAAGCCACTTCATCGGGGCCGTGCATTTTGGGTTTTACAACATAGATTGAACCGGCTGGTGAATTCTGCTTGCTGGCAAAATCAGGCAGCGCCGCGGCAACTGAAATAAACGCATCTAAAATACCTTCAGGAATTTCACGCCCATCAGATAAAAGCACGGCCGGGTTACTCATCAAATGCCCAACATTGCGAACCAGCATCAAGGCCCGTCCGCGCAGCGTCTGACGGCTGCCGTCAGCGGCGATAAAGCTTTTATCGTCATTTAATTTGCGATCCATGATTTCACCATTCTTGGTGAAGCTCGCGGTCAGGGTGCCGCGCATGATCTTGTTCCAATTGCGATAGGCAAGAACTTTATCTTCGGCATCAACCGCGGCAATCGAATCTTCAAGATCAATGATGCTTGTCAGTGCTGATTCAACCATTACATCATTAATATGCGCTGCATCACCGGCACCGATGGTGCCATTGGCATCAATGATGATTTCAAGATGAAGCCCGTTCTTGATCAGAATAACGCTGCTTGGTGAATCGGCTTTGCCGGTGTAGCCGACAAACTGGTCATGATCGCCAAGGCCTGTATGACCATCGCTCATTGCCACGACAAGCGACCCATCGGCAATGGCAAAACCGGTTACATCATTCCAACTGCCCTTTGCCAGCGGTGCTGATTTATTCAAAAGATCACGCGCAAAGGCAATGACCTTATTGCCACGAACCGGATTATAGCTGTTTGTTTTTTCGGCACCACCAGCATCACTAATCGCATCAGTTCCGTATAGCGCGTCATAAAGACTGCCCCAACGCGCATTGGCGGCGTTCAGCGAATAGCGTGCATTGGTAATTGGCACGACAAGCTGGGGGCCGGCAATGGTGGCAATTTCAGGATCGACATTGCTGGTTTCAATGTCGAAATCGCCGCCATCTGCATGAAGATAGCCAATGTCACTTAAAAATGATTCATAGGCGACTGGATCAATGCCGTCATCGCTATGTGCTTTTAGCCAGTCATTAATCTGGTTTTGCAGCCTTGCCCTTGTTTCCAAAAGCGCCTGATTTTTGGGCGCGAGTTGGTGCGCCGCCTGATCAAAACCGTTCCAGAAATCTGCAGGCGTAATATTGGTGCCAGCAAGAATTTCGTCATTTACTAGATCATAAAGAACCGTGGCAATGGTTAAACCGCCATGGATGGTAACATCTGACATTATTTGCTCCGCTTTAGCAGGCAACCCGTGACGTTCATCGGGAAGGGGGGCATGGATGAAATTTTTTTCATCTTTAACCGAAGCGGCCGGTCGTTTCAAGTTGCAAGGCGCGTGTTTTGCCGGAAATCGTCATAATTCGGGGGTAGATTTTTCGGTAATTGGTTTTTGATGACCAAACTGTTCAAGACGGCCGGTTTTATGGCCGCTGCCATGCCAGCCCAGCACCAGCCAGCGCGTCTTCGATTTGACCAACAAGCGTGTTTAGAATTTCGGGTGTTTTGCCCTCGGCCCGCGCGACAAGTGCCGCCTCGGTGTTTGAGGCGCGAACAAGCCACCAGCCATCATCATTTCGCACTCTTACGCCATCAATAAGGTTTAGGTTTTCTTCGCCAAACCGCGCTTTTGCTTCAATGGCAAGCCGGTCAATAACACCAAATTTCTGATCATCAGGGCAATCAATGCGTAATTCAGGCGTTGCATGTTGTGGCGGCAAGCCATCAACAAAATCGGTGATGCTTTGGCCGGTCTTGGCCATCTGACAAAGAACGCGAAGGCCAACATAAAGCGCATCATCAAATCCGTAAAACCCGTCTTTGATGAAAATATGTCCTGACATTTCACCGGCCAATGGTGCGTTGATTTCAGCCATTCGGGTTTTCATATGGCTATGTCCGGTTTTCCAGATTTGCGCATCGCCACCGGCCGCGGCGATCAAGGCCATTGCCATATCGGATGATTTCACATCGAGGATAACCGGCGCACCGGCATGCCGTGCCAAAATATCACGCGCCAGAAAAGCGGTTAAGAAATCCCCTGGCACCTGACGGCCTTTGGCATCGACAATGCCAATCCGGTCGCCGTCACCATCAAAGCCAATGCCAAGATCTGCGCCAGCATCAGCAACAGCTTTTCGTAAAATGGCTAAAGTTTCAGGATCAACAGGGTTGGGGTGATGATTGGGAAATGTGCCATCAATATCGCCAAACAGGACTTTGTGATTGCCACTGATTTTCTGTGTTGCGGCAATTGTCGCTGGTCCTGATGCGCCATTGCCACAATCCCAAATCACGGTGAAATCGCCGGTATTGGCATCGGCAATCAGGCGGCTGATATAATCGTCAAAAATCGGCACTTCGCTGTGGCTACCCCCTTCTTGAAGTGCGGGGCCATTGGCGCTGATGGCACCAAGGTCTTGAATATCATCACCAAAGAAAACCGTGCCATCCATCACCATTTTAAACCCGTTATGCGTTGGCGGGTTATGCGATCCGGTTACTTGGATGGCGGCGTTGGCGTTGAGGGTGACACCAGCATAATAAAGCATCGGTGTGGGGCCACATCCAATATCACTAACCCGCGCCCCGCCGGCAACCAAACCATCGCAAAGCGCTGCTGCCAGAGCGGGTGATGATAATCGTCCATCACGGCCAACCGCGACATGATTGCCATAGCCGCGTTGGCGAAGACAGGCCGCAAAAGCAATGCCAATGGCCTTTGCATCATTCAGCGTCAATGTCTCATCAACAATGCCGCGAATGTCATAAGCGCGTAAAATGCTTGGATGAAAAACATGCTTTGTCATGTGAAGGCCTTTGATCGAAATCTTTGCTGATGGGGTCGGCAACAACGCAATGCGTCAGAACAATATCTTATGCCAATCAGTGACGCTGCGGGGGTTTAGGATAATGCCATGCGGTTTTTAATCCAGCTTGCAAGCGGTTCGGCAAGATCATCGCGCGACATGGCAAAAGCGATATTGGCCTGTATAAACCCGATTTTTGATCCGCAATCAAACCGTTCGCCTGAAAAGCGAAATCCATGAAATGGCACTTTGCCAATCTGGCGCGCCAGCGCATCGGTCAATTGCACTTCGTTACCGGCGCCGCGATCTTGCGTGCCAAGCTGGGCGAAAACCCCTGATTCAATGATATAGCGGCCAACAACACCAATATTTGATGGGGCATTTGCTGGATCAGGTTTTTCAACAAGCCCTGATACTTCGATAAGCTGTCCATGATCAGCACCGGGGGTGATGATTCCATAAGAGCCGGTTTCTGATTTTGGAACATCCATAACGGCAACCATGTTGCCGCCTTGATATGATGCCACCATTTCAGCCAGACAACTTGGACCAAGGATCAAATCATCAGCAAGAAGAACGGCAACCGGTTCATCATGGATCAAATGACGCGCGCACCAAACAGCATGGCCAAGACCAGCCGGTTCTTGCTGGCGAACATAGGCCACAGTTCCTGGTTCGTGAATCATGCCGCGCACGGTTTCAAGTGCGGCTGCCTTGCCCTTGGCAAAAAGCGTTTCTTCCAATTCAAAGGAATGATCGAAATGATCTTCAATGGCGGTTTTGTTACGGCCGGTCACAAAGATGAATTCTTCGATACCGGCGGCTGCGGCTTCTTCGACGGCATATTGGATTAACGGCTTATCAACAACGGGAAGCATTTCCTTTGGCAGCGCCTTTGTGGCTGGTAAAAACCTTGTGCCAAGTCCGCCAACGGGGAAAATCGCTTTTTTGATCATTCGTGCTGTTCCTTAAAATGCGGCTAATCGAAATGGTGACGCCACCATCACAAAGGCTTACTCTGCGGCGGTAAAATAGGTCAAGTTACCTTTGCGTGAAACCTTGCCATAAAAAATGCCAAAATCCTAATCGGTGATAATTCTTGCCGCCTTCCCGAACTCTTTGATTGATCAAATTTTGCCTGCCTGTTATCAAACCTTAGGGCGATCATAGGAATCAATATTGTGAAAATTGCAGTCATTGGCACTGGATATGTCGGTCTTGTCTCGGGGGCGTGTTTTTCCGAATTTGGATTTGATGTCACTTGCATCGATAAAGACCCGGCGAAAATTCAAAAAATCAACCAAGGTGAAATGCCGATTTACGAGCCCGGTCTGGCCGAGCTTGTGGCGCGCAATGTCAAGGCTGGAAGGCTGCATTTCGATCTTGATCTTGGCGCGGCGGTTGCCGCTGCTGATGCTGTCTTTATCGCTGTTGGCACCCCGACACGTCGCGGCGATGGCCATGCTGATTTGTCATTTGTGTATGCTGCAGCTGAAGACATTGCCAAGCATCTGTCAGGCTATACGGTTGTTGTGACCAAATCGACCGTTCCGGTTGGCACCGGCCGCGATGTTGCTGGCATCATTGCCAAAACAAATCCTGATGCAAAATTTGATATTGCTTCAAATCCAGAATTTTTGCGTGAAGGCGCAGCGATTGCCGATTTCATGCGTCCTGACCGTGTTGTTGTTGGTGCTGAAACCGACGCTGCCCGCGATGTCATGCGCGCGTTGTACCGGCCGCTATTTCTGATCGAAACACCAATTTTATTTACTAATCTGGAAACATCCGAATTGATCAAATATGCCAGCAATGCCTTTTTGGCGGTAAAGATTTCCTATATTAACCAGATGGCCGACTTGTGTGAGAAAGTTGGGGCAAATGTCCATGATGTTGCCAAGGGCATGGGGCTGGATAAACGGATTGGCAATAAATTCCTGCATCCGGGGCCGGGCTATGGCGGGTCTTGTTTTCCAAAAGACACATTGGCACTTGTCAAAACAGCCGAACAGCAATCAAGCGATCTAAGCATTGTTGATGCGGTTGTTGGCTATAATCAGGCGCGAAAAACCGCCATGGCCGATCGTGTTATCGCCGCCATGGGTGGGTCCGTTGCTGGCGCAAAGATTGCCATTTTGGGGCTGGCCTTTAAGCCGGAAACCGATGATATGCGCGACAGCCCATCGCTTGATATCATTGATGCCTTAACCAAGGCAGGGGCAGTTTTGCGCGCCTATGATCCAAAGGCGATGGATGAGGCACGCCATCTTTTGCCACAAAATCTCACATTTTGTGATAGCGCAACCGATTGCCTGAATGGCGCTGATGCTGCTGTTATTGTCACTGAATGGAACGAGTTTCGCGCTTTGACGCCAGCGCAATTTGCCGCCGCAATGCGCGGGCGGGTTCTTGTCGATTTGCGGAATGTCTATGAACCAGGCGCGATGCAGGATGCTGGCTTTACCTATTTGTCGATTGGCCGCTAGTAGGCCAAAATCACGATAAAGTTTCGTCTCGTTTGGTGCTTTAAAGGAACGCAAAATGCAAAAGCCTGAAATTCAATCGATTGACCATATTGTTATGCAGGCGGCCGATCTGGCGGCAACGATCAAATTCTACACTGAAATTCTGGGCATGGAGCATAGCTCATTCCAGCCGCCAACAGGGGGGCCGGTGCGCCAGTCCTTGCATTTCGGATTGCAAAAGATCAATTTGCATGACGCCGCATCGCCGTTTATTCCACATGCCAAAAACCCGGTTGCTGGCAGTGTTGATCTATGTTTCATCACAACGCAGCCGCTTGCCGATTGGCAAACGCATCTTGCCAATCATGGCATTGATATTGAAGATGGACCGGTTCGCAAAACCGGCGCAAACGGCCCGCTTTTGTCAGTTTATATTCGTGACCCCGACCATAATCTGATCGAAATTTCCAATTATATCTAACAAGATAAACCCTATTCGGCAGCCATATCAATTGGCGGTGGCAGGGTTGAGATTTGCGCAATGATTGTGGTGATTTGTGGCGCATAGCGCGAATGATTTGCCGCCCTGATATGACCATAGCCGCGAACCTTCAGCATCAGCTCAAGCGCTGTTTTGATTTGATCCTGCCGGTCAGGTGATGCCGCCATACCAAGCGCGTCAAGCCAATCAATGACCCGTTCACGATAAGCGCGTTCGGCGCGCCGATCGGTTGCATAGCCAAAAGGATCGGCCCAGCTATCGCGCAGCCATGACAGGCGCGCAAGACCGCGCAAATAAGGCGTCAACCAGCGGCCAAAACGTATCTTGCGTGGGCTGCCATCACGCGCCTTTAGCCATGCCAGCATCGGCGGGGCAAGATGATAGGAAATGGCGGCATCCTTGCCAGCCACCGCGGCAATTTTTGCGGTAAAATCGGTGCTGGTTAACTGGCGCGCCACTTCATATTCATCCTTGATTGCCATCGCCCGATATAGCGCCCGCGCCGCCGCTACGCCAATGTCGCTTGATAGACTATCTTGGCTTTTTAACCGTGTCATAAATTGCGTAATGATTGTTTCATAGCGCGCGGCATAGGCGGCATTTTGATAGCTTGTTAATTGCGCGGTAAAATAGGCAATCGCCGTATCGGGATCGTTTAGTGCTGTTTCATTTTGCGGGATCGTTGTGATCGCATCAAGATGGGCAAACAGCTTGTCCGGTGCATGCGCCAGCAACCGGCCCCATCGCAATGCCGCAAGATTATTTTCAAGCGATGTGCCGTTCAGCCGCAAGGCTGCCTCAACCGCATCAATGCCAAGCGGGATAAACCCTTTTTGAAGCGCCCAACCAAGCATGATGATATTGCTTGACGTCGTGCTTCCCAAAAGCTGATTGGCAAGCGATGAAATGGCCCATTTGACAATATGATCCGGATTCATAGCCGTGCCAAGACGGGTCATCACAAGCGGCATATCAACAATGCTTCCAATCCCGACGCCAGCAACGCCGACCGGATCAATATTATCATTGAGAATGGCACGGCTTTGGGTTTTGTTAAGAAGGCCAAGAACCATATCATTTGCCGCCACCACCGCATCACAGCCAATCAACAAATCAGCTTCATGGCTTGGCAGCCGCACCATATGACCATCAAGTGATTGATTGCGGGCAAGCCTGATTTGCGAGGTGACGCCACCGTTTTTTTGCGACAGGCCAGTTTGATTGACGGCGGTTCCGGCTATGCCATCAACCCGCGCAGCCATAATCAAAATACCAGCAAGCGTGGAAACACCGGTACCGCCAATGCCGGCGATGAAAATATTGCAAATATCGCCGCTGGCTGGGGGTGGCATTGGCAGTGTTATATCTTCTGGAAAAGCTGGCTTTACAAATGTCTTTGCCGGGGTTGATTGGTCGCTTTTATCGGCTTTTTTGACCGTTACAAAGCTTGGACAAAACCCGTTCAGGCAAGACATATCTTTATTGCATAGGCTTTGGTCGATCTGGCGTTTTTCACCTTCAGGTCGTATCAGGGGTTTGACAGCGACACAATTTGATTTGACCGCACAATCACCACAGCCTTCGCAGACAGCATCATTGATCATGATCGTTTCAGGTTTATCGGCAATCAGCCCGCGCTTGCGTTTGCGGCGCAATTCGGTTGCACAGCCCTGAACATAAATGATTGCGGTAACGCCCGCGATTGATTTTAGTTCCTGCTGCAATGCCAGCATATCTTGGCGATCATAAAACTGGCAATTGCTGGCCCAATTGGCACCAGTCAGCAACGCATCCGGCGCGTCACTGACAACAGCGATTTTGACCACGCCTTCGGCGGCAAGCTGGCGTGAAATAACCCATGGTGGCTGTCCGCCTTCAACCGTCTGGCCGCCGGTCATTGCCACCGCGCCATTATATAGAATTTTAAAGGTGATATTGACCCCCGCCGCCACCGCCGCGCGAATGCCAAGATAGCCCGAATGGGCATAGGTGCCATCGCCGATATTCTGGAAACTATGGTGATGGCTTGA
This sequence comes from Candidatus Puniceispirillum sp., assembly GCA_017859295.1. GTDB lineage: Bacteria > Pseudomonadota > Alphaproteobacteria > Puniceispirillales > Puniceispirillaceae > UBA3439. Next base: position 8,826 of record JAFMNI010000017.1, on the reverse strand, counting down.
AAAGGGTGCCCGCCCAATCCAGAAAGCACCCTCGCCGCCCATTTGGGTGAAATTAGTGATAATGTCAGGCGTTAAAAACCCACTGATCGAATGGCAGCCAATGCCCATTCCAACAATTTCACCGTCGGGAAGCTTGGTGCTGGAATTGTGTGGGCAGCCTGCACAATACCATGGCGTGCGCGCGGCTATTTTGGGAAGGTCGGCTGTGGTGAAGTCTGGCTGTATTATTGGGCGCATTGCAATGCCATGCGCGTTGGCGCGGTCGCTTATCGCCGTCAGTAAAATGGAATGGGTGATTTCGCCAGTCTCGGGCAAAAGGCGTGATCCATCTGGGGCTAATTTGCCGGTGATGACTGCGCGTTCGGCAAGATTGACGACCGCCCGTGCCACTTGATCTTCAACGATGGGGCGTTTTTCTTCGACCACCATCACCTCATCATAATATTTCGCAAAATCAACAAGGCTTGCTGGGTCAATTGGCCATGGCATGACAATAGAAAACAGGCCAATGCCGGCTTTTGCTGGATCATCAATGCCAAGGCTGGCAAGCGCGTCATTGACCTCATAAGTTGTTTTGCCAACCGTCATGATGCCAAGTTTGCCAATGGCTGGCTGGCTGCCGATTATGCTGTTTATATTTTGCGCTTTTTGAAACCGGCGAACGGCTGGAAGCCGAAGATTAAACAGCCGGTCTTCACGAACCAATGCCGGATCATGGCGGCCAATATGAACTGGCCCCGATTCATCATTTGCGGTGATTTCGGGGCGAATCCGGTCAAGATCAATAATGCTGCTTGCATCGGCGGTATCGACAACAATTTTCATACCAACACAGCATCCCGCCAAACGCGATAAGGCAAAAGCCTGCAACCCCATGGGAATAATGTCATGGATTGATCGCGGGTAGAAAAATGGCACACCAGCGGCAATGAAGGTTTGTTCGGACTGATAGGCAAGGGTTGATGATTTGCCTGTGGCATCATCGCCAACCGCCAAAACCATGCCGCCATATTTGGCAACGCCGCCCATATTGGCATGGCGAATGGCGTCAAGCGCGCGGTCAAGCCCCGGCCCCTTGCCATACCAAAGGCCAAACACCCCATCAATTTCGGGCTGATCATAAAGATGGATATGCTGGCTTCCCCAGATTGCGGTTGCCGCCAGCTCTTCATTGATTGCTGGCTGGAATGTCACCCCGTCTTTTTCCAGCAGGTCAAGATTGCGATTTAATTCGAGGTCGAGCCCGCCAAGTGGCGACCCCGGATAACCACTGACAAGGCCACGGCTATTGATTCCCTGTTCGCGGTCAAGACGCGCCTGCTCGAGAAGTAGGCGCACCAAAGCTTGGGTTCCAGTCATGTAAGCCGGCCCATGATCCTTTGTGTAGCAATCCAGAAGTTTTATTTTGTCCATCAGGAAGTAATTAAACATAAATTTGGATTAACTATAAAGTGATTATTAGAACCATGCTGTCTTTAAACTTCACTTTTAAATCCAAAAAGCTTTGCATGGCGCATATGCTTAAACATGTCTAAGAATAGTATTCATCGATAGCACCTACATTTCTTTTTTGTTTTTTGACCTCATACAGTGCCGGAAGATTCAATCATGACAACAAGATCTGAACCGCTGAAGGCAACAGTTTGGATGATTGGGGCGATGGTGTCATTTAGTCTGATGGCGGTTTCAGGGCGAGAGCTTGCAACCAGCTTGAACACTTTTGAGATAATGCTGTATCGGTCTATAATTGGCCTTTTGATTGTTTTAGTTATTGGCTTTTTTGCTAAAACCCTTAATGAAATTAGGTGTGACCGCCTTGGTCTGCATTTGTTCCGAAACTTGGCTCATTTTTCTGGACAAAATTTATGGTTTTTAGCTGTTGCTTACATTCCATTTTCACAACTTTTTGCATTAGAGTTTTCCACACCAATCTGGGTTGCGTTATTTGCTCCTTTATTTTTGGGCGAGGCCTTAACAAGGCAGCGTGTCTTAACTGTTGTATTAGGATTTGCAGGTGTATTGATCGTTGCTAGGCCAGATATGGAACAACTTAATTTTACAATTATTGCAGCGGTTGCTTGTGCTATCTGTTTTGCCGGTTCAATGATGGCGACTAAAAAGCTGACGAACGATCAATCTATTACGTGTATTCTTTTTTGGCTGACCTTAATGCAGCTTTTCATGGGCCTTATGGCAACGTTTTTTTTGGGTATGAACACTTTTCCAGAAGGCATTAATATCATATGGGTTGTGATCGTGGGTATAGGTGGTTTGATGGCTCATTTTTGTATCACCAATGCACTGGCACTTGCTCCAGCCATTGTTGTCATCCCCCTAGACTTCATGCGTTTGCCATTGATTAGTGTGATTGGCTTTTTGATTTATGGTGAGGCTTTTGAGCTACCAATTCTTTTGGGCGCGGGGATTATTTTCATCGCAATTTTGTTAAATTTGAAAGCTGAAAAGCAACGTCAGTCTGGGCTGGCCTAAATGGTGTTATTTAATAGCTGTGTTTGTCTGGGACTAATGAATGTGATGTGCAAATCAGACTTGTCACTTTAAGACTGATTAGTCACTATCATATATTGCGGGCCTTATTTGAGTTTGAAAGCAGATTGATGTCAGAAAAATATGATTATGTGATTGTTGGTGCTGGCAGTGCTGGGTGTGTTCTAGCAAATCGCTTGACTGCTTGTGGCACCTATAAGGTTTGCCTTTTGGAAGCAGGTCCGTCTGATTGGAATCCGATGATCCATATCCCTGCTGGTTTCATTAAAACACTGGTCAATCCATCAGTAAATTGGATGTATCAAAGTGAGGCTAGTAAAGGAACGAACGGCCGTACAATTCCAATGCCTCGCGGCAAAGTTCTCGGTGGGTCAAGCTCAATCAACGGCTTGATTTTTAACCGTGGTCAAAAGATGGATTTTGACGTCTGGGCGCAAAAAGGAAATCGGGGCTGGTCATATGATGACGTGCTTCCTTATTTTCGCCGTTATGAGTCCCACGAGGATAGCCCAGATGCGAGCTATCGAGGCCAGACGGGCGAAATGAAGATAACCAACCTTGCGTGGCGCGACCCACTTTGTGAGGCTTTTATTGAAGGTGCTGAAAGCATTGGGATACCGAGGAATCCAGATTATAACGGTGCTTACCAAGAGGGCACTTCTTATGTTCAACGCACCGCCACTGGCAAATTACGAATGAGCTCAGCTCGCGCTTTTCTGAAGCCGGCACGCAATCGTTCTAACCTTCATGTCATTACCAACGCACATGCAACAAAAATTTTACTGGATGGTAAGCGGGCAATTGGTGTTGCTTATAATCGAGGTGGAGCCAATGGCCGCCCAGATCAGGTGTATGCGGGTCGTGAGGTAATTATTGCTGGCGGCACAATCAATTCACCACAATTACTTCAGTTATCAGGAATTGGGCCAGGGAAGCTTTTGAATGAGCTTGGTATTGAGGTGAGGCATGAATTGTCTGGTGTTGGTGAAAATTTGCGTGATCATTACGGCACGCGTCTGACTGCTCGAGCAAAAAATGTAAAAACTATAAATGAACTCGCTCGTGGCCCAAAATTGGTTGGTGAAATCGCCAAGTATTTTTTAGGAAGGCGTTCTATTCTTGAGTTAGGACCAACGCTGGTTTACTGCTTTTGGCATTCGGATGAAACTGTTCGTAATGCTGATCTTCAAGTGAGCTTTACGCCTGCTAGCTATAAGGAAGGTTTGCAAGCCTGGCTTGATGATGAACCGGGATTCACCCTTGCCACTTGGCAACAACGTCCTGAAAGTCTTGGTTATGTTCGCGCAAAGAGTAGCGACCCTTTCGTCAAACCCTTGATACAGCCAAATTATTTGGCGAGTGAGGAAGACCGACGTGTACTGCTAGCTGGTATTAAACTAAGCCGCCGACTTATGAATACTGAACCATTAGCGCCTTATTTTGATTATGAGGGGTATCCTGGTGCGCATATTCAAAGTGACGATGAATTACTGGACGTAGCTCGCCAGCGAAGCACTACAGTCTACCACCTTATGGGAACTTGTCGGATGGCGCCAGAGACGGATCCAACTGCAGTGGTCGATGATCAATTGCGGGTTCATGGCATGCAAAACTTGCGTGTTATTGATGCCTCTATAATGCCAACTATGCTATCGGCAAATTTGAATGCTGGTGTTTTGATGATTGCAGAGAAAGGCGCTGATTTGGTGCTTGGCAAACCACCACTTTAAGGGTTTTTGCAAAATCATTTTTGCACTATTGATCTTTACTGCGTGACGTGAGGGATTGGAGTATTGCAGAAAAATCTAGCGCTCCGCCTTTGCTTGATTTAACAAAATCTTGATATAATTCCAAAGCAAGTTGACCGGTTCTGGTTGGTGTGCCGTGGATTGTTGCGGCTTCTTGAGAAAGCATCAAATCTTTCAGCATTAAAGAAGCTGAAAAACCAGGTAAGTAATCATTGTCAGATGGGCTTTCTGGTCCAACTCCAGATGCTGGACAATAGGTGCTCATTGACCAGCTATTGCCTGATGAGGTGCTGACAACGTCAAAAAGCTTTTGCCGGTCTAGTGCCAAATCATCAGCAAGAGCAAAGGCTTCACATGTTGCTATCATGGTAACACCGAGGATCATATTATTACAAATTTTGGCGGCCTGTCCGGCGCCGTCAGCACCACAATGAATAACACGCTTACCCATAATTTTGAAAAGTGGGTTTCCTATGGCAAAGCTATCTTCACTGCCACCAACCATAAAAGTGAGTGTGCCTGCGACAGCGCCGCCGACACCACCTGAGACTGGAGCGTCAAGCACGTGAATGGCCGCATTTTTTAGCAGTGTAGCCACCTGCCTTGTAGTATTTATATCAACTGTTGAGCAATCAATAAAACATGATCCCTTCGGCATAACAGGAATGATTGCTTCTACAACCTTGATAAGCGCTTCACCATTGGGAAGCATTGTTATGACAACGTCCTGTTCGCGGGCTGCTGTTAAAATGTCTTTGGAAAAACTCATTTTTACTTCTGATAAAGCAGCCATAGCGCTCTCCATTACATCATAACCAGTGATGTCGTGACCTGATGCCACAAGTCGTTTCACCATTGGAGCGCCCATATTACCTAGTCCAATGAACCCAATTTTCATGTTTTTCTCCTTACCATCACCTCGCGCTGCTTATATGGCTGGTGATATTATATTGCTCAAATAAGCCTAGGTACTGTATTACTCTGACCTCAAGTTGTTTTTAAGGTTTTATTATGAGGAAATGTGATGCGTAGTTTACAACGGCCGGGTCGGTCACCAGTTCTAGCCCCAAATGGGATGGCTAGCACGTCTAATCCCTTATCAACTCAGGCTGCGGTCACAGTTCTTCAAAATGGCGGAAATGCAATGGACGCAGCCATAGCTGCGAGTGCCGTACAAGCGGTTGTCGAGCCAGAATCTACAGGTATTGGTGGTGACTGCTTCTGCCTTTATTCAGAAGCTGGTAGCGACAAGGTTATTGCCTTGAATGGATCTGGCCGTGCGCCGATGAGTTTAACTGCTGATTGGTTGTTGGCACAGGGAATCAAAGAGATTCCTCAACAATCCCCTCACGCAGTGACAGTACCAACAGCAATTGATGCTTGGGTACAATTGAACCGTGATTATGGAAAAAAATCGCTTGGCGATCTTCTTCAGCCAGCAATTGGCTATGCCCGCGACGGATTTCCGATTGGTCAGCGAGTTGAAGCAGATTTTGCTGCAAGTCGCGAGCTAATTTTGGGTGATGCCGATTTGAGTGCGCTATACCTTAAAAATGGTGAAAATTATAGAATGGGCGATCGGTTTATTAATAAAAACCTCTCCAAAGCATTGGAGGCTGTTGCAAAAAATGGCCGCGCTGGATTTTATGAAGGCTGGGTAGCAGACGATATTTTAACCAAGCTAAACACACTTGGTGGTTTACACACACAAGCTGATCTCGACTCGGCATTGGCAAATTATGTTACACCGATTAAAACCAACTTCCGTGGTTATGATATTTGGGAATGTCCGCCAAATGGGCAAGGCGTCATAGCTTTGATGTTGCTAAACATTATGTCCGGTGTAGATAAGTTTGGTGATCATCCTATTTCTGTTGAACGTATTCACCATGAGATTGAAGCAGGCCGAATAGCTTATCGTGATCGAAACCTATATTTGTCTGATCCGGAGTTTTCTGCCATGCCGATTGATGACATGTTAAGTCAGGAGACAGCTGATCTCATACGCGCTCAAATTAACCCAAATAGGGCACTTGATAAACTTCCTGAAACCACACTTCCTAAGCATAAAAGTACAGTTTACATCAGTGTTGTTGATAAAGATCGGAATGCATGTAGTTTTATAAACACTGTGTTTCATAATTTTGGTGCCGGTATTCTTGCGCCAAAATCAGGTGTCATTTTGCAAAACCGTGGCCAGGGATTTGTAGTTGAGCCAGGTCATCCAAATTGTATTGAACCTGGCAAACGCCCGCTTCATACGATTATTCCGGGCATGGCCACTAAAGATGGTAAAACCGTAATGCCATTCGGCGTTATGGGCGGTGAATATCAGGCGTTCGGCCATATGCAGTTTTTGACTCGTCTTTTCGATTATGGGATGGATATTCAAGAGGCGCAGGATATGCCGCGCTTTATGCCGGACCCGTTTAGTGATGTTGTCGAGGTTGAAGAGCCAATTAGTGATGACATCCGTGAAGCATTGCGTGTACTTGGGCACAACATTCAGCCAGCTAGCAAGCCTATCGGCGGCTCGCAAGCAATCTTTATTGATTGGGATACAGATTTATTAATTGCTGGGTCTGACCCACGCAAAGATGGATGCGCCATTGGCTATTAAAACCCAAGAGACAAATTGATAAGTGCTGAGTAATTTAGAAAAGATTGTCTAATTGGCAGTCTTTTCTATATCGAGAATAATGTGGACATAGTCCATTGCATGACCGATTGGGTTTGCCGCAACCTCGTCACGATAGGCCTTATAAAAACGATCAATAATTTGCAGGCTTTCATCGTCACTTCGATCAGAAATTGCTGTTCTGAAAACCGTTTCAGACCAAGATCGCATGGTTGGAATAAGGCTATCGGCGTATTCAGCGTTTGTCATTGATCCACCAGCTCCACCGGCTTTTATGAATGCTGCTTCATAGGGGCATTTTGTGAGCTTGCTGTGACAGGATTTTAGCACCAAACCGGCTTTACTGACTGGACTTTGTGGGTCATTGAAGGGCGCACAAAACTCGTTAATATTGCGGTAGTATTGTGCGAATGTTGCCTTTTCATATTCATCTTTGGTGATAGTATTGTCCTGATATAGGGCATTCCAATGTTTGTGAAACTGGTCAAACATATGAACCCCGCCAGTATTGCCTAGATAGCGCCCCTTTTCGTCTATGCCAAAATTAAGTGCAATAAAACGACCTCCTGGAATCAACTCAGCAGCGCGGGCAAGCAAAATGTTTTGCCAATCAAGTGCCGCTTGCTCTGCAAAGGCTGCATTACTAGTATAATCGGCTCTTGCGGCATGCACATGTTTTGGAATTTCCAGTGGTTTGACTGAAACATAATGCATTGCGGTGGCGCTAAATCCTAAATGTAGGGACTCACTCGCCATTAGTTGTTGGTGAAAACCGGTTCCACACCCATGCACAAAAACATTCTCATGATGCTTTTGATAGGCATGGGTTGGGCTGCCTTGCATACCTTGCATCATTCTGAACAGGGTTGAAAAATCATTACTTGCAAGGTCGGTATAGAGTATTTCAATTTGCCGGTTGTCTCCGGACTTGCGGAGCATTTCTATAACCGTACTCCACATTTGTTGGCTAGTACCACCATCAGCGGCGCCAAAATCTGCAAGTCGTAGGCTTTCTGCATCGGAAAGAGTCTCAAGTGCCGTTAGCACTAGTTCTCTTGCATCATTAATGACATCCCGTGCACCTGCGGTTCGCTCAGAATAATAGCCTGCACCTCGCATGGCCAAAACGGCTTGGGTATTTATACCCCCACTGTCACTTTGGTTTGACACACGTTATCTCCACTATTCTATCTTTTAAGTGTAAATTGCTGACGGGTCTCGCGCGATTTACATTAAAATTGAAGAGCAAGGCTCCTATGTTTTGCTAGGCATGACGTGATTGAGTCAACTTGCTCTGGGTTCAACCTGTCCTGTTCCCGCAGGCCAAGGTTTGATCTTGCATAAGCTTCAAATGCTGCAAGTTTTTCATATGGGCCCTGTTTAGCTTTACCACGCCAAGTTAATTCGGCATTAATTGAAGCTAATGTTTCATCAACAAACGCAACCGCTTTTGGTAAATTTGGATCTTTCCTATCGATCAAACGGCGCGCATTTGACAATGATTTGGCGGCGTTATTGGCCCCAGGGATTCTGGTTAAAACACTATAGGCTGCTTTGATTTCACTCAGTGCCTCATCAACAGATTGCTGGCCTATCCGGGCTTTGACATTGACTATGTCTTGGCGGACCTCATCCAAAATGGAAACAGAGTTGATTGAATTCACTATTCCACGGATCTCTGAATAGGCTTGATCTGATTGACGTCGGAATTGCATGCGCGCACGATTCAACTTTGTCGTTATGAGTTTAAAATCTTTATTTGTTTTCTGCCAACTGTTTGGAATTAATGCAAGTTTTTCTGTAATGTTTGTCTCAAGCGTTGAGATTGACTGTTTAATGTCGGCCTTTTTGCTGACATCGTCAGTTCCCCTTAATTCATTTTTTAAAGTTTTGATCTCTTCTTGATTTTGTTTGATGGTGCGTTCAAGGCTG
>JAFMNI010000016.1 GCA_017859295.1 Candidatus Puniceispirillum sp. | reverse complement strand
TTTTCAAGGGCGGCGATGAAATCCTGTCTGGCATCGAGGCTGTTGATACATCTGGTCATACACCCGGCCATACATCGTTTTTGATCCATAATTCTGCAGGGCCCGTTCTGATTGCCGGAGATGCATTAACACATCCTGTTATTTCGATCGAGCATCCGGAATGGCAAAACCCCGCTGATATGGATCGCGAAAAAGCCGCGGTAACGCGCAAGCGGCTTCTTGACCGGCTTGCTTCTGAAAAAATCGGGCTTGCCGCAACCCATTTGCCGGCACCCGGTTTTGGCCGTGTGGAAGCAAACAAGTCGGTATGGCGTTATATCGCCGCCGACAGTTGATCACTGTGAATAGGAAATAATTTTATGTTGTCTCGTCGTGAATTTATGCAAATGGCCGCTGTTACTGCGGGTATCTATGGCACCACATCAAATTGGAACCGTGCTGCTGCGCAGCAAGCTATGACCCAGGAAGACCTGCTGAAATTTGATAGCAAGGGCCAGGTCACGCTTTTGCATGTCACCGATATGCATGCCCAGCTAAAGCCGCTTTATTTCCGGCCACCATCGGAAAATTATGGCGTTGGAGCGTTTGAAGGGCGACCGCCGCATCTTGTTGGCGAAGATTTTTTGGCGCATTTTGACATTGCCCCTGGAACGCCGCTTGCCTATGCCCATACGATGGTTGATTACGCGGATCTGGCGCAAACCTATGGCAGGCTTGGCGGGCTTGACCGCACCGCAACCTTGGTGAAATCGATCCGTGCTGATCGCGGTGATGATAAGGTGTTGCTCCTTGATGGTGGTGACACATGGCAGGGGTCTTATACATCACTGAAAACCAATGGTCAGGATATGGTCGATGCGATGGCGATGCTAAAGCCTGATGCAATGGTTGGGCATTGGGAATTTACCTTTGGCGTTGATCGGGTCAATGAAATCATTGAATCGATGAATTATCCATTCCTAGGCGGCAATGTGTTTGACACTGAATGGGAAGAGCCGGTTTTTAAAAGCACCGCCTTTTTTGAAAAGGGCGGGGTTAAGGTCGCGGTTATCGGCCAGCATTTCCCCTATACGCCAATCGCCAACCCGCGTTACATGGTGCCACAATGGTCATTTGGTATCCGCCCTGAAACTGTGCAGAAAAATGTGAATGCCGCACGGGATGCTGGTGCCCAAATTGTGGTTCTGTTGTCGCATAACGGGTTTGACGTTGACCAAAAATTGGCAACGGTTGTGACCGGCATTGATGTGATCTTGACCGGCCATACGCATGATGCGGTGCCGCAGGCATTAAAGATCAATAAAACTTTGCTACTGTCATCAGGGTCGCATGGCAAATATCTTGGCCGTATCGATCTTGATGTTAAGGGCGGCGAGGTTGTTGATTATAGTTCAACCCTGATTCCGGTCTTTTCTGATGTGATTACACCCGATCCTGAAATGTCGGCGCATATTGACGCCTTACGCGCGCCGTATGAGGCCGAATGCAACCGTGTGATCGGCAGCACAAGCGGGCTTTTATATCGGCGCGGCAATTTCAATGGCACATGGGACGATTTGATTTGTCAGGGCATTATCGAAGAACGCGATGTTGAGATTTCACTTAGCCCCGGATTCCGCTGGGGAACAACGCTTCTTCCGGGTCAGGATATCACCATTGATGATCTTTATACCCAGACAAGCATGAGCTATCCGAATGTTTACCGTACCGAAATGACCGGCGCGCAGATCAAGACCATCCTTGAAGATGTTTGCGACAATCTTTTCAATATTGATCCATTCTATCAACAAGGCGGTGACATGGTTCGGGTTGGCGGCATGAATTACACCTGCGCACCAAAGGCCAGCATGGGCAATCGCATCAGTGATTTGACCATGACAAAAACCGGCGAAAAGCTGGATGCTGATCGAAAATATGTTGTTGGTGGTTGGGCATCGGTGAATGAGAATGTCGAAGGGCCAGCCATTTATGACCTTATGGAAGGCTATATCAGCCGCAAAAAATCAATTGATCTGCCAGCACAACAGGCGGTCAAGGTGATTGGCCTGTAACGCCGCATTTTATAACGGATCACCATTAGCGTGATGGTTTTGAAAGGCTGGCCCGATGGGTCAGCCTTTTGTATTTTCAGGTGAAGCCCAAACATTGAGAGCGTCATTTTTACCGATTTTAATTTGACAAGACGCCACGACCATTCTCTAATCTTTACCTATTGATTGCGTATAATGGCCTTCGGAATCCCCCATGATCCAAAAGCTATCCCCACAATTTGGTTGTGACTCCATTGCCGTTCAATGAAGGCCAGCCTCATTTACTAACAAAACGGAAAGAGCCGGATGAAACCCGTTCGCTTTGACTATAAAAGACCCGCAACGATTGATGAGGCATGTGGCCTTCTTGCCGGCGATGATAATGCGCGCATTCTGGCTGGCGGCCAGTCATTGATCCCGATGTTGTCGATGCGGCTGTCACGCCCGTCCTTGTTGATTGATATCGCGCATATCCCCGAATTAACCACCTTTGTCGAAACCGAAACACATATTGAAATTGGCGCGATGGTGCGCCAAGCGGTGGCGCAGAAATCCGAATTGGTCAAAACGCATATTCCGCTTTTGGCAAAGGCGCTTGGCCATGTTGGCCATCCGCCAACGCGCGCGCGCGGCACGGTTGGCGGCTCGGTGGCGCATGCCGATCCTTCGGCTGAAATTGCGCTTGTTGCGGCGACTTTGGGTGCGGAAATCACTTACCGTGTTGATGGCACCGATGAAATATTTGATGCGTCCGATTTTTTCATTGGCCCGATGTTGACCATCGCGCCGCCAACCGGATGTTTGACGCGGTTGAGCTTTGCCAAGGCACCGGCGGTTTGCGGCACGGGCTTTCATGAGGTTGCCCCGCGCAAAAGCGATTATGCGCTGGCATCTGCGGCTGCACAGATCAATTTTGCCGCTGGATCAGGCGTGACCAGCATCCATCTTGGCATTGGCTCGGTTGGCGATTTTCCCGAACGGTTGGATGTCAATCAGCTATGCGGCACGCCGCTTGATGATGCGGCAATTGCTGATGCAGTTCATGCGGCAATGCAGATGGTGGAAACGGTTGAAGATTTGCACGCCACCGCAGCTTACCGCAAACGCGTTGCTACCGAATTGGCGATCCGCGCGCTTCGCGATGCGCGTGACGAAATATCAAAGGATCTAAACCAATGAATGATGTGACCTTGACGATTAATGGCAAGCCAGTTTCGGGCGTGACCGAGCCGCGCGTTACCTTGCTGGATTTTCTGCGTGATGTTGCCGGATTAAAAGGCACCCATGCCGGATGCGAACATGGTGTTTGCGGGGCGTGTACGGTGCTGATTGATGGTACCGCTGTTCGGTCTTGTTTGATGCTGGCGGTTCAGGCTGAGGGCGAGGATATCACCACGATCGAAGGCATTGGCGGGTCGGGTGCGCGCGCTGGTGAACTTGGTGTTATTCAAGATGCGTTTTGCGAAACACATGGCCTGCAATGCGGCTATTGCACCCCGGGCATGATCTTGGCTGCCGAAGCGTTATTATCGGTTAATACAGACCCAACCGAACATGAAGTCCGCGAAGCCATTTCAGGCAATATTTGCCGTTGCACCGGCTATGTTCAGATTGTCGACGCCATCCTGCTGGCGGCCAAACGTCTTGGCCAGCGCAATGATGCCGTGCCGTCCGATGCGACTTTGGCTTAGGGGTTTGATTCATGACTGAACAGAAATATAAATTTCTTTCAACCCCGCGCCGTCCGGTTGAGGATCGGCGTTTTGTTGCTGGCCGCGGAAAGTTCATTGCCGATCTTGATCGGCCAAATATGCTTCATGTTGCGCCGCTGGCATCGCATCATGCGGCGGCGGTGATTAATGGCATTGATGCCAGTGCGGCGCTTGCCATGCCTGGCGTTGTGGATGTGATTACCGGGGCTGAACTTGCTGCCGCTGTCCAGCCCTTGATGAATGGGTTGAACACACCAAATGTTCGCCGGTTTCCGCTGGCTGTCGATCGGGTGCGCTATGCTGGTGAATGGGTTTGTGCCGTTGTCGCCGAAAGCCGCGCCTTGGCCGAAGATGCGTTGGAAAAAATCATTGTTGATGCAACGCCGCAGCCTTTTATTCTGGATGCCGAAGCGGCATTGCTGGAGACCAGCGCGCCGGTTCACCCCGAACATGGCAGCAATTTGCTTCTTGACCGGAAATTTGTCTGGGGGCCGGTTGATGATGATTTTGACGCAGCCGCGCACAGCCTGTCATTTTCGGTGACATGGGGCCGCAATTCTACCGTGCCGATTGAAACATTTGGCGTTCTTGCCGAATGGAATGGCTGGGATCAGATGCTTGATATCTGGGCGTCAATCCAGATGCCAAAATATGCTGATCAGATTGCCCGCAGCCTTGACCTGCCAGGCAATGCCATTCGGGTGCATTATGATGTTGATGTTGGCGGCAGCTATGGCGTGAAACGCGGCATCAAACATTCGGTGCTGGTTGGTTATATCGCGCGTAAACTTGGCTGTCCGGTTCGCCTGATTGAAGACCGGCTGGAAAATATGCGGGCTGGTGACGCACATGGGCCGGAACGCAAATTTGATATCACAATTGCCTTTGATCAAGATGGCACGGTTCGATCAATGAAAATGCGCGCGCTTGATAATGCCGGTGCCTATGCTGGCCGAGCGCCATTCCAGCTTGGCAAGCCAATCAGCGCCATTGTTGGCCCTTATCAAATCAATTCGGTGGCCTATCATGCGCTGTCGGTAACAACCAATAAAACGGTTCAAGAAGCGGTTCGCGGCTTTGGCCAAGCGCCAACCAATTATGCGATTGAAACCGCGATGGATCGGGTTGCCGAATATCTTGGCATGGATCGGCTGGCATTGCGTCAGAAAAACCTAATCCGCAAAGATCAATTCCCCTATCTCATTCCAAGTGGCAGCTATTATGATAGTGGCGATTATCACGCGGTAATTGATAAGGTTCTTGCTGCTGCTGATTATCCGGCAATGCTTGCCGAACGCGACCGGCTTCGCGATGCGGGGATGATGGCTGGTATTGGCATTGCTGCCTGCCTTGAGCCAAGCGGTGGCAATTCGTCATTCGAGCCGTTGCTGAATCAAAGCAATCAGACATCAACATGGATGGAATCCTGTCAGGTCAATATTGACGCGCTTGGCAAGCTGACAGCACGAATTCACACAACATCATCGGGTCAAGGCCATGAAACGCTTGTGTCAACCGTGCTTGGCGAAGTCATGCAGATTGATCCGGAATTGATTCGCATCACCCGGCCTAATTCGCTGGAAAGCCTGCCGGGAAATTCACCGGTTGGCAGTCGTATGGCAATTATGCTTGGCGGTGCTGCGGCGCGGGCGGGTGAAAAGCTAAAAGCCAAAATCATGGCCATTGCGGCGCACCGGCTTGGCGTTGCCATTGACCAGCTTCGCTATGAGGGTGGTGACGTCCTGGCGCATGATGGCCGCCGGTTTACATGGGATGAAATGGTTGAACTGGCGCATCGCCAATATCACAATCTTCCCGATGGAATGGATCCGGGGCTTGCCAGTTTTGATATTATGCAAGTGCCAACCGGCGATGCCTTGCCGGTTGATGACAAGGTGCAGATGTATCCTTGCTATTCATTCGAATTTCACCTTTTGCTGGTGTCCTTTGATCCGATTATTGGCCGTCCCGATATTCATTCCTATGTCATTGGCCATGATTGTGGAACGGTGATTAATCCGGCCATTGTTAGTGGCATGACCTATGGCGGTATCGCGCATGGCATTGGGGCGGCGCTGTTTGAAGAATTTGCCTATGACACCAATGGCCAGCTTTTGACGCAAAGTTTTCTTGATTATTTAATGCCTTCGTCACATGAGGTGCCCGCGATCCAGATTGTCAAACATTGCACGCCGTCACCCCATACGGTTTTTGGCCAGAAGGGATCGGGTGAAAGCGGTTATCTTGGGGCACCCGCCGCCGTGTCGGCTGCGATTAATGATGCGGTTTCCAGCCTTGGTATCCATTTTGAAAAACTGCCAATTCGCATGAGTGCAATTAGCGATGCCATTGCCGCAAAAACATCTTAACCCCTTTTTGATTTGATCTAAAGCGCGCCCTTTCATTCATCAATTCACCACTTCATTCATTCACTGCGAGACCAACCCAAATGATTATCGACAGCCATGCCCATTTCATTCCACCAAGCCTGCTTGCCGCGATTCAGGATCGCGCTGGCGAATTTGCCGCGCTTTCGCTTATCCATGATGAGTCAGGCAGTTTCGGCTTTTCCTTTGCCGGCAGCAAGCCAACACGCCCTGCCAGTAAAATGCTGTCAGATACGAAGGGGCGGCTTGAATGGATGGATGCCAATCAGATTGACCGGCAGGTGATTGGTGGCTGGCTTGATATGTTTGGCTATGAATTGCCGGTTGATGAAGGCCAGCGCTGGTCGGCCATGATCAATGAACATCTTGGTCAGTTCTGCGCCGAAAATGATCGGTTTCTGCCGCTGGCAAGCCTGCCGATGCAGAATGGCATTGCCGCGGCAACGGTTCTTGATCAGGCACATCAAAACGGGTTTAAGGGTGCCATGATCGGCACCCAGCCAAAGGGCAAGGGCGGCGTTCTTGATGATCCTGAATTGACCCCATTTTGGGAATCGGCGCATCGCAATGGATCGGTTTTATTCATTCATCCGGTGTTTGATTCAGGCGATGATCGGGTCAATGATTATGGCATGAATAACGCGATTGGCCGCATCACCGATACCTTGATTGCGATTTCGCGGATTATCTATTCAGGACATGTTGAAACCTATCATAATGCCAAGATTGTCATTGGTATTGGGGGGTCGGCATTGCCGTATGTTCTTGGCCGGATGATGCGAAATTACAATCTTCATAAAGACACGCTTGCCGATCCGTCAAAGGCATTATCAATGCTGTATTACGATACTTTGCTTCATGATCCAGACGCGTTGGCCTTTTTGATTCGCGCGGTTGGGATTGACCGTATCATGCTTGGATCGGATATGCCGTTTCCGATTGGCGACCCATCGCCTCTTGCTGTTCTTGACGGGCTGGATATGGCCGACCGCAACAAGCTGGTCAATGGCGTTGCCAGCCAGCTATTTGGGCTTTGATCCGCTGCGATCCAATCAGATGAGGTGAGGAGACATATCGTGAATATTGAGTTGAATGGCAGCGAACAAATCAATACCAGTCCGGTAAATCTGTGGGAGTCGGTTATTGATCCGGTGGTTTTGCAACGCGCGATTCCGGGTTGTATCAGCATGACCGAAACCGGCGAAGGTCAATATCAAATGACCTTGGAATTGAAAGTGGCGGCGGTTGGTGGCAGTTTTGAAGGGGCGGTATCGCTTTCCGAAATGAACCCACCGCATAGCTGTATCATTACCGTGTCGGGAAGCGGCACGCTTGGCACAGGTGGTGGCAATGCCACTGTTGCCATTACCGAAGGCGATGATGGCAATGCGCTGATTTCCTATCAGGCGCAAGGCGAGGTGAGCGGGCTTGTTGCCGGTGTCGGCCAGCGCATTTTGATGGGGGTTGCCAAACATCTGGCACGCCAGTTCTTTGCCGCTTTGAAAAAGGAATTTGCCGCAGCCTAGTTATTGCGGCCAGCCGTGATCAGTCTATCCAGTCGTGATCAGTTATTTATGGAGAGCATTTTGATGAAAACCTATGATGTGGTTGCAGCCGCGATTGAGGCACAGGAAACAGGGCATTGTTTTGCGCTTCTTGGTGATGGCAATATGCATTTTGCCGGTGCGCTTGCCCATCTTGGCATGCCCTTTACCTATGCACGGCATGAACATTGCGCGGTATCGATGGCGATGGCCTACGCGCGGGTGACAGGACGCCCCGGTCTTGCCACGGTAACTTGCGGCCCGGGTCTGACGCAGGTGATGACCGGTCTTGCTGCCGCCGTGCGGGCGCGCATCCCGCTGGTGCTGTTTGTAGGTGAATCGCCGCTTCGCAATTCATGGTATAATCAGGAAATTGACCAGGCCCCTTTTGTGACCGCTTGTGGTGCAGAATATGTTCGTATCTTGCACAAGCCGCGAATCACGCGGCAGATCCAAGATGCTTTTGCGCGGACGCAAATGACCGGCATTCCGATTGTGATTGGCATGCCGTTTGACCTTCAGGAAAGTGACTGGGGCGATCTTGCCTATAAAGTCGAAAAGGCGGCTGATCTGATACCTGCCGCTGGCAAGATGTTTCCCGATCCGGCAAATGTAACCTCAATCGCGGCGATGGTGGCGGCGGCAAAAAAGCCGGTGATCATTGGCGGGCGCGGTGCAATCGCAGCCGATGCTGGGCCGTCTTGTATGCGCCTTGCCGATCATATTGGCGCTATATTGCTAACCACCCTTCCGGCGCGTGGTCTGTTTCATCAATCGGCGCATTCGCTGAATGTGGTTGGGGGGTTTGCTTCGGATACGGCACGCGAGGCCTGTCTTGACGCTGATCTGATCATTGCCGTTGGCACCAGTTTGGCATCGCATTCGGCCGATGCTGGCAAGCTTTATCCAAATGCCAAAATCCTGCATATCGATACCAAGCCGGTGATCTATAGTCAGGGACGTGTTGCTGCGCATTTCCATTTATGTGCTGATGCCAAAATTGGTGTTGATGCGCTTATCAGTGAAATTGAAACTAGCCATGGCACAGCAGCAGCCGACAATAGCTGGCGCAATGCGTTGGTCGCCAAACAAGATGCGGCCGAATATCCTGATGCCATGCCGTTTCAGGTTGCCCCTGATGTTCTTGACCCGCGCGCGATGATCAAGGCGCTGGATCAGAAACTGCCAAAAGACTGGTTCATGGTGAATTCATCCGGCCATTGTTCTTATTATGCTGCGCATATGACCGGCCGCTCATCCGATGCGTTTTTGACCATTCGCGAATTTGGCGCGATTGGAAATGGCCTGTCTTATGCCATTGGTGTTGCTGCGGCACGCCCTGAAACACAGGTTGTTTTGATTGATGGTGATGGTGGGTTTTTGATGCATGCGCAAGAGTTGGAAACTGTTGCGCGCCATGGAATCAAGCTGTTGATGATTGTGATGAATGATGCGGCTTATGGGTCAGAAATCCACAAATTGCGCGTTGATGGCCATGACGAAGATGGTGCCGCCTTTGGCGCAACCGATCTTGCATCAATGGCGCGCGGCTTTGGCCTTGGCGGTGTATCTTTCCGCAATCTTGATCATCTTGATTCGGCGTTTGATGAATTTATCACATCTGATAAAGCGGCTTTATGGGATTTTCATATTTCGGATCAGGTGGTCTCGCCAGTGATGCGTCGTCTGACCGCTGCCAAAAAATAAGGCTGGCAAAAAATAAGGTTGGCAAGGATTAATGTCGGCGTCTAACCGTTCGATCGGGTGTCAGGCTTTTGTTTGCCATGCCGGATGGCAGGGACAAACCAGAACATTGACAGGCCAAGACAGGCAAAGCCAAGACTAATGGCAAAGCCGGTATTATAGCCGCTAGTGATGTCATAGAGATATCCGGCCAGAAATGCGCCAAGCGCGGCACCGCAGCCTTGGCCAATATTGGTGGCACCAAAAATAGAGGCAAGTCCCTGTCCGGCAAAAAGCTCGGCCATTTGCGCGGTGATGATCGGCCCGCGTGCGCCAGCTGACAGCCCGAAAGGCACAACAAATAATGCCAGCATCCACCAGCTCGGATAAAGCTGCAGCGCGGCAAGCGCAAGAATGCCAATGATCGTCAAACCATAGCTAAGGGTTGCGATAAGATGGCGCGAAAATCGTTCGGCCAGAATGCCGGTAAGGGCAATGCCAAGGATCGTCAGCATGCCAATACAGCCAAAGGCAAAGGCTGCCTGTACCGTGCTGAAGCCACGCTCGATCAAATAGGCAACAGCCTGCAAAGAGACGGAAAAAACAGCGACGGCAGAGGCGCCGAAAATGGTGAAAAATCCCCAAAATTCGGGTCGCTTTATCGCCTCGCCCAATGACAATCCAGTTTTGGCTTTATGTGATCGAGCATTAGCTGCAGGGAGTTTATCTGGAAGCACATCATGCTGATCAGCGGAGGCATTGGCTTTGGGTGATGATGCCGCCCCAGTGACACCGGCGGCAATCTGCGTCCATGGCAGCAATAAGATCAAGATAAAAGCCCCAATAAAGCCATAGCTTGCCAGCATATACGCATCTTGCCAGCCAACCGCTTCGATAGTGATTTGCGCTGCCGGTGCCAGCAACATCACGCCAATGCCTTGCCCCGAATAGGCAATCGATAATGCCGTTGTTCGACCGCGCACAAACCAGCGCGCGATCAGGCTTTGCGTTGGCACAATCCCCACCATCGCCGCGCCAACACCGCCGCAAATGCCAATCACAAGATAGAAAGACAGGATCGATTCCAGCTTGCCAGCAAAGCCGTAACAACCGGCAAGCATGCCAAGGCCAATCATATAATTGAAACGCGGGCCAAGCCGGTCAAAAACCAAACCCGATAATAGCGAGCCAAAGCCGAATGCAACCATATAGATTGAATAGATCGAGGTTACGCTGGCACGATTCCAGCCAAAGCTATCGCTAAGTGGCAACAGGAAAATTGCATAGGTCTCGCCCATGCCGCGGCTGGCGGCAATCATCATCAGACAAAAGGCAAAAACCGCCAATGCTGGTAAAAACCGTGTCGGTTCATGTTTTTTATGCGATGCCATGGCAAAGATTCGTCCAAATGGCCCGTTCTGGAACCGGCAACCCAAAATGGGCAAGCCTGATAATAAAATGATCTATGGCCAGCAGATAACTGACTAAATAAGCCTTTTTAGTTTTGGCCTGCATCTCTCAAATTGCAACTGACTTTTTCATCAAAAATAAAATAAAATTTGCAAAGTTGGCTGGATTTTTTGCGCCAAATCACGCCTCATAGATGATGATTAACCGACGCCATAAGGCAATCTTGCCAATGGCTGAAACAGGATTAAAACCCATGAATGTTCGTGATGCAGTGACGTCTTTTCCTACAAATCCAAAAATTGGCTTTATCGGGCTTGGCAATATGGGGGCGGCACTTGCAATGCGGTTACTCGATCCGGGTTTGATGGTTTATGATCCCGATCAAACGGCGATGAAACCCTTTATTGATGGCGGGGCAATCGCGGCCAGTGACCTTGCGGCAATGGCGAGGCAATGCGATATTATTTTTGCCTGCCTGCCAACCTCGGCGGTCACTGAGATGGTGTTATTTGGGGATGACGGCATGGCAGGCCATATGAAAGCTGGTCAGATTTTCATTGACATGACATCGGGCGATCCGGCGATAAGCCGTGATCAGGCGGCGCGTCTGAAACAGGCCGGCATTGATTTTGTCGATGCGCCGGTAAGCGGCGGCCCGCGTGGCGCGCGTGAAGGGGTGATTGCCATTATGGTTGGCGGTGATGCGGCACTCTATGCGCAGCTATTGCCTTTGCTTGGCCGTATCAGCAGCAATTGTTTCCATGCTGGGCCGGTTGGGGCGGGGCATGCGCTAAAGGCAGGCAATAATCTATTAAATCTGATTTGCCGGATGGCCAGTTTTGAGGTTGTATCCCTCTTGGTAAATGCCGGTGTTGACGCTGGTCGCGCGGTCGATATTTTGCAAAAAAGTTCGGGTCGAAACTATGCGACTGAAATCACGTTGCCTGACAATATTCTGTCGGGAAAAATGCATCAGGGATTTTCCATGGCGCTGATGCAAAAAGATGCTGGATTAGCGCTTGGCATGGCGGCGGCGATGGCTCAGGATATGCCGCTTGGCGCATCGGCTTTTGACGCGCTGCAAGATGCGATTAACACGCATGGTGATGCGGCTGATATGAGCCTTGTCGCCCTTAGCTATGAGGCGAAAACGGGCGCGCGCATCCGGCCTGAATAATCGGTAATCATATGGTGAACAGCCAAAGCAGATAATTCAAAAAGGAGATAAACAGATGAAACTAACCGTTTACCTATCGGGCGAAATTCATACCGATTGGCGTGATGAGGTGGCTGCGGCCTGTGCCAAGCAAAATCTTGATATCATGTTCTTGGGGCCAGTGACCGACCATGCGGCATCGGATGATTGCGGTGTTGAAATCATGGGTGCCGAACCCGATAAATTCTGGCATGATCATAAAGGTGCCAAGCTGAACGCAATCCGCACCCGAACCGCGATTGGCCGGGCCGATGTTGTTGTTGTACGCTTTGGTGAAAAATACAAACAATGGAATGCGGCTTTTGATGCCGGCTATGCTGCCGCACTTGGCAAGGCGCTTATCATTATGCATGGAAGTGATCACCAGCATGCCTTGAAAGAGGTTGATGGGGCAGCGCTGGCGACTGTCGAAACCGCCGATCAGGTGGCGGCCATTTTGGATTATGTCATCACAGGCAAATTACCGGCGGCATCATGAGTGATAATGCGCCCATAACGCCGCCTATTTTCGACGGCCATAACGATATTTTATCGCTGTTATATGATACCGGCCTATCAATGGATGCGCCGGTTGATATCGACAGATTTATCACCGGAATGTCTGGGCATCTTGATGCGGATAAAATGCGCAAAGGCGGGTTTGCTGGGGGCTTTTTTGCGATCTGGGTGCCATCGCCAATCGATATGGATGTCAAAACCACACAAATGAATTTGCCGGTTTATGATTTGCCATTGCCGCCAGAAATCGCGCTTGATCAAGCTGTGCCGGTGGCCTTGGCGCAGGCGGCAATTCTGCATCGCATGGAAGCGGCAGGATATCTGCAAATTTGCACCAGCACGGCCATGCTTCAATCCTGTCTGGATCATGGTAAGATTGCGGCCATCATGCATATTGAAGGTGCCGAACCAATTGATCGGGATTTCTATCATCTCGATATGTTTCGCCGCGCCGGATTGCGATCAATCGGGCCGGTCTGGAGCAGGCCAAACAGATTTGGTCATGGTGTGCCATTTCGCTATCCAAGCAGCGGCGATATCGGCCCGGGTCTAACCGATGATGGCAAACGGCTTGTCACCTATTGTGATGCGAATGGCATCTTGATTGACCTGTCGCATTTGAATGAGGCGGGATTTTGGGATGTTGCCAAAATTTCGCAAAAGCCATTGGTGGCAACGCATTCCAATGCTTATGAAATCAGCCCGCATTCGCGCAACCTTACCGATCGCCAGCTTGCGGCGATTGCCGAAAGTGACGGCATGGTTGGGTTGAATTTTGCGGTTGCCTTTTTGCGCCCTGATGGCCGGATGGAAGCCGATACGGGTTTTGACGTCATGCTTCGCCATCTTGATCATTTGATCGAACATCTTGGCGAAGACCGCGTTGGGCTTGGATCAGATTTTGACGGCACGACGGTGCCGCAGGCGATTGGCAATGCTGCGGGTCTGCCAGCGCTGCGAAGCGCCATGAGCGCGCATGGATATAATGCCGATTTAATGACCAAATTATGCCATGCGAATTGGGTGAATGCGCTTGGCCGCATTTGGCACGACTAGCGGCTAGGCACGTTGATTGAACCGTCTGCCAACAAGCGCGGCGGCGATATTGATTTTCTGAATATCAATTGATCCGCCAGCAATGCCCCATCCCCATGCGTCACGCATTTTCTGTTCCATCGGATATGATTTCGAATAGCCATAGCCACCCATAAGCTGTACGGCGGCGCTGGCAACCTCGCGGGCAATTTCATTGGCATAGCATTTCGCGATCGAACTATCGGCAATTGACGGCAGTTTCTGTTCGGCATTATTGACCGCGCGGTAAAGCAACAGCCGCGCCGCATCAAGCTTCATCTTCATCTGTGCAATTTGCAATTGGACAGCCTGAAAATCAATGATTGGCTTACCAAATTGTTCGCGTTCTTGAACATAGGCAAGCGCGTAATCAAAGGCAGATTGACCACAAGCAAGGCTCATTGTTGTATTGCCGCAACGCTCAAGGTCAAAGGCTTCCATCAATTGTTTAAAGCCACCCGCCGGAACAATGATATTGTCGGCAGGCACTTCAACATTATCGAAATACATATCGGCGCTTGAAATGCCGCGCCAGCCCATATGTGATTCCGGCGCGCCAAAGCTAAATCCATCCGTGCCTTTTTCAACCAGAACCGCGCCAATGCCCTTGGCACCGGGCGCATCGGAAAGGCGGCAATAGACAACATAGGCATCAGCATGACCGCCGCCTGAACACCAGCGTTTATTGCCGTTCAAAATGATTTTATCACCATCGCGTTTGCCGGTTGTTTTCAAATCTGTTAGCGCGGTACCAGCCTGCGGTTCCGACATTGACACGGCAACAACCATTTCACCTGAACAGACTTTGGGAAGGATGCGCTGGCGAAGCGCCTCGGGTGCAAAATGCGCAATGGCCAAAGCTGGACCAAAGCTGGCCTCAAATACCGGAAAGGCCACCGCAACCGAAATTTTTGCCAATTCTTCGA
The DNA here is from genome assembly GCA_017859295.1 of Candidatus Puniceispirillum sp. GTDB lineage: Bacteria > Pseudomonadota > Alphaproteobacteria > Puniceispirillales > Puniceispirillaceae > UBA3439. The sequence goes on along the minus strand of JAFMNI010000016.1, from coordinate 5,203 downwards.
GGATCAGCACTGCCTCAAAATGCCCAAGGCCAGCACCGCCATATTCGGTTGGCAGATTGATGCCCATAAAGCCCATTTCGGCAAAGCGTTTGCGAAGCGCCAGCGTTGGCGGCGTATCATTTTCTTCAATGGCTTTTGCATGGGCTGGCAATTCATCCGCGGCAAAGCGGCGTGCGGTGTCTTGAAGCATTTTCTGTTCAGCGGTAAGCGAAAAATCCATAATATATCCATGTATTTGAGATGATGGCAGGCCGGACAGCACCACCATATTTTGTAAATTAGCTAATGGTAAGCCTGCCAATTTTCCCATAGGCTGTAAATTGAAAATCAGCAAGTTTACGCAATATGGTCAGTTTGAGATGCTTTGCCCACATCGCCCAAAGACGGCAAATCAGCAGATGCCCGTCAAGCTGGCCAGCACAACAGGATGAATGATGACGAATAGCGATACGCCGATGGCGCTTGCCGGCATTAAAGTGCTTGATCTTAGCCGGATTCTGGCTGGCCCCTATGCTGCTCAGATGTTTGCCGATCTCGGCGCAGATGTGGTGAAGGTTGAAAACCCCGATGGCGGCGATGACACGCGCAAATGGGGGCCGCCTTTTACCAAAAATGCCGATGGCAGCCGCGATGATGCTGCCTATTTCAGCGCATGTAACCGCAATAAACGGTCAGTGACGATTGATTTTTCAACCAAAGACGGTGCTGATCTTGTTCGGCAATTGGCGGCCAAAGCCGATATTTTGATCGAGAATTTCAAACCTGGTGGATTGCAAAAATACGGCCTTGATTACGCGTCAATCGCCGCCTTTAATCCGGGGATCATCTATTGTTCGATTACGGGCTTTGGCCAGACCGGCCCCTATTCGCACCGATCAGGATATGATTTTTTAATTCAGGGCATGGGCGGGTTGATGAGCATTACTGGCCAGCCCGATGGCAGCCCGGGCGGCGGCCCGATGAAGGTGGGGGTTGCGGTCTGTGATTTATTCACCGGAATGTTTGCCGCCAATGCAGCCCTTGCAGCCTTGGCCTATCGCAGCCGTACCGGCATTGGCCAGCATATTGATTGCGCGCTTCTTGATAGCCAGATTTCGATGCTGGCAAACCAATCGGCAAATTGGCTGAATGCCGAAATATGCCCTGATCGTATGGGCAACAGCCATCCAAGTGTTGTTCCCTACACTGTTTATGAGGCCAAGGACGGATTTGTGATTATCGCCTGCGGAAATGACAAGCAATTCATCCGTTTGACAGCGGCGCTTGGCATTCCGGCGCTGGCGGATGATGATGATTTTGCCAGCAACGAAGCCCGCATCAAAAACCGCGATCGTCTTGATGCTATGCTTGGTGATATCATTGCCAAGCTGGATCGTGTTCAGGTGATCGACAAGCTGGAAACAGCCGGTGTGTCTTGTGGCCCGATTAATGATATTGCCGAAGTATTTGCCGATCCGCATGTCAAGGCACGCGGCGCGCGCATTGATCAGCAACGTGACGATGGCAGCCAGATTTCGTCAACCGCCTTTGCCGCCAAACTTGGTGTGACACCAGCGCAATATCGCACCGCGCCGCCACGCCTTGGCCAGCATAATGATCAGGTCATGCAGGAATGGGCGGGTCTTGGTGCCGATGCGGTTGCGGCATTGCGTGCCGCCAAGGTGATGTGATCAAAATTGCCAGCCGCTATTGCTGTTGGAACCGTTCTTTCATTGATCCAAAAATTGACCGCAATTTGGGCGAAACCGAACAATCGGCAATCAAGGTGACGATTGGTGCCACATCTTGCGGCGTGTCTTCATAGGTAAAAGCCGGAAAGGCGCGTGAAACGGCAAGTCTGATTTTGGCATTTTCCGGCAGCCGCATGATGGCAACCCCATCACGAAATTTTGCTGTTCGCCCCTGTTCGGGGGCTTCGGCAACAAAGGCGTCATTTGTGACTGTGCAGCGATTATCGAGATAGGCTTTGACTTGAATGATTTTTGGCGGCTCAAACTGGGTGCTAAAGCTTGGCATGACAAACCATAACAGCGCAAATATTCCGGCAATGGTAAGGCCAACAAGAATCAATGACGCAAAGATTTTCATCAAGGTTCCGCCTTTAAACCGCACAATAGATTGATGTGACCAAGGCTAGAAATGCATGCCAAATTCGCTGGCAAGCCCATTGGCCAGCGCGTCAAGCTTGTCCTTGTCCATTGGCCGCATTGGTGCACGAAGATTGCCCCATGCGCTATGGCCGGTTGATCGGGCGAGAAGTGCTTTTTGTGCGGGGATTGGCGCATAATCTTGGAACATCAAGCGCACCGCACAGACCTTTTTATGTTTGGTTTCGGCCAATTCCCAATTGCCAGCAAGACATAGGTCAATCACTTCGGCAATATCGGTTCCGTTCAAATTTGCCGTTGCTGAAATGCAACCTGGCGCGCCAAGCCGGATGGCTTCGATAATCGGCAATTCGGCACCCGGATAGACAATCAATCCGTCAATCTCAAGAAGCGCCTTGGTATTGTCCCAAACGCCCGAACTGTCTTTGATGCCAACAATGGCTTCGGGGAAATCAGCATGCAGCTTTTTCACAAGATCAATCGACAGCCCGACACCCGATACTTGTGGAATATGATAAAGATAGATTTTCAGCCTTTGATCATTCACACCGGCAATCAGCTGGGCGTAATAATCATACAGGCCAGCATCGCTCATGCCCTTAAAATAGAAAGGCGGCAAAACCATAACACCAGCACAGCCAAGCCCGACAGCATGCTGGCAAAGATCAATCGTATCGGGAAGATTGCAAAGGCCGGTTCCTGGAATCATCACTGCTGGATCAATGCCCGCCTTGACTAAACCCTCAAGCGCGACTTTGCGCTCGCTATGACTAACCGACAGTGCCTCGCCGGTTGTCCCGAAAGGGGCAAGCCCACTAACGCCAGTGGCAAGAAGATGTTTGGCAAGATCGTTATATAGCGACTGGTCAAGATTGAGATTATCGTCAAACGGGGTAAGAAGAGGGGCAATAAGACCTTTGATCATCATCGTGCTTTCTGTCGTGAATTGGCCTGATCGACTGACCGGCCGGAAAGAAAAAGAAACAGACCCAAAGTATTTCGCCAGAGGGTTCTACCAAGACATGATTATGACGGTAAATTGCCGCTTTCTCAAGCCGCTAGATTTCTCAAGCCGCGAGAGAAGGGCTGTTTTACGCCGATGGTTTTCAGCGGTTTATGATGCGCCCCATCTCTTGCCCCAATCTTTTGAACTTTCGTGAATTTTTTGTGAAATCGAAGATGCCGCTTTGCTTTCACCAGTTTCGGCCGTAGAATCAGGGGAATGCTGCCAATTGGCTTGCTATCCCCATTTCAAAGCTGTTGTTGGCATGGGTCGACCCCAAATTGGCCTTCAAACCGAATTTACAAGAAAGATATATAGTTCAATGAGTGTTGAAATTTCCCACCCGCAGCGAGCCACAAAAATTGTTGCTACCCTTGGCGATGTATCATCAAGCCCTGATATGCTTGGCAAATTAGTGACCGCTGGCGTGAATGTCTTCCGGTTGAATTTTTCGCATGGCACACGCGAAGATCAGGGTGCGCGCATTGATGCCATTCGGGCGCTTGAAGCCAAAACCGGAACGCCATGCTGTATTCTTGCCGATTTGCAGGGGCCGAAATTCCGCGTTGGTAAAGTTGCCGATGAGACAATCGTCAAAAATGGCGATCGCATTACGTTTGATTTGAACACCGATATGGGCAATGCCAGCATTGTTGGCCTGCCACATGCGGAAATCTTCAAGGCCATGTATCCGGGTGCCAGATTATTGATGGATGACGGCAAGCTGGTTTTCAAAGTGGTGTCGGTTGATACGCAAAGCTTTGACGCTGAAGTTGTTGTTGGTGGCCCGCTGAAAAGCCGAAAAGGGGTTAATCTTCCCGATATCATTCTTGATACAACGCCGCTAACCGAAAAGGATTTGGCCGATCTTGCCTATGCGCTGGAAAAGGGCGTTGATTGGGTGGCCTTGTCATTCGTGCAGCGCGCCAGCGATGTGATTGCGGCGCGAACCATTGTTGGCAAACAGGCGGCATTAATGTCGAAAATCGAAAAGCCAGCGGCGCTGAATGACCTTGATGATATCATTGCTGCATCCGATGGTGTGATGGTGGCACGGGGAGATCTTGGTGTTGAATTACCGCCCGAGCAGGTGCCGGGCTGGCAAAAAACCATCATTTCCAAATGCCGCATGGTTGGCAAGCCGGTGGTGGTTGCAACGCAGATGCTGGAATCAATGATCGAAGCACCAACACCAACGCGCGCCGAAGCATCAGATGTTGCCGGTGCGGTATTTGATGGTGCTGATGCGGTGATGCTGTCTGCCGAAACAGCGGCAGGCCACTATCCGGTTGAGTCAGTTGAATTCATGGCGCGGATTGTCAGCTCTGCCGAGGCGCATATCAAATCAGACCCGGCATCAGGGCCGGGCGAATTGCCAGTTGAACATAGCGTCTATCACGCGGTTGCAAAAACCAGTGTTGCCCTTGCCGAAACGGTTGAGGCCAAGGCGATGGTTGCCTTTTCAAGTTCAGGCAATACCGCGGTTCGGATTGCGCGTGAACGACCCGGAATTCCGTTTCTGGTGATGACTCCGCATCTGGATGTTCAGCGGAAATTATGTTTGCTATGGGGAACCCATACCGGTGCCAGTGCCTATAGTGAAGATTTCGAATCAGCGATTACCGAAGCCATTGCCGAAATCCGAAGCCGTGGCATGGCCAGCACTGGCCAGCAGGTTGTTGTTGTTGCCGGCATGCCATTTGGCATTGTTGGCACAACAAACTCAATGCGGGTGGTGACGCTTTAGACGAAATTTGGTTGCATTTAAATTTACTCTGTCTTTAGGGTATTGCCAGCAACCGGCTGGTTGCCATTTTGGTTGTCCTGAGCAAAGCCATGGGGGAGATGGAAATGCATTCAGTTGGATTTATTGGACTAGGCAATGTCGGCGGCAAGCTGGCTGGCAGTTTGCTTCGTAACAAATGTGACGTCATGGTTCGCGATCTTGATCGCGATGTTGCCGCACCGTTTCTAGAAGCTGGCGCAAAATGGGCTGACAGCCCAAAAGCAATGGCCGAAGCTTGTGACATCATCATTACTTGTTTGCCGTCACCAGCGGCATGCGCTGCGGTCATGGAAGCCGATGACGGTG
>JAFMNI010000152.1:2461-4343 GCA_017859295.1 Candidatus Puniceispirillum sp. | reverse complement strand
AGCTCAAGATTAAATTCGCGGCTCAATCGCTCGCGGATCACTTCCATATGAAGAAGACCTAAAAATCCGCAGCGAAAGCCAAAGCCAAGCGCCGCTGAGGTTTCAGCCTCGAATGAAAAAGACGCATCATTAAGTGATAGTTTTTCAAGCGCCTCACGAAGGCCGCTGAAATCATTTGTGTCCACCGGAAACAAGCCGCAGAACACCACTGGAATTGATGGTGCAAATCCGGGCAAGGCTGTGTCGGTTGGGCGGCGCTCTTCGGTGATCGTATCACCCACCTTTGCATCGGCAACGCGTTTCACGCCAGCATTGATAAAGCCAATTTCACCCGGACCAAGCTGATCAAGCGCAATCGGTTTTGGCGCAAAAATACCAACGCGTTCGATAACATGGGTTGCGCCTGTCGCCATCATACGGATTTTCATGCCCTTTTTCAGCACGCCATGACGCACCCGCACCAAGGTCATAACGCCAAGATAGGCGTCATACCAGCTATCTACCAAAAGCGCCTGCAAGGGGGCATCCTTGTCGCCAACAGGTGGCGGTAATTTTGTGACCAGCGCTTCGAGAATATCTTCAATACCTGCGCCCGTTTTTGCCGATGCTGCAATGGCATCATCAGCAGGCAAACCAATCACTTCTTCAATTTGGGCTTTGACGCGTTCAGGCTCAGCCGCGGGAAGGTCAATCTTATTGAGAACCGGCACAATTTCATGATCGGCATTGATCGCCTGATAGACATTGGCCAGCGTTTGCGCCTCGACGCCCTGACTAGCATCAACAATAAGCAATGAGCCTTCACAAGCCGCCAATGATCGCGATACCTCATAGCCAAAATCCACATGGCCTGGCGTATCCATCAGATTCAAAACATAGGATTGTCCGTCTTTTGCTTTGTAATCCAGCCGGACAGTTTGCGCCTTAATTGTAATCCCGCGTTCGCGCTCGATATCCATACTATCCAGCACTTGTTCTTTCATTTCGCGGTCACTAAGCCCACCACAGACCTGAATCAACCGATCGGCAATCGTTGATTTGCCATGATCAATATGGGCAATGATGGAAAAATTGCGGATTTTGTTGATGTCGATCATGATTTACTTTGCAATCTGAAACGGGCTGAAATGGCATGGTTCAGCCCATGCTATACAACAATTTCTGATGAAATACCGCATTTAATCATGGTTCGGGTTAAAGTTTCGCGATCTTTTTCCTGTTTCAACCTGCCGCTTGTGCGTATATTATCCAGTTCGTTCTATCGCGATAAGACAGATATTTCAAATTCTTTAGATAAAGAGAAGCTGATGCCAAGCCTGCGTCATGAAAAATACCGCCCATTTATCGGCCCTGATTTAGGTGACCGTACATGGCCGAGCCAACAAATTAAAACAGCACCAATCTGGTGTTCGGTTGATTTGCGTGATGGCAATCAGGCCTTGATCGAGCCAATGGACAGCGCCCGCAAAATGGCCATGTTCAAAATGCTTGTCGCAATGGGATTCAAAGAAATTGAAGTTGGGTTTCCGGCTGCGTCAGATACTGATTTTAACTTTCTGCGCGAATTGATTGAAGGCGGTCATGTACCGTCTGATGTAACGATTCAGGTTTTGACACAAGCGCGCGAACATTTGATTGATCGCACGATCGAGTCGCTTCGTGGCGCGCCAAATGCCATTTTGCATCTTTATAATTCGACAAGCACATTGCAGCGGCGGGTCGTTTTTAAATCAGATCGTGATGGGGTAAAACAAATTGCCATTGATGGCGCAAAAATGGTTGCTGATCGTCTTGCCAATTTTGGCGCTGGAAATCTGCGCCTTCAATATAGCCCGGAAAGCTTTACCGGAACCGAGCTTGATTATGCGCTTGATGTTTGTGA
>JAFMNI010000152.1:0-2136 GCA_017859295.1 Candidatus Puniceispirillum sp. | reverse complement strand
TTTTCCGATATCAACGGGCTGATCGAAACCGCCGAATTCTGTAACCAGCTTCTGGTTCATGAGCGCCACCCCTATGCTGGCAAGCTTGTTCATACCGCCTTTTCGGGAAGCCATCAGGACGCTATCCGCAAAGGCATGGATGCGCTTGCCGAATCCAATGACGATGTATGGGAAGTGCCCTATCTGCCAATTGATCCGGCTGATATCGGGCGGACGTTCGAAGCCATCATTCGGGTAAATTCGCAATCGGGAAAGGCTGGTTCAGCCTATCTTCTTGAGGCCGATCACCATATTCGCCTGCCACGCGGTGCCGAGGTTGAATTTTCTGGCATTGTGCAGAACGAGGCCGACACAACCGGCAAGGAAATCACCAGCCAGCGCATCTGGGAACTGGCCGAAAAGCATTACATCAAACCGCAAGGCCCATTCAAGCTTGTTAGCTTTGAATCAGGGCGCGCCAGCCGTGCAAGCGATGCCGAGCGGATTACGGCAACCGTGCTTCACAATGGCAATGAAGTGACCATCACCGCCACTGGCAATGGCCCGATTTCGGCTTTTGTTGATGCAATGCGTGACGAATTCAACCTTGTTTTCCGGCTTGCCGATTTCGGGCAGAACACCCGCTCGGCAACATCAAAAGCCGAAGCTGCCGCCTATGTTGAACTTGTTGTTGACGATGACCAGTCAGTTTATGGTGTTGGCATTGATACGTCAATTACACTCGCACCGATCCGCGCCGTTGTCAGTGCCATCAACAAGCTGGCAAGTGCCTAAATTCCAAGGCTAGACATTGCTTATCTCGGCTATCGGCGTTTGATGAGGCTATTTGCCTTGCCATTGCGGTTTGCGCTTTTCAAGAAAGGCGCGAACGCCTTCAGCAAAATCGGCGCTTACATAGCTTTTCTCGATCAAATCGGCATCATCCGGCAATGGGGCGGCTTGGCGCAACCGCCGCAGCCCTTCAAGACTGGCCTGAATGGTCAGCGGTGCCATTTGTTTCATGCGTTCGGCAAGCTGGTTGGCGCGTGCCATCAAACCATCCTGATCGGGTAAAACCTCATGCACAAACCCGCTTGTCAAAAGCGCCCCAGCATCCAGCAATTCAGCGGTTAAAATCATATGCGCAACGCGTGACTCACCGAATAATGCCGTTAAACGCCGAAGATTCGATACGGCCAGGCAATTGCCCAATGTACGCGCAATCGGCATGCCAGCAACCGCCGCCGCGCTGGCAATGCGGACATGCGCTGCTGCTGCAATCACCAGCCCGCCACCCGTAACCGCGCCATGAAGCGCGGCAATAACCGGAACATGGCAGGATTCGATCTGGCTGATAACGGCTTCGACCTTTGCTTCATAGCGCAACCCGTCTTCGGTCGATTCAAAGGCGGTGAATTGACCAATATCAGTGCCAGCGGCAAAGGCCTTATCACCTGCCCCTGCAATGACGATGGCTTTGATATGATCAGCATCATCGGCAGTGCCGGCAAGGGCGCAAAGCTTGGCCAGTTCTTCATACATGCCAAAGGTCAGCGCATTGCGTGCCTGCGGCCGGTTCAGGGTCACATGCGCAATGCCACCGTCAATGCGGACAAGCAATTCACCATCAATGGCCGTCATATCAAATTCCTTCTAGCGATAAAACAGCTCGACCAAGAACATTGGAATGGCCGGAACATAGGTACAGATAAGAAGCACCCCAACCAAGACACCAATAAAGGGTAAATTGACCCGTGTCACTTCCCAGATATTCGCCCGCGCAATCGAACAGGCGGTAATCAGAACCGAGGCCACTGGCGGCGTTTGCTGGCCAATCGCCAGATTCAGCGTCACGACAAGACCAAAATGCACCGGATCAATACCAACCTGCTGGATCAGCGGCACAACAATTGGCACAACCAGAATAATCGCCGCTGCCGAATGCAGGAAAAATCCGATGATCAGGAAAAACACATTCAAGATCAAAAGAATGACAAATTTGCTGTCGGTAAAGGCAACCATCTGCGCTGCCAATTCCTGCGGAATCTGCGCTCGGGTCAAAAAGCCACCCATCAGCACCGATGCCGCAACAAGCACCATCACCACAGCCGTTTGCATGCCGCCTTCAAGCATCGCCCGATGAAGCTGTCTGAAATC
>JAFMNI010000151.1:3303-4379 GCA_017859295.1 Candidatus Puniceispirillum sp. | reverse complement strand
TTGCTGATGGCCGAAGGTCATTCATATGACAGTGATGAAGGCCGCGCGATCTGCGGATCAATCTCGGCCATCATGACCGGCATTGCCTATGCCACCTCAGCCGAAATTGCCAGCGAAGTTGGCGCGTTCCCGAATTACAAGAAAAACGCCAAACATATGTTGCGGGTGATGAATAATCACCGTCTTGCAGCGCATGGCAAAGGCGCTGGCTATGAAGGGCTGGAAATCCTGCCTGTACCGCTAGACATCAAATCCTGCCCCGATCAAACACTTCCCGAAGCGGCGAAAGCAGCATGGGATCTGGCAGTTGATCTTGGTAAAAAGCATGGCTATCGCAATGCACAAGCAACAGTGATTGCACCAACCGGGACCATCGGCTTGGTCATGGATTGCGATACCACCGGCATTGAGCCTGATTTTGCAATCGTCAAATTCAAAAAGCTGGCCGGTGGTGGTTATTTCAAGATCATCAACCGCGTTGTTCCAGAAGCCTTGCAGCGTCTTGGCTATGCGCAAAGCCAGATTGACGATATCATCACCTATGCTGTTGGATCAGGCAGCCTGAAAAACTGTCAGTCAGTCTCGATCAATGCGCTGAAAGACAAAGGATTTGGCGATCAGGAACTTGCCAAAATCGAAAGCAGCCTTGGCAGTGCCTTTGATGTGAAATTCGTCTTTAACCAATTTACCCTTGGTGTTGATTTCTGCAAAACCAAGCTTGGTTTGACCGACGCCCAGCTGAATGATTTTGATTTTAACCTGCTTGACCATCTTGGCTTTAGTAAGGACGAGATCGAAGCGGCGAATATCCATGTTTGTGGTGCGATGACCCTTGAAGGGGCACCGCATCTGCAAGACGCGCATTTGCCAATCTTTGATTGCGCCAATGTCTGTGGCCGTATTGGCAAGCGTTTCTTGTCAGTCGAAAGTCACATCACCATGATGGCCGCCGCCCAGCCATTCATCTCAGGTGCCATTTCAAAAACCATCAATATGCCAAATTCGGCAACGGTTCAGGAATGTGGTGAGGCCTATATGCAGTCATGGCGTCTTGGCCTGAAAGCCAACGCGCTTTA
>JAFMNI010000151.1:0-3104 GCA_017859295.1 Candidatus Puniceispirillum sp. | reverse complement strand
GTTGGTGGGCATAAGGTCTATCTGCGAACTGGCGAATATGAAAATGGCCGGATTGGTGAAGTGTTCATCGATATGCATAAAGAAGGCGCTGCCTTCCGCTCATTGATGAATAATTTTGCCATCGCTGTTTCGATTGGCCTTCAATATGGCGTGCCATTGGAAGAGTTTGTCGAGGCCTATACATTCACCCGCTTTGAGCCGCAGGGCATTGTCACCGGCAATGACGCCATCAAGATGTCGACTTCAATTCTTGATTACACATTCCGCGAATTGGCGATTTCCTATCTTGACCGAAGCGACCTTGGTCATGTGAATGTCGAGGATCTTGATGTGACAACAACGGGAACTGGCGATAATCAGTCCGAGCTGATGAATCGTGTCACCAGCCATGGCTTTATCCGTCGCCAAGGGCTTGTCGTCTATTCCAATGATCGCGGTGCAGCCGTTGCCGCCACGCAAGATGTGGCCGCTGAAACAATGCGGGCGCAAGAGCCAAGCCCATCGACAACAACCGAAATCGGACTTGCCAGCGATACGGCAAGCGAAGTTGCCAGCGGTGCCAATCGCACAAAGAGCGGCCAAAAAGCAGCCGACCTTGTGCAACAGGCTCGCATGCAGGGCTATGAAGGCGAAGCCTGCCCTGAGTGCCAGAACTTTACCCTGGTCCGCAATGGTACTTGTTTGAAATGCAACACCTGTGGCGGAACCACAGGCTGCAGTTAAGCTCTCCCTGCAGTGCAACCTGCAGACCTGGCCCCACGCTCTATCGTGGGGCCTTTTTCTTGTCTAAAACAGGTGTCTGATCATCTGAACCGGCTTGCTATCCAGCGATGATTATGCAAGCTTCGCAATCAGGATATGGACTATGATGGGGTTGGTTGGACGCCATCAACCATCGAGCATCTTCACCAGTTTAAAGGAGTATGACCATGACAAGCAAAGTCGAACAGCGTTTGCAAGAGATCGGCGTTAGCATCCCCGATGCCCCAACCCCAGCGGCGAATTATTTGCCATTTACCCGCACTGGCAATCTTGTTTTCGTGTCAGGACAGGTTCCTTTTGTTGATGGCAAGCTAACCGTTACCGGAACCGTTGGCAAAGATGCCAGCATCGAAGATGCACAAGGTCAGGCAAAAGTTTGTGCGATCAATCTTTTGGCGCAGTTGAAGGTGGCCTGTGATGGCGATCTTGACCGTGTTGTTCAGGTAGTCAAGCTTGGCGCGTTTGTCGCGTCAGCCGATGATTTCTACAGCCAGCCGGTTGTCGTTAATGCCGCATCTGATTTGATGGTTGCCGCTTTTGGTGACGCTGGTCGGCATGCACGGTTTGCCGTTGGCAGCAACGCATTGCCGTTAAATTGTCTTGTTGAAATTGATGGTGTGTTTGAAATCGCTTAACCCCCCATCTTTGTTTCAATTCTGTCAAAAAATGAACCGGTCAGCCCGTAACGGGCTTGTCCGTCAAAGGGCGATTTGCAAGCCTCATGGATGGTAGCGCGCTAAATCTTCATATCGGCACCGAAATGGCGGCAATCGACGCCGCCGAATGGGACGCGCTTGCCGGATCGGCAAATCCCTTTATCAGCCATGCCTTTTTGCAGGCGCTGGAAAAAGGCGGGGCGGTTGGCGGTGACAGCGGCTGGGATCCGATGCATCTGCTATTGCGAAGCGATGACGGCCAGCTTCTTGGCGCCATGCCAAATTATCTAAAGCATCATTCCTATGGCGAATATATTTTCGATCATGGTTGGGCCAATGCCTTTGAACGCGCTGGCGGTGCTTATTACCCAAAATTGCTTGCCGCGGTTCCATTTACGCCAGCAACCGGTCCCCGCTTTCTGGTTCGTGATAAGCGCACCGATTTAAAAACTGCCCTTGCCAAGGGCATGGAAACGCTGGTGGAAAAATATCAGCTATCGTCAGCGCATATTAATTTTCTGCCATCTGATGATGCGCATCAGCTTGCCGCCGCAGGCTGGCTTGACCGAACCAGCATCCAATTTCATTGGCATAATCAGAACTATGCTGATTTCGATGATTTTCTGGATCATCTGTCATCACGCAAGCGCAAAAATATCCGTAAAGAGCGTGCCTCGATTACCAAGGCAGGCGTTACCATGCTTCGGCTGACCGGTGCGGCAATCACCCAAGATCATATTGACGCTTTTTTCCGGTTTTATATGTCTACCATCGACCGAAAATGGGGCGGTGCCTATCTGACGCATGAGGTGTTTACCCAGCTAGGCAAAACCATGGCCGACCGCATGCTTTTGGTAATGGCCGAATATGATGGCAACATTATCGGCGGCGCACTTAATTTCATTGGTGATGATGCGCTTTATGGCCGCAATTGGGGTGCCGATATCGATATTCCCAATCTGCATTTCGAGGCATGTTATTATCAGGCGATTGATTTTGCCATCGAACATGGCCTGTCGCGGGTCGAAGCGGGGGCGCAGGGCTTTCACAAAGTCCAGCGCGGCTATCTGCCTGTTACCACCCATTCGGTGCATTGGATAGCGCATGACGGGTTTCGTGACGCTGTTGCGCGGTTCCTAGACGCGGAAAAGCGCGGCGTCGAGGCCGAGAAAAACCACATCACCATGACCAGCCCCTTTAAAGCCAGCTAGCCCCATCTTGGGTGATATCTGCGCGGGTGATATCTGATCCGGCTGATCTGGTGATCTGGCTTGATTAACTATCGTGCGGTGCGGGCAATGCGGCGCGTTTATTTCCACCCGAAATCGCTTTTTGCGGTGGGGCTTTGACCGTAACCGTCAAATCATCATCAGCAACATCGACAAAAACAAGTCCGCCACCAACAAGCCCGCCAAACAGCATTTCATCGGCAAGCGGCTTTTTGATATGTTCCTGCACAACCCGCGCCAGTGGCCGCGCGCCATATTTGGCGTCATAGCCACGTTCGGCAAGCCAATCCATCGCCGCTTCGCTCAATTCGATTTCGACATTACGATCGGCAAGCTGGGCATCAAGCTGCATGATAAATTTATCAACAACCAACCGGATGACATCTTTGCCAAGCGGCGCAAACGGAATAATCGCATCAAGCCGGTTACGGAATTCAGGCGTAAACATTTTTTCGAT
>JAFMNI010000150.1 GCA_017859295.1 Candidatus Puniceispirillum sp. | reverse complement strand
CCGCGCCCAAGCGCCATGCCAAATGCCATATTGCGCGAATGTGGCCCGGCGCAAGTCAAGGCCAGATCGCCAACACCAGCAAGCCCGAAAATCGTATCCGGCTTGGCACCCATCAGGCTGGCAAATCGGGCGATTTCAGCAAGCCCGCGTGTCAGAATAGCGGCCTTGGCATTATCGCCAAATCCGGCACCAACGGCGCAGCCTGCGGCAATCGCAATGACGTTTTTCATGGCACCGGCAAGCGCAACACCAACCGGATCATCATTGCTGTAGAGCCGCAAATTACTACCTTCAAAAGCATCTTGAATGCGGTTGGCGGTTGCCAGATCATCGCTCGCTGCAACCAATGCAGCTGGCAATCCGGCAAACACCTCATCGGCAAAGCTTGGCCCGGAAAACACCGCCAATGGATGGTCTGGCAGCAATCGTGATGCAAGGTCGGTAAGCAGCATGGCACTGCCATCATCAGCCTTGCCAATGCCTTTTGCACAGAGGCTAACCACCGCTAGCGGACGATTTTTCTGACGCTCGGCAATCATCATAAAACTGGCTTGATTGGCCACCACCGGAACCGCAACAAAAATCAGCTCGGCACCATCAAGGCAGGCCGGATCAAGCGTTGCGGCGATGGGCGCTGCTGGCGGCGAATCAGGCAATTGCAAACAACGACCCATTGCCAGCGCATCAACACTTTCCTGACGGCGCGCCAAAACCATTGTTTGCTGGCCAGCGCGGTTCAGCGCGGTGGCGATAGCCGCCCCCCAACTGCCTGCACCAATCACAACAGCACGAGCCACAATAGCGCGGGTCATTGGCGCACGCCCCGACCAGGTGGCGGGCTGGCCTCAGGATCAAGCGGCCATCTGGGGCGCGGCGCAAAGGCCAAATCATCGGGCCGGTCAAACCGCTCAAGCGCGGCCCACGCAATCATCGCCGCATTATCGGTACATAATTTTGCTGGCGGCACCGAGAGGCGGAAATTGGCATCGGCTGCAACCCGCTGCAAAACCGCAAAAATATGCTGATTAGCAGCAACACCCCCAGCAATGACAAGCGCTGGCTGATTAGCATCATCATGCGGAAATTCATCGCGAAAGCGGGTTAATGCCGCCTTGGTACGATCGGCAAGACAATCAGCAATCGCCGCCTGCAAACTGGCAGCAAGATCGGCAATCGGTGCCGCCTCAGGCCCGCCAAGCTGGCTTAGCCGATTGACCAAAGCCGTTTTCAAACCGGAAAAGGAAAAATGACATCCGGCACTGCCTTTGAGCGGGCGTGGCAATGCAATAGCTTTGGCATCACCTGATTTGGCCGCCGCCTCGATCGCCGGCCCCCCCGGATAGCCAAGACCCATTGCCTTGGCGCATTTATCAAAAGCCTCACCAGCGGCATCATCCATGGTTGTGCCATAGCGGCGATAATCACCCGGCCCCGCGACAGCTAATAGCTGGGTATGGCCGCCTGAAACCAAAAGCAGCAAATAGGGAAAAGCCACATCATCGGCAAGCCGCGGACTAAGCGCATGGCCTTCAAGATGGTTAACCGCAAAATAGGGAATCTGTCGTGCAGCGGCAATCGCCTTGGCGGTGACCGTACCAACCGCAACCCCGCCAATTAAGCCGGGTCCACCGGTTGCCGCAACAGCGTCGATATCACCCATCGTCAAACCGGCCGTGGCAAGCGCGTCACGAATCACCTGATCAATCATTTCGAGATGCGCCCGTGCGGCAACTTCGGGAACAACACCGCCATGTTTGGCATGGGTTTCGATTTGTGACGCAATTTCATTGGCGTAAATGGTTTTATCAGCCGCAACAATCGCCGCTGCGGTTTCGTCGCAACTGCTTTCAATGCCAAGCATAATTACGGGGCTTTGCGCCATGAATGATATTCCTCTAAAAAACTTGCCCCACCTTATCCGAAGCCGGATTGAGATGCCAGTCCTGTCAACAAAACAGCCAAACATGCCGGTTTTTCTGAAAAGCTGGTTTTTTGGCTTTGCATTTGCGAGCCAGCCCTTTAGACATGGCGTGCTATGAAAGTTGATGTCTCGTTTTTTGATGCTAATCCAGTGCGGTTGGCAAGCCGTGCGTCGCAGCTGGCGATGGTGCAGGCTGAAATGGTTTGCACCGCGCTTCAGCCGGCCGCCGTAACGGTGCGTCCAGTAACAAGTGAAGGCGACCGGATTCTCGATCGCTCGCTTGTTGAGGCTGGCGGCAAAGGGCTGTTTATCAAGGAACTTGAACGGTCAATTCTGGCTGGCGAGTCCGACGCTGCTGTTCATTCGATGAAAGATATGGAAACGCATTTTGCCGCCGGCACCGAAATCGGGGCGGTCATGGTGCGCGAGGATCGCCGTGATGCGCTTGTCGGGCCCTATCAAAGCCTTGATGATTTGCCAAAAGGCGCGCGCATCGGCACCGCCTCGGTACGCCGCGCCGCAATCCTGCTTTATTACCGGCCTGATCTTCAAATCAATCTGATCCGTGGCAATTTGAACCGGCGGCTTGGTTTGCTGGCGGCGGGTGATTATGACGCCCTTATTCTTGCCGTTGCTGGCATTAAACGGCTTGGGGTTGATATTGCCTATGCGCCGATTGACGCCGAGATCATGCCATCGGCGGTGGCACAAGGCGCACTTGCCATTCAGATCGCCGCCGCCGATACACCGCGCGCCGTTGCGGTCAAAAATCTTGTTTCGACTTTGACCTGTCCAACTGCGCTTGTTGAAGTGACTGCCGAACGCGCACTTTTGAGCTTTCTTGATGGATCATGTCAAACGCCCATTTCGGCAAGCGCAGTTTTAGATGCAACCGGCCATGTCACGCTTGATGGCATGATTTTGCGCCCTGATGGCAGCGCGGCGCATCGAAAGCAAATGCGCGCACCTGCTGATCAAGCTGAAAGATTGGGCGCTGAATTGGGCGCTGAATTAATTGGCCTTGCTGGTGGCCGCGACTTTTTGGTTTAATTCCCGCTAGATTAATTCTGGTCGGATTGATTCTGGTTGGATTGATTCTGGCTGGTTTTAAATTATCGGCCTTAACCTCAATGGCGCAAAAGGGATGATAATGGCAAAATTCACCCTGATTATCCGGCCGCAACCTGATGCTGATCGTGATGTTGGCTGGCTAAACCGCTATGGTGTGCCAGCGCTTGCCAGTCCGGTGATGAGCAGCGCGCCGGTTTCGCCTCCTTCATTGGCGCATGATCTTGGCAATCCGGCAGATTTTACCGGCATTATTTTTACCAGCCGCCATGCGGTCGATGCGGTTGCCAAGACGGCCGACGCCACCACATGGATTTCAAAACCAGCCTTTGTTGTTGGATCAGCAACAGCCGCCGCAGCAAAACAGGCCGGATTTAAAAACATCATCATCGGCAGTGGCGGCGGCGCAGGCTTGGTTGAACCAATCCGGCAAGCCGTGACAGATGCCAATCGTGCAAATCCACAAAAGGCCAATTTATTATGGCCAAGTGCGCGTGAAATTAGTTTTGATATGACCGCAGCCATGCGCCGCCATGATATCGCGGTTCAACGTTTACCAGCCTATCAGATGACGGCCAATGCCGATCTTGTGCCGCCAGTTCGTGCGGCATTGGCAAAAAATTGCATTTCCGCGGTGATTGCGATGTCGCCAAGATCGATCCAGATTTTGCGGGAAAATATGGACGCTTCTGGGCTGGGGTCTGCCCGAAACAAGATTGACCTGATCGCTGGCAGTGACGCGATTGCTGCGGCGGCAGGTGATGGGTGGAACCATGTCTATGTAGCACGCCATCCGCGCCGAAGCCGGCTTCTAGCGATCGCAGTTCTGCGGCATCGGCGATTTGATCTGGCATAAGCCAGCCTGCAGATTTTGCATCGGCCATATGCGGTGACGCTGGTATCTTGTCATGCGGCTATGATATGATTTGCTGGGACATGATCTGGGTGGATATGATTTGCTGGGATAGGCTCTACTAGAGACTGTATCCAATCGCGGCAGGCAAAGAGCAAATAAGGTTCGGCAAAAAGCATTATGGCAAAATCAAAGCGACCATCCGCCAAAATGGGCGATACGATTGACGGCGATACGATTGACGGGGATGCGGTTGAAAAACCCGCAGACCAAACGCCGCCGCCGCATGCCAGAAAATCAAAACATAGCCAGACCGCATCACCGCAAAAAGCCCCTATGCCTAGCGCTGGTTCTTTGATCACATTTGCGACTTTGGTCTTGTCGATTTTGGCCGTTGGTCTTGCCAGCTTTGCCATTTGGCAGCAACGCCAGAACACAGCCGATATCGCCGCCTTAATGCCGGTTAGCAACGGCGATGCTGGTGAGTCGACGGATATTGCAAATTCGGATCTTGCTGAGCGGCTTGCCGCGCTTGAAAGCCAGCTTGCCGCCGACCGGCAAAGCCAGCAAGCGGCACTTGCGGCCCTGCAAGACCAGATGGCCACGCCACCACCAGCCGCCGATAACAGCCAAAATAAT
>JAFMNI010000149.1 GCA_017859295.1 Candidatus Puniceispirillum sp. | reverse complement strand
TTCGATGACTGCCCGCGAATCATTCGCCTGTTACCGTGATGGTGATGGCAATGTGATTGCGCTTGATAAAACTGGATTTTGTGTCACCGAATAGCTTTTCCTCCCTTGGGCATTTGGGCACAAATAACCCCCGGTCATGTTCATGGCCGGGGGCGATTCATTTACCGTCTGTTGGTATCAGGTAATGGTGAGCGCGACAGGATTCGAACCTGTGACCCAGTGATTAAAAGTCACTTGCTCTACCAACTGAGCTACGCGCCCAAACTTTAAAACTTTTTCAGGCCTTGCGACCCGTGCGATGACATCGGACTTCATCGCTCCGACACCTTATAGAGACGTGTCGATTTTGTGTAAACCCTAAAGTAACCCTTGCTGGCCTTTATTTTTGTCTATTTCCAGACCGGGTTTTTACCGCTTGTCTGGGGCATGCGATCAGCCAGTCATATGGCGCGGAATCGTTTTGTTTTGTGAATGTCATCGCGCTGCAGGAAGCGGCAGAGTGGCTTTTTGATATGGCGGGCTGTTTAGGCGTTTTTGTTTGCTAGTTTCTGCTTTAGCGCCTTGGCAACATTGTCTGGAACAAAGCTAGATACATCACCGCCAAAAACAGCAACTTCCTTTACAAAGCGCGAGGCGACAAAATGCTGCTGTTCAGCAGCCATAAGAAACATTGTTTCCAATTCGCCATGAAGCCGTTTGTTGATGCTGGCCATTTGAAACTCATATTCAAAATCAGCAACCGCGCGAAGCCCACGTAAAATCGAAGTTGCGCCCTGCTGCGTGGCAAAATCAGTCAATAAGCCAGAAAAGCTTTTCACCAGAACTGGCAAACCCGTCTTGTTTGCGTCATTGATCCGCGCAACTTCGGCCTTAACCAGTTCAGTACGTTCTTCAATTGAAAAAAGCGGCTGTTTTCCGAGATTGAGCGATACAGCCACAATCAATTGATCGCCAAGTTGTGCGCCACGCTCGATAATGTCGATATGGCCATAGGTTAACGGGTCAAAGGTGCCCGGATAAATAATAACCTTCTGGCTCATTGATTGCCCTCATTATCAGCTTGATTGGATGCGTTGTCCGCATCCGACGGCGTATCAGCGGCATCATCTTGCCCGTCATTGATATTTGGGGCTGGGGCATTCGGGGCATTTGCCGCGGTTTCAGCTGTTTCATCACCCGCTTGATCGCCGTTATTGTCACCCTCATGACCCTCGGTATGGTTATCTTCGTGATCATCGTCGTCATCACTGTCGGTTTCGCGAACAAGACCGGCCGAAACCACCTTTTCGCTTTCATCATCGGCAACATCAAACAGTCTTACACCTTGGGTTTTACGACTGGCAATCCGTATCGAGTCACCCTCGCCGCCATGAACGCGGATCCGGATAACCTGCCCCATATTGGTGACAAGCATCAACTGATCTTCTTCAACCACAGCAAATGATGCCATGACCTGACCATTGCGTTTGCTGGTTTCGATATTGGCAACCCCCTGCCCGCCACGGCCGGAACGTCGATAATCATTGACTGGTGTCCGTTTGCCATAGCCATTTTCGGTAACTGACAGGATAAATTCATTATCTTCATCGGCGATAATCGACATGGAAACAACGCGATCGCCGCCAAGAAGACGAATACCGCGAACGCCGGTGCTGTCGCGGCCACGGAAGACGCGAACAGCATTGGCGGCAAAGCGGATTGCCTTGCCATTGCGCGTTGCCATCAACACATCATCTTCATCGCTACAAGGCAGAACGCCAACAAGGTCATCACCATCTTGAAGCTTCATGGCGATTTTGCCATTGCGCTTGATATTGGTGAAATCGCTAAGGTTATTCCGCCTTACATTGCCTGATGCCGTGGCAAACATAACATTCAAATCGGCCCAGCTTGATTCATCTTCGGGCATTGGCATGACGGTATTGATGGTTTCTTCCGGCTCGATTGGCAAGATATTGACCATTGCCTTGCCAAGCGATTGCGGCGCGGCTTCAGGTAGCTTGTAGCATTTTAACTGGTAAACCATGCCGCGTGAGGTGAAGAACAAAATCGGCGTATGCGTATTGGTGACAAAAAGCCGTGTCACAAAATCTTCGTCACGGGTCTTCATGCCAGCGCGGCCTTTGCCGCCCCGACGCTGGGCGCGGTAAATTGACAATGGCACCCGCTTGATATAGCCGCGATGGCTAACCGTTACGACCATATCTTCCTGCTGGATCAGATCTTCATCATCCTGATCGCCAAGCTGGTCAGTGATTTCGGTGCGGCGCGGGTTTGACAGGCGTTCACGTGTCGCTGCCAATTCGTCAAGAACAACACGGCTAACCCGCGTGTCAGACCCAAGAATATCAAGATAATCAGCAATTTTATCAGCAAGCTCGCGGGTTTCGTCGCTCAGCTTGTCGCGTTCCATACCGGTTAGGCGCTGAAGGCGTAATTCAAGAATGGCGCGCGCTTGTGTTTCCGACAGCCGGTAATGGCCATCAATCACTTCATGCCCCGGATCATCAATCAGCGAGATGAAATCAGCCACCTCGGCAGCTGGCCAGTTGGTTTCGCATAATTTATTACGGGCGGTTTCGGTATCGGGGGCCTTTTTGATCAATTCAATGATTGTGTCAATCGAGGCAAGCGCCACCATAAGGCCAGCCAAGATATGCGCACGATCACGCGCTTTTGACAGCAAAAAGGTTGTGCGGCGAACCACCACTTCCTTGCGAAAGGCGCAAAAGGCGACAATCACATCTTTAATGCCCATCTGTTGTGGGCGGCCACCATTCATGGCCAGCAAATTCACTGGAAAGCTGGTTTGCAGCCTTGTATGGCGATAGAGCTGGTTCAGCACCACATCACCCGACGCATCGCGCTTGATCTCGATCACAACCCGCATGCCGTTACGGTCAGATTCATCACGGATATCGGAAATGCCTTCAATTGTCTTTTCACGAACCATTTCACCAATACGTTCAAGCAATTGCGCCTTATTCACCTGATAGGGAATTTCGTGAATGATAATGGCTTCACGATCCTTGGCATTGGTCTGAACCTCGGCCTTTGCCCGCATGATGATTGAGCCGCGCCCATTGGCATAGGCTTCCCGAATGCCGTGCCGTCCCATAATCAGGCCACCAGTTGGAAAATCAGGCCCCGGAACAATGACATTTATTTCTTCGGTGGTGATCTCGGGATTGAGGATATAGGCCTCACAGGCGGCAATCACTTCACCCGGATTATGTGGCGGAATATTGGTTGCCATACCAACCGCGATACCATTAGCGCCATTCACCAGAAGATTTGGATATTCGGCGGGAAGAACTGTTGGTTCTAGCTGGGTTTCGTCATAATTGGCGGTGAATTCTACGGTATTTTTGTCGATATCACGAAGCAGGCTTTCGGCCGAGCGGGCAAGCCGTGATTCGGTGTAACGCATGGCGGCGGCCGGATCACCATCGACTGATCCGAAATTGCCCTGCCCGTCAACCAATGGCAGACGCATCGAGAAATCCTGCGCCATCCGCACCATGGCTTCATAAATCGATGAATCGCCATGCGGGTGATAGTTACCCATGACATCACCAACGATACGCGCCGACTTACGCGGTGGCTTTGACCAGTCGTAATTGCCTTCCATCATGGCATAAAGAATGCGGCGGTGAACCGGCTTTAGGCCATCGCGCACATCGGGAAGCGCACGCGAAACGATCACGCTCATGGCATAATCCAAATAGGATTTACGCATCTCCTCCGAAATCGAAATTGTTGGATTGGTCGAATCGGTTAAGTCGGTCACGCCATTGTTCTTTCTGCCTTTGGGAAGGGCAAGTGAGCCATTCCCGCATCGCTCGGTGACAATGCAAAGGCAATGTCACAAGTTACACACAATATTTACACGATTTATGCAAGCTATGACACCAAATATTGTAGTTTTGGCCGTTTTTTCGGCAAAAAAAACGGCATCTTGCCATGTAAACAAGACGCCGAATTAAATATGGTTATTAAAATATTGATTTAAAACGGAATATCGTCATCCATGTCATTTGAGCTGCGCATTGGTGGCGGGCTTGATTGGCCGCCGGCTTGCGGGGTTTGATCATAGCTGACCTGATTGCCGCTATAGCCGCCGCTATCGCCCATGCTGGATGAGTCGCCACGTCCACCTAGAAGCGTCATTTCCCCACGGTAACGTTGCAGAACCACTTCGGTTGTGTATTTTTCAACGCCCTGCTGATCGGTCCATTTGCGGGTTTGCAACTGGCCTTCGATATAGCATGTTGATCCTTTGCGAAGATATTGTTCGGCGATCCGGCCAAGGTTCTCGTTAAAGATGACAACGCGGTGCCATTCGGTCTTTTCGCGCTGTTCGCCGGTGTTTTTATCCTTCCAGCGTTCGGAAGTGGCGATTGATAGATTGACGATTTTGCTGCCGTCTTGTGTTGACCGCACTTCAGGGTCGCGCCCTAGATTGCCAACTAGGATGACTTTGTTAACGC
>JAFMNI010000148.1 GCA_017859295.1 Candidatus Puniceispirillum sp. | reverse complement strand
CGATCCTTCCGGCGTATTCCCAGTAATTGTTGGGGACGCTCGACCATCTTGAAAACAGGTTTCGGGTTCCTGATTTTCTATTCCATCGAGAGTCTGAAAGTGGGTAGTAGTCTTGGGCCAATTGCGCCAGCGAAACAGATTCACTTGGATTAACTGGATCTAGGGGTCGTTCGCTGTTAATTAAATAAACACTCCCGTAGTAACCACTTCCCCCATTAGAACCACGGTATTGAGAGCGCCCATCCTGGCCATCACGACAGGTGTAAGTGTTTCCATCGACTTGCCAGGAATACGTCGAACAACGGCATCCTGAGCCTCCAGAGCCTCCAGAGCCCCCTGATCCACCATATCCACCCTGTCCGCCAGAGACGTCGAGTCGCACTTCTAGAAGGTCATCAATATTAGTGAAATAAAAAGTAGCGTCGCCACCTGATTCTGAGTATTCAAAAGTCTGATTGCCTGAAATTGAAACGTCAGCTTGTGCAGCTGTTACGCTCATTGCTACAAGAGCAGTAGTCGCAAGAAGAACCTTACGCATAATTAAATCTCCCTTAGAGAAATCATTGCCACCATTGGCAACGAACCCAACATATTAGCAATCACTAAATTAACAAGAACCGATGAATGCGATGGAACAAGTTTTTTCAAGCGTGTGATATTTTTGCAACAGTCTTGTCGATGACGGGCTAAAGCGTTACAAAAGTTGGAAATATTTTTGCAACAGACACCCATGGCCGAAGGGCAGCACAAATCATGTCAGACGAAATTTCAAAGACGCATTCTGTCATTGCCGATAATCTTGCTGCCATCCATGACAAAATCGCCGCCGCCGAAGCGGCCTATAAAACGCAAACGGGGCTTGATCGGCCAGTTACCTTGGTGGCGGTAAGCAAACGCCAGACTGATGACCGGATTGATGCGGCACTTGTGGCTGGCCAACGTGTGTTTGGCGAAAACCGCGTTCAAGAAGCCCAAGGCCGATGGGTGCCACGCCGTGACCAACATGCCGATTTGACATTGCATTTGATTGGCCCGCTGCAAACCAATAAGGCGGCTGATGCGGTGGCGCTATTTGATGTTATCGAGGTGGTTGACCGGCCCAAGCTGGCAAAGGCGCTTGGCGATGAGATGATCCGTCAAAACCGCCAGCTGGAATTCTATATTCAGGTCAATACTGGCAAAGAAGCGCAAAAATCCGGCATTGCGCCTGAAGATGCGGATGATTTCATTGCCTATTGCCGTGATGAGGCGGGGCTTAATATCACTGGCCTGATGTGTATTCCGCCAATTGATGAAGAGGCGGCGATGCATTTTGCGCTTTTGCAAACCATTGCCAAACGCAATCATCTTTCCATCTTGTCAATGGGAATGAGTGATGATTTCGAAGAGGCAATTGCCTTTGGCGCAACCGCGGTTCGCATAGGATCAGCCATTTTCGGGGCCCGTGACAACTGGGGTTTTACCCTTTAGCCTTATCGGCAATCATATGGCCAGTCCGATGTTTCTTTGTTGCAAGATAATCTTCATTATGCGGATTGCTGGCAAGCACTAGCGGCACGCGTTCTTCAACTTTGATTCCGCATTGTTCAAGCTGGCTGATCTTGTCAGGATTATTGGTGATTAGCCGCAAACGTGTAATGCCAAGTGCATCAAGAATACGCGCTGCAGGCAAAAACACCCGTTCATCCGTGTCAAAACCAAGCGCGTGATTGGCATCAACCGTATCAAGGCCATTATCCTGCAAAGCATAGGCGCGCATTTTATTCAACAGGCCAATATCACGCCCTTCTTGCGCCAGATAGATCAACACCCCGCCGCCATTTTCGGCCATAAGCCGCATGGCTGCCTGCAGCTGATCGCCGCAATCACATTTCAGACTGCCAAGAACATCGCCAGTAATACATTGCGAATGAAGCCGTACCAGCGGTGCGTCAAGATCGGCGCCCTTGCCGATTAAAACGGCAAAATGATCTTCGCCGCCAATTTCGGCACGAAACATCACCACTTCGGCATCTTCGGCAACGGCCAATGGCACCCGCGCCCGCGCCGCAATGCGCATCATCGCACCAGCTTGGTGATGATAGGAGTCCAGATCACGCGCTTCGAGAACCAATATATTATGTTCCTGCGCAAACCGGTCTTGTGCGGCAATATCGCGAAATGGCAACCGCGCCATCAAGGCAGCGGGAAGCAGTTTGGCATTGCGTAACAATCTTGTTGCGTGATCGGCAAGTGACCCGCTTCGTTCGGCAACAAGGCTTATACCATCATCATCACCCAACCGGGTCTGGCCAAAAGCAAGGTCAAACATTTGTTGATAATGGCGGGCAGCAAGCGCGATGGTCGCTGCTGGCCAGCCTTGACGAAGCGAGCGTTGAAGG
Organism: Candidatus Puniceispirillum sp.; assembly: GCA_017859295.1. Lineage (GTDB taxonomy): Bacteria > Pseudomonadota > Alphaproteobacteria > Puniceispirillales > Puniceispirillaceae > UBA3439. The sequence continues at coordinate 2,135 of JAFMNI010000148.1, read as the reverse complement.
CTTTTCACCCGATTTGCCGTTAGCACCAAAAGCGGGCCAGAACCGGCAAGACGGCTTAGAAAATTGATATCTTCACCATCGGCAAATTCGGCGCCGCGAAACAGCGCTGCCTCGCCATTATTCAACCGCAGTATGACATGACCACCGCGCCGTAATTCCGCACTGGCACGCTCGGCTTTCATATAGGCGTTTTTTGCACGCGTATCGTGCATAATGGTGGCTCCGGATTGTTTAAGACATATACAAGCAACGATAGAATAAGCTAGGTTTGCTTGGTGTATCTGGTTAATTCACGTAATAAGAATACGCCATTGATGTATTGAGTTGTGATAAAAAATGCAAGTGTTGTCCCCAAGCCGCGGTAAAGAAGCAGTGTCTTCGTCGCGTCTGTTAATTGTTGATGATGATGCCTATCTTCGGGCGACCTTGCGGCAACAGCTTGCGGTTGAGGGATTTAATGATGTTTTCGAGGTGGGTGTTGTTGCTGATCTCGACAATGCGCTTAGCCATGCCAACCCTGATTTGATTCTTCTTGATATCCAGATGCCCGATGGCAATGGCATTGATATTTGCCAGCGTTTGCGCCGCAACGGTTTTGCCAAACCCATTGTCATGCTCACCACCAAAGCTGCCGAAGGTGATATTGTTCTTGGGCTTGAAGCTGGTGCTAATGATTATATCACCAAGCCGCTTCGGCTTGGCGAGCTGGTTGCGCGTATCCGCACCCAATTGCGCCAGTTTCGCGCGTCGGATGATGCGCGGTTTGAAATTGGCAATCTCAGCTTTGTGCCAGCCAATAAAATGCTTCACGAAATTGGCAGTGACCGGATGCAGGCTCTGACCGAAAAAGAAGCGACAATTTTGAAATTTCTTTATCGGGCATTTCCCAATGATGTCACCAAAGACGAGCTTCTTGCCGAGGTATGGGGGTTTCAAAATGGTGTTAGCACCCACACATTGGAAACGCATATTTACAGGTTGCGGCAAAAAATAAGCCGCCTAACCAAAAAGCAATTGGTTCTGACCATTGAAAAAGGCTATCGGCTCGCCGATTAGGCCTGTTCTTATTTCAGCTTGCCATCCATCAGTGATGATAGTGTCAAGGTTATGGCCTTGGTGCCCATATCGCCGCCAAATTCCATCGGGCGTAACCGGTTTAATGCGAAACCGGTTTCAATGGCCGCATCAAGAATCATCGCGGCATCCTCATAAGCAGGCTGATCCAGCTTTTCGGCAAGATAATCAAGCATCAGCCCAGCACTAAGGATTGCGGCAAGCGGATTGGCTTTATCTTGACCCATAATATCAGGCGCGCTGCCATGGGCGGGCTGGAATAATCCGATCTGATCGCCGATTTCGCCGCAAGCGGCCATGCCCATCCCGCCAACAAGCCCGCCTGCCAGATCTGATAGAATATCGCCAAACATGTTTTCCATTACCATGACATCGGCCGACCAGGGGCTGCGAATGAGATCAAGCGCCGCAGCATCAACATAATTATAGGCTTTGCTGATATCGGGATAATTGGCCCCGACTTCATCAAAAATCTGCCGGAAAAACGCCATTGAGGTAAATACATTTGCTTTGTCGACGCAGGTGAGCTGTCCCTTATGGCCTTTGTCTTTGCGTTTTGTGGCAAAGCGAAAGGCGAAATCATGCAGTTTTTCACTTGTCGCTCTTGTGATCCGAAGGGTTTCATCACAAACCGCATTATCAATGATTTTGCTGCGGCCATGCACCGCGGCTGAATAAAATAATCCCTCGGTGGATTCGCGGATAATGACAAGATCGATTTTGCCGGCGCGTGGGTCGGCAAGTGGCATTGGCGCATTTGGATAGGCCTTGACCGGCCGCACACCGGCATAAAGCTGATATCGGTCGCGAAGCCGTAGATGCGGCGAAATTTCGGTTCCATCTTCATGCCGAATTTCAGGAAGACCAATAGCACCAAGGAAAATAGCGTCAGCCGCACCAGCCGCCGCTTCGCCATCTGGTTGAATATCTTTTCCGGTTTCGGCAAAATAGCTGGCACCAGCCGCAATCTCGACAATCGTTGGTGCGGGAATTCCGGCCTTGGCCATGGCTTTTTCGGCAAGGAATATTGCGGCTTCGCTGACATCAACACCGATGCCATC
>JAFMNI010000147.1 GCA_017859295.1 Candidatus Puniceispirillum sp. | reverse complement strand
GTCGTAAGCGAACGCGAAACAAAATCAATTTCAAATGAAACCACCTTTGCCAAAGATCTGTCCGATCTTGCCGCGCTGGAAACCGAGCTTGAATTTCTATGCCAGAAACTGTCGGCACGGTTGAAAGCAAAGCAGCTGGCAGGCAGTACAGTGACGCTTAAATTAAAGCGGTCAAACCACCAAATTATCAGCCGAAGCCGAACCGTGACAAGCCGGATCGACAAGGCCTATCATCTGTTTGATATTGGCCGTGAACTTTTGCGTCCAGAAATTAAAAAAACGAATTCATACAGATTAATAGGAATTGGTGTTGATAATCTTGGCGAACCTTCTGAGGCGCGGCTTTTTGATCTTGAAGGCGGTGATGATGATAAGCGCAACCGGCTTGAAGCGGCGGTTGACCAGCTTCATGGCAAAATGGGGATTGATGCGCTTCGCACGGGCCGCCAATTTGCGCGTGCCCATAATAGATCGGTACAGCAAAAACCGGCCAAAGATAAGCCTGACGATTGATAAGACCGACCATTGATAACGCGATTTATGGCGCGGTGCAGATCATCCGAAATGCCTAAAACGGGTTTTTGGCGCTGCGGTCTGATGACAATGATTGCGCCTTGGCATGGGCAATTTGTTCAACTGCATCGGCAATATGATTTTGGTCAATCGTTGCAGCCCCAGCGGCAACGCGGATATGATGCGCTGCGGTCAAGACATCAGTATGGGTCGCACCTGCTGGCGGTTCAAACCGGTATGATGCCAATTCAATCAACAGGCCAAGCGGGTCGCGAAAATAGATCGAATCCATAAAGCCACGGTCTTTGGGCCCTGAATGTTTGACCTTGCGTTGGTCAAGCCGGTCAACCGCTTGCCAGAAACTTGCCTGAGACACGGCAAAGGCAATATGATGCACCTGACCCGGATTCTGGGGAAGGCGGGTCATTTTTGTGGTGCGGGTCTCATCGGTGAAAACGGTGATTAATCGGCCATCGCCTGGGTCAAAATACAAATGGCCTTCATTCGGATTATCCAGATTCGGCTGTTCAAACACAAAAGGCATACCAAGAACACCATCCCAAAAATCAATGGATGTCTGGCGGTCTGCACCAACCAAAGTGATGTGATGAACCCCTTGGGATTGAATTTTACGCATCGAATTTGCCCGATCTATGATGTCTGTTCAATGCGGGTCATGATCCTGCATGACCCGTTTTCAAACCGTACTTGCCTGCCAGCCAGCGGCACCTGTTTTGATAAAGGTACCATTGTTTAACTCGCGCATAGCCGTTTGTAACTCGGCCTGTGTGTTCATCACAATTGGCCCATGCCATGCAACAGGCTCGCGGAGTGGCGCTCCCGAAATCAGCAGGAACCGAACGCCTTCATCGCCTGAGGTGACGGCAACTTCATCACCGGCACCAAAAACCACCAATGTGCGATTGCCCGACAAATCACGAATTTCCAGCTCTTCGCCCTGAAACTCTTTCTCGACTTTGACGCCAAACGGGTTTGATGCATCTTTGAAGCGCGCGCTGCCTTCAAAAATATAGGCAAATCCCTGTCGCCGCGTATCAAACGGAAATCGCTTGAAACAACGTGGGGGAAGGGTGATATCTAGATATTGCGGATCAGCGGCAATGCCGTCAACCGGCCCTTTATAGCCGCGGTAATTTCCAGCAATGATGCGAATTTTACTGCCATCATCATCAAGCATCTCGGAAATTTCCTGCGACTTGATATCTTGATAGCGCGGGGTTGTCATTTTTTGTGACGATGGCAGATTGGCCCATAGTTGAAAGCCATGCATGGCACCATCTTTATCGCCTTTTGGCATTTCTTGATGAATGATGCCCGATCCGGCGGTCATCCATTGAATATCGCCGCCACCAAGCGTGCCGACATTGCCTAGGCTGTCGCCATGATCAACCGTGCCTTTTAAAACATAGGTGATGGTCTCGATGCCGCGATGCGGGTGCCACGGAAACCCGTTTTTGTAAAGCTGTGGATCATCATTGCGGAAATCATCCATCATCAAAAAAGGGTCAAATGGTTTGGTGTCGCCAAATCCGAAGATGCGGTGAAGATGGACGCCAGCCCCTTCGGTTGTTGGGCGTGCTTCGCTTGACATTTTAACAGGACGGATTGACATCAAAGAACTCCAGCTTTGCCAAAGCCAAAAGGCTTTTTCAGCGTTTTCAAAAATCTTGGTGTGAATGACGATCACCGGCGGAAAACCAACGATCCTTCAACGAAAATTATCTTAGGCTTTTTAAATTGTTTTTGCAGGGGGTAATTGGAAAAGAACTTTTGCATTATCGATAAGAATAGCGCGTGATTTTTGCAAATTTCGAGGTGAGTTCTGATATGGTTTCTTGTTGTTTTCGCAAAAATTCAAGCGCATAAGCAGATAGTCGATAAGATTTCGACATGTCGAACGGGCGGTCATGATCATCATGTTGCAATTGCAACCGCCATTGGGTGAAACCGATTATGAAATTAACGGATAATGTTTTTGGTGCCATTTTTATGGCGGTCAGCATGCTGTCATTCATTGGGAATGATGCCTTGATGAAATTTCTGTTTCAAACCATTTCGGTTGAGCAGGGCATTTTCATGCGCGGGCTTGTGTCGGTTCCGCTTCTTGCGGTGATTGCCTATTTTCGCAAAAGCCTGTTTATCCGCATCGATTGGCGAAATTGGCGGGTGATTCTCGTTCGTGCTTTTGCCGAGCTTGCCTCGACAATGTTGTTTCTAACCGCTTTGGCGCATATGCCGTTAGCCAATATTACCGCCATTTTGCAATCATTGCCGCTGACCGTGACGATGTTTGCTGCGGTATTTTTTGGCGAGGCGGTTGGCTGGCGTAGGTGGAGCGCCATTCTGGTTGGTTTTATCGGCGTTTTAATCATCATCCGCCCGGGAAGTGATGGTTTTAACGAATATGCTGTTCTGGCACTGGTTGCAGTTGGTTTTATCACGTTGCGCGATGCAATTACGCGGCGTCTTGACCGGTCGGTGCCATCGCTATTTGTTGCCTTTGTGTCGGCCATTCCGATTTTTCTGTTTGGCGGAGCCATGACCGTGACAACGGGCTGGACACCCATATCCTGGTCAATGGGCATGATTGTGATTGTGGCTGCGATCGCCATTACCTGCGGCTATTCATTTGCCGTCATGGCCATGCGCAATGGGGATATTAGCTTTGTTGCGCCATTTCGCTATACCGGCATGATTTGGGCGATTTTATTCGGGTTTCTACTTTTTGGAAATTTGCCTGATCAAATGACAATTTTGGGAAGCTGTATCGTGATTGGCATGGGCGGTTACGCCTTTCACCGTGAACGCGTTCGGCAAAAGGCCAGCGCAACCTGAAACAAGCCGGTTTCGCACTGGCCTTTCGCCCTAGCCTTTTTTGGAGGCCTTTTTTTGGGGGCTTTTTGGGGCTAGACGACTGGCGAGCTGCCACCATCGACATTGATTGCCGTTCCATTGATATAGGATCCGGCATCTGAGGCCAGAAATGTTGCCATATTGGCAAATTCTTCGGCCGTGCCAAACCGCCCGATATTCAAGCCTTGAGCAGCATCCGCATACCATTCTTCAAGGGTCAGGCCGCGCGGGTCGGCGGCATGTCGCTTTTCCCATTGATCGCTGCGGATGCGGCCAACAAGAAGACCATTGACCAGAATATTAAAGCCAGCATTTTCATTTGCCAGAACCTTGGTCAAGGCCATGCCCGCAGCACGGCTGACGGCGGTTGGTGCGCCGCCTGCATTCGGGGCTTTTGCGCCAAGATTCAAAACATTGATGATACGACCCCATTTGCGTTCCCGCATGCCCGGAATCACCAAACGGCTAAGCCGGATTGCGGAAAATAACTTCAAATCAAGATCATCTTGCCAAACTTCATCGCTTACTTCGAGAAACGGGCCACGTTGCGATGTGCCTGCATTATTCACCAAAACATCAATCTTGCCAAATTCAGCGATAATGTTGTCGACAACGGCGGTGCATTCATCATCGCGGCGGATATCGGCAGATAGCGCAATGACTTTGCCAGTGCTGCCGGCTTTAGCGCCTTCGGCTTCGATTTCCGCCTTTGCTGCATCCAGAACATCGCGCCGCCGTGCCACAATTGCGACATTGGCACCTGAAGTCAGAAAATTTTTGGCAATGGCTTTACCAATACCGGCGCTGCCGCCGGTGATGATGGCGTTACGCCCGTCGAGTCTCGCTTGCATTTACGCACCTATAATTACTGTTATCTGTTGTTATTATCGGCGGAAAAGCCGAATGATGATAAAAAATACCATATAGTTTTTGACGGTTTTGCCAAGCAGGCAAGATAAAGCATTTTCGTGATTGGTTTTTCAGCTTTGGCGTCTTTTCATTTCTGGACTTGCTTCAAATTCAGATGCTAGGATTTTTTCATGCCCCACGATCACCATGATGAAGATGCCCATTCTCTGTTGCCAAGCGAGCCTGCGCTGCGGGTCAAGGCGCTTGAGACAATTTTGGTGCAAA
>JAFMNI010000015.1:8433-20521 GCA_017859295.1 Candidatus Puniceispirillum sp. | reverse complement strand
CGTCAATTTCTTCAAAGGCAATGTTTTTGGCGGTTAGTAATTTCACCGCGCGCGTGCAAAACGGACAGGCCATTGCGGTATAGATTTCGATTTTTGCCATTTTTGCCTCATTTGATGTGGCCAGCATGGGTGCCAAGCCGCATCGTCAATAATCTTAAAAAACCTGCCACATTATACTGCAAAACCCGCGCTCTGTCATAGGGGGCAATCGAAAAATCAGCATTGCATAAAGGGGCTACAGCCCATGGCGTAAAACCCGCGCCAAGACCAGCCCGCGAACCGGTCCACTTCCCGCCTTTTGAAGGGTTCTTGCCGCCTCATAAAGGGTGGCACTCGTTGTCATCACATCATCAACCAACACCACCGGCCGATTGCCGATGCGGTGACGCTGGTCTTGTGGCACGGCAAACGCGCCTGCCAGATTGCGCTGTCGCTGGCTTCGGCTTAACCCGGCCTGTGTTTGGGCCGGCCTTTGGCCGCGTCAATGCTTCTAGGGTAAAGGCCAGTTTTATTTTGCTGGCATAACAGGCGCCCCAGCTCGGCCGATTGGTTGAACCGCCGGTGAAGATATCGTTTGGCATGAAGCGGAATCGGCACAATCAAATGGTCTGGCTCTGCCAAGGCGGTGAAAGGCGCTTGTAAAAAGCGGGCAAATAGAGGGGTGAGATGAAGCGCGTCACCATGTTTGAATTTCAAAATCAATTGCCGTGACCGGTCATTATATAAAAAGCAGCTTCGGATTTCGGCCAAGGGTGGCATTTTAGCGAAACAAGACCCGCAAAGATGATCGCCAATGGCATAGGCAAGCGGCCGGCCACAGCATTGGCAAAAAGGCGGGGTGATAAAAACCAGCCCCTGCCAGCAATCGGCGCAAAGGCCATGATCAAAACAAAACCGCCGACATAAGGGGCATTGCTTGGGCAAAAGCAGATCAAGCAATGCGTTATAATGCTGCCGGAATCGGATAGCGGTTTTGGTTTGCATTGCCAGTCTCTTAACGCAGCCTTGGGATTGCTAATTCTAGCCGAAAGCCAGTAAAAAAATGATAAAGCATGCCGCCAGTAACAATCAAGGCATGGCGATATTTAGCGCTTGCGGTTTTACCAGCAGACCCTACAAGATGCCTGTCATGACCGAAATGATACCACAGCTGTTTGACCCGCTTGCCCAGCGCAGAAATCGGCAACGGGCTGCCGCGACCTATGCAAATTTTGCGTTTCTAAAGGATGAAGCGGCATTGCGCCTTGCCGATCGGGTTGATTTGATGCGGCGTGATTTTGACCTATGTCTTGATCTTGGCGCGCATGATGGCCGCCTTTTGAAGCATCTCGCGCCGCTTGGCAAAATTGGCACAATGCTGCATAGCGATCCGGCAGCGGCTTTTGCCAAACATGCTGGCAAACCCTTTATTGTCCATGATTTTGCGAATCTGCCTTTTGCCGATGCCAGCTTTGATGCGGTTTTTTCCTGTCTGAATCTCCATTGGGTTGATGATCTGCCGGGGCTGATGCTGCAAATTCGAAAATTGCTTCGCCCGGATGGTCTGTGTCTGATCAATCTTCTTGGCGGCAACAGCCTATTTGAATTACGCGCGGCCTTAATTGCGGCCGAACAGGATGTAACCGGTGGGTTTAGCCCGCGTTGTGCGCCGATGGCTGATATCAAAGATGTTGGCGGGCTTCTTGGCCGGGCCGGTCTTGCGCTTCCGGTGGCCGATAGCGACCGTTTGACCGTGACCTATCCAAATATGTTTCGTTTGATGGCCGATCTTCGCGGCATGGGTGAACAAAACGCCATGCTTGGCCGATTGCGCCAGCCGACAAGACGCGCCGTTTTCATGCGGGCAGCCGAAATCTATCAAACCAAATTCGGGCGTGATGACGGAACGATTCCGGCGAGTTTCGAGATCATCACCCTTACTGGCTGGGCACCGCATGAAAGCCAGCAAAAGCCGCTTCGCCCCGGATCGGGAAAAACGCATCTTGCCACGGTGATTGGCGGCGATGATGATGATGGTGATGATCCAAATCAGGGCTAACGCGCATAACAGAAAAAAGCCCGCCCCAAAGAAGATCTTGGCCTAAAGAAGATCTTGCAGCGCCGAAATCAAGGGAATATCAGCCGCAGGCATCGGATAATCGCGCAATTGTTGCGGGCGTACCCATTTCACCATGCCGCCTTCAACCGCTTGCGGCCGGCCTTGCCAGCGGCGGCAAACAAACAGCATCATTAAAAGATGAAAGGCATCACCATCATCACTGGCAGCATAATGATGGCTGGCAAAGCTAAGCGGGGCAAGGCAGGATTCGGCAGTATCAATGCCAAGCTCTTCGCGCAATTCGCGGATCAGCGCCGCTTCTGGCGTTTCGCCAGCTTCGATTTTACCGCCCGGAAATTCCCATAATCCGGCCATTGATTTGCCTTCGGGGCGTTGCGCCAGCAAGACCCGCCCATCAATATCGACCAGCGCCACCGCGCTTACCAGCAACATCGCCTGGCTAGCTTCGGTAATCGGCATTGATCGAGATATAGCCATGCGTCAAATCACATGTCCAAACCCGTGCCGTGCCATCGCCAGCACCAACCGTCACCGCAAGATCAATCATCTGACCCGTCATATGGGCGGCAATCGGGGTTTCGTCATAATCGGCAATACGCATGCCGTCACGCGCCACCGCAAAGCCGCCAATATCAATGCTGATTGCATCAGACGGGATGCCAATGCCCAATTTGCCAATCGCCATGACAATCCGGCCCCAATTGGCATCTTCGCCAGCGATAGCGGTTTTGACCAAAGGCGAATTGGCAATGGCAAGGCCGATTTGACGGGCAATTTCATTGCTCTTGGCACCCGCAATATCAATGGTGACAAGCTTGGTTGCGCCTTCGCCATCGCGCACAATCTGGATGGCAAGATCGCGCATGACCGCGGCCAAGGCAGCGCGGAAATCAGCCAATGCCGGATCATTGACATCGGCAATCAACCGGTTGCCAGCCATGCCGCTTGCCATCAGGAAAACACTATCATTGGTCGAGGTGTCGCTATCAACGGTAATGGCATTGAAACTGTCGTCATTGGCAGCGCGAAGACAATCCGCCAGAACGTCTGCTGGCACGGCCGCATCGGTGCCGATATAGCCAAGCATAGTTGCCATATTTGGCGCAATCATGCCTGACCCTTTGGCAATGCCGCATATATCAACCGACACCCCGTCAATCATACATGTTGCATGGGCGCCTTTGGCGAATGTATCGGTTGTTAGAATGGCATTGGCGGCATCCTGCCAACTGGCATTGCTTTGCGTGACCAATGCCTCAAAATACGGCACCAGCTTGGCCGCATCCAATGGCTCGCCAATCACGCCGGTCGAGGCCACCATGATCGCGCCAGCATCACAATCAAGATGGCTGGCAAGATGATTGACCATTTCATGAACAGCGTCATCGCCGCGACTGCCAGTAAAGGCATTGGCATTGCCAGCATTGGTGATGATCGCGGCGGCGGTGCCGGTTTTGGCAATTTTCCGGCTCCAGCCAACGGGTGCTGCGGCTGTATCAGATTGCGTAAACACACCGGCAACGCTGCTTTCAGGTGCCAAGCTGATCAACAGCAAATCATCGCGCCCTTGATAGCGCATGCCGCTGGCGGCGGTACCAAGCTTGATACCGGCAATCGGCGGCAGGTCGGGAAAGCTGTCAGGTGCCAGAGGAGAAAGGGTCATGGCAGTGGCTTTTATTGGCTGTTGCCAGCGGCCATTGCATCTTTACGAATATCGGCAAAACTGCGGATTTTGATATCCTGTTTTGCGCGCAATTCTTCAAGAACACGGCCCAAGGCTTGCGTTGATAGATTCTGCACAAGCTGGTCACGCATGGCGTCAAGCGTTGGGGCTGGTGCAATCGCTTTTTTATCAACCTTGATGACATGCCAGCCAAACTGGGTCTGGACTGGGGCTTTGCTAAAGCTGCCATCGCCAAGCGCAAAGGCGGCATTTTCAAAGGCTGGCACCATCTGGCCACGGCCAAAAGTGCCAAGTGATCCGCCATTTGGCCCGCTTGGTCCGGTTGATTTGGTTTTTGCCAATTCGGCAAAATCTTCGCCTTTTTCAAGCGCGGCAATCACCGCCTTGGCGTCATCTTCGGTTTCAACGAGGATATGTGATGCCGTCACCTGTTCGCGTGATGCGCTGTCGGCGACAAATTTCTGATAGGCATTTTCAATCGCCGCATCATTCACTTCGCCAGCAACCGTCTCGCCAAGCCATGATTCGGCAAGAACACGGTCAGCGGCAACTTTCATCGCCGCGGCAACATCGTCTTTTTTGTCATGTTTTGCCGTGCGGGCAGCATCGGCGGCAATGCGCGCATCAACCATATCGGTGACTAGCTGGTCAAAATAATTTGCCAGAGGCGTTTGCCGAAATTCATCGGGAAGGCGCTCGGCCTGCCGCATGACATCGTCAAGCCACAAGGTTTCGCCATTGACCGTGCCAACCGGAATCCGGTCGTCATTGGCATGTACCATCATGCCCATGCCAGCAAAAAGCGCGACGCCTGTTACAAGGCCGATAAACCGATGGGCGAAAATACCATTACGCATTCATAAATCCTCTAAAAATGAACAGGTCTTGCCGCAATCATCGGCGCGCCGTTGGATCGTCAGGAAAAATTCAAATCAAACAAGCCGGTCTTTGACCACCAACCTATGGTGTTAGTGTTAGCGAAGCTAACGTCTAAGAGCAAGCCCGCGCTTGAAAAAGGCGCAATATTCTGCGGCAGACTGGGCGGGGTTATCTACCTTTGGGCGATTTTGCAAAATCACAGGTAAATCGGGAAAAACATACTCAAACAATTGACAAAATTCGCGTCTATACCTATGTCCAATCAGGTGCTTTTCGCACCAGCTTTATATTTGCCGTCCGGCAGCGCATTTGCCACATGGCTGGGGAGTTACGATGTTTGCGTCTTTTGCAAAAAACCTGTTTGGCAGCTCGAATGACCGTATCGTCAAATCGATGCAGCCATTGGTTCAGCAGATTAATGACCGCGAAGCCAATTTTGCCAGCCTCGATGATGATGCCATTCGGGCAATGGTTGGTGATATCCGCCAGAAAATAACCGACGGCGCGTCAAAAGACGATTTTTTAGTTGATGTGTTTGCGCTGGTTCGCGAAGCCGCCAAACGCACCCTTGGCCAGCGTCATTTCGATGTCCAATTGATGGGTGGTATTGCGCTTCATCGTGGCCAGATCGCCGAAATGAAAACCGGCGAGGGCAAAACGCTTGTTGCGACTTTGGCGGTGGTGCTGAATGCGCTTGATGGGCGCGGCGTTCATGTCGTCACGGTCAATGATTATCTGGCATCACGCGATGCGGCATGGATGAGCAAGGTCTATGAATTTCTGGGGCTAAGTGTTGGCTGTATCACGGGCGGACTTGATGATGATCAGCGCCGCGCCGCCTATGGCTGTGATGTCACTTATGGCACGAATAATGAATTCGGCTTTGACTATCTTCGCGATAATCTGAAATTCAGCCTTGAAGATATGGTGCAGCGCGATTTCAGCTTTGCGATTGTCGATGAGGTTGATTCGATCCTGATTGATGAAGCGCGCACCCCGCTGATCATTTCCGGCCCTGCCGAAACCAATGCCGAACATTATCATGTTGCCGATCAGATCATCCCGTTATTGGTGGATGAAGATTTTGATCTTGATGAAAAGGGCAATAGTGTCTCGCTGAGTGAAATTGGCATTGAACATGCTGAAACCCTGCTTCGCGAGCGTGGTGCCATTGGCGATGCAACGCTTTATGACATTGAAAATGTCGGGCTGTTGCATCATGTCAATCAGGCGCTTCGTGCGCATCGGCTTTTTGCCCGTGACACGCATTATATGCTAAAGGCCGGCGAGGTTGTCATCATTGATGAATTTACCGGCCGCGCCATGGAAGGCCGCCGCTTTTCTGATGGGCTGCATCAGGCAATTGAGGCAAAAGAAGGTGTTGAAATTCAGGCGGAAAACCAGACGCTGGCTTCAGTCACCTTCCAGAATTATTTCCGCATGTATGACAAGCTGGCAGGCATGACCGGAACAGCCATGACCGAGGCTGGTGAATTTTCCGAAATCTACGCATTAGAAGTTATGGCCATCCCGACCAATCGTGATGTTGCCCGTATTGATTATGATGATGAGGTTTACCGCACCAGCGCCGAACGTGACGAAGCCGTGATCGCGCTGATCCTTGAATGCCGGTCACGCCAGCAGCCGGTTCTTGTTGGCACGATCAGTATCGATAAATCCGAACGTCTTTCAGCCGAATTGAAAAAGCGTAAAATCGAGCATCGGGTTCTGAATGCCCGTTTCCATGAAGAAGAAGCCAAAATCATTGCTGATGCTGGCGTGCCCGGTGCGGTGACGATTGCCACCAATATGGCTGGCCGCGGAACCGATATTCAACTTGGCGGCAATCTGGAAATGCGGCTTGCCAGCCTTGAGGCCGAAGGTAAACCAGTTACCGAAGCGGTTACGGCCAAGATTGCTGCTGAAATTGAAGCGGCCAAAGCCACCGCGCTTGCCGCTGGTGGGCTATATGTTATTTGTACCGAACGCCATGAATCGCGCCGGATCGATAATCAGCTTCGTGGCCGGACAGGGCGCCAGGGTGATCCTGGCGCGTCAAAATTCTTCTTGTCACTCCAAGATGATCTGATGCGTATTTTCGGCTCGGAAAAGCTGGAAAGCATGCTGTTAAAGCTTGGTCTTGAAGAAGGCGAGGCCATTATGCATCCATGGATTAACAAGGCTGTTGAAAAAGCCCAATCCAAGGTCGAGGCACGCAATTTCGAGATTCGCAAGCAATTGCTGAAATATGATGACGTGATGAATGACCAGCGCCGGGTGATTTTTGACCAGCGCAAGGAAATCATGCGCGCTGATGATGTTCATGACACGGTTGTTGATATGCGCCATGAAGCCGCTGCCTTGATTGTCGAACGGTCAATTCCCGCTGGCACGTATCATGATGCATGGGATTCAGAAACGCTTGATGCCGATGCCCGCCGCGTCTTGGGGGTCGAGGCACCGATTGCCGATTGGTTTGCCGAAGATGGCATTGCCGAACCGGAAATCGAAGCCCGGTTGATTGACGCTGCCGATCGTCATATGGCCGAAAAAGCCGTCCGGCTTGGGCCTGATATCATGCGGATGGCAGAAAAGAATTTGCTTTTGCAGGTGCTTGACCAGCAATGGAAAGAACATTTATTGACCCTTGATCAATTGCGTCAGGGAATCACGCTTCGGGCCTATGGGCAAAAAGATCCTTTGAATGAATATAAGCGCGAAGCCTTTTTGATGTTTGAAACGATGCTTGCCAATATGCGCGAAACCACAAGCATGGTTCTCTCGCATGTCGAGATCCGCCAGCCCGATGAAGACGGCGCGCCACCAGCCGCACCAGCAGAGGCATCTGCCAATGCGAAAGTGTCGCGAAATGCCCCTTGCCCATGCGGATCAGGCAAGAAGTTCAAACATTGCCATGGCGCACTTTAGCGCTTCCATATCGCTGGTTTCGGGATCGCTGGTTTCGGGGCTTGTGGTCTCTCTCAATGCCTCTTATCTAAAAGATAGACAGAGTTTGGTGAGGCGGAACAGATGATCAAATATCAATTGATCTGCGATTTGACACATGAATTTGAAGGCTGGTTTCAAACTGGCGCTGCTTTTGATGCGCAGAATGAAGCAGGGCTAATCACCTGTCCGGTTTGTGACAGCGTCAAGGTGCGCCGCGCCCTAATGACGCCCAATCTGGCCAGCCCAAAACGTCGCCGTGATGATGTGCGTCGCTTGCCAATGGCTGAAACTGGCCATCAGGCTCATCATCAGGTGGGCACCAACGCGCCATCTTCTCAAGCGGCATCTGGCCAAACCGCATCGGCGCATGTTGCCGCATCCAAGTCCGACCCATCCAAGCCCGCATCAGCACAGGCCACCCCATCAAAGGCCGCCCCATCACAGGCCGCGCTTGGCGAGGCGATTGCGCAGCTTCGCCAATTGCAGCGCAAGGTAAAGTCTGAATGTCGGGATGTCGGGACCGAGTTTGCAACCGAAGTTCGCAAAATGCATTATGGCGACAGCGAACCTGAGAATATTTATGGTCATTCAAGCGCTGAAGAACGCGAGTCACTTGCTGATGAAGGCATTGATATCGTGACTTTGCCGTGGTTGCCGCCTGAACATTAAACCGGGTGATTGGCGCCTTGGCCTTTGCCCTATTGAAAGCCGCCACTCGCCGCATAATTGATCGCCAGCGACCCGATTGGCATAAAGCCGCCGCCCGGACAGGGCGCAAAACCGGTCATATCATCAAGAGCAATCCCCGCTGCGGCAAATTCGGCGCGTAATTCGGCTGGCCGCACGAATTTACGCGGGTCATGTGTGCCAGCAGGCACAAGCCGAACAATATATTCAAGCGCGAATTTGGCAAAAACCAGCGCTGGCAAGCTGCGGTTAATCGTGGTGATCACAACAACGCCATTTGGTGCCAGCATCGTGGCAATCGCCTTGACGAAAAGGGGGCGGTCGGCAACATGTTCGATCACTTCAGAGGCATAGATCACATCGAATTTGGCACCGCTTGCGGCTAGATCTTCGGCTGTGATCACCTGATAATCAATCGCCAGCTGCATCGATTCAGCATGTATTTTGGCTGCGCTGATCGCCGGTGCGGTGACGTCAATGCCGGTTACTTCTGCGCCAAGCCGCGCCATTGGTTCGGCAAGCAAGCCACCGCCACAGCCAATATCGAGTATTTTCAATCCAGCCAATGATGGTTTTACGCCTGTTTTCATTGGAAAAAACCGGCCTATTGATTGCAAAATATAGTCAATCCGGACGGGGGTAAAAGCATGCAAAGGTGCCATTGGCCCTTTTTGATCCCACCATTGGTCGGATAGGGCGGCAAAATTATCGATCTCTGTTTGATCGGCTGTTGTCATCATAGGCTTGCCCCGGCGGCTGGTAATCGTTATAGCTGCGTGAAATTAGATTTACTGGAAAACAGCATACAGCAAATGGCACGGATTGTTCAAAAATTTGGCGGCACCTCGGTGGCCGATCTTGATCGCATACGCAATGTGGCGCAGCGGGTAAAAACCGAAGTTGACGCTGGCCATGAGGTTGCGGTTGTTGTCTCGGCAATGTCGGGGACAACAAATCAGCTTGTCTCGTGGGCATCGGAGATCGGCCCGCTTCATGATGCGCGCGAATATGATACGATTGTCGCGACTGGCGAACAGGTGACGGTTGGCTTGCTGGCGATTGCTTTGCAAAATATCGGCATCGATGCGCGGTCATGGCTTGGCTGGCAGATTCCCATCCGGTCAGATAATGTTCATGGCGCGGCGCGGATTGACTCGATTGACGGGTCGGCTATCCGCGAGCGCATGAAAACCGGACAGGTTGCTGTCATTGCCGGTTTTCAGGGCATTGGCCCCGATGGCCGGATTAGCACACTTGGCCGTGGCGGCTCGGATACATCGGCCGTTGCGATTGCCGCCGCGCTCGAAGCTGACCGGTGCGATATCTATACTGATGTTGATGGGGTTTATACTACCGATCCGCGAATCGCACCAAAAGCAACCAAATTAACGCGAATCACCTTCGAAGAAATGCTGGAAATGGCATCATCAGGTGCCAAGGTTTTGCAAACAAGATCAGTCGCCATGGCGATGCGCCATAATGTTAATCTGCAGGTGCGCTCAAGTTTCAATGATGCACCAGGCACTTTAGTCGTGAATGAGGATTCAGTCGTGGAACAAGAAACCATTAGCGGGATTGCCTATAGCCCTGACGAGGCCAAAATTACCATCGTTGGCTTGCCTGATCAGCCGGGTGTTGCTGCCAGTGTTTTCGGCGCCTTGGCAGATAATCATGTCAATGTAGATATGATTGTGCAAAGCGCATCAAGCGCTGTTAAGAAAACCGATATCAGCTTTTCGGTCAGCCGTGGCGATCTTGATAAAGCCGTTGACATTATTAATAAAATCAAAGATCAGCTAAAATTTGAGTCGGTTGACGCCGCGCCAAATGTTGCCAAAATTTCAGTCGTGGGAATGGCGATGCGGACTCAGCCCGGTGTTGCCAAGACGATGTTTGAAACATTGGCGGCTAAGGGCGTAAATTTGCATGTGATTTCAACATCCGAAATCAAGATTTCGGTTCTGATTGATGCTGAATATACCGAGTTAGCGGTTCGCAGCCTGCATACTGCCTATGGATTGGATGACGAAGCTTAATATCGCAACGATAGCTATAGATACTTGCTAAACAAGGCAGGATCTGCGACATAAAGGGATAACAGCCAATGTTATCAGCTATATGGTCGAAGGTTGTTCGTTTAAAAACTTAAAGTTTTATTTGCAATCGTCACAGTTTTCTGGTGCTTTTGTGTAAATAGGCGATGAATGGAGACCGATTTTTGGTGCGCGTTCAAGATAAAGATATTCAACCTGTGGTTGCCGACGACAGTTTCGAACAAATTGGTTCGACGCTGAAACAAGCGCGTCGGGCTCAAGGTTTGAAAATCAGCGACGTATCACAGCAGCTCCGCATCTCAGTTGATTATCTGTCAAAGTTGGAGATGGGCGCATTTGATCAATTGCCAGCGCCAGCCTATGTCACAGGGTTTTTGCGAAGCTATGGCCAGTGTGTTGCGCTTGATCCAACAACACTTGTGGCGCGCTATAATGATTTGACGACCAAAGCGGCAACCATGCCAACCTATAAAATTCCGGTGGGCTCACGCCCGCCACAGCGATCGGCACCAGCCATTGCTTCAATGCTGGTTGTTTGTGCTGGCATTGCTTATGGCGGTTGGTACTGGGTAAATGGCGGCGATGTGAATGATCAGATGGCGATGGTGCCAAGCGAGATCGCGGAAACCCTGTCAATTCCTGCCGCGATGCAAGACACGCTTATCGATCAGCGCGCAACGTCGGCCATACCGAATGATGATCAGGCGCAAAGCCAAGATCTGACGGTGCCTGTACAGCCCGAAAAAGTCATTGCCGCCAAGGCTGTAATACCAACCCCAACCGTGGCAACAGATGATCAGGTGGCCATGACCAAAACCGGCATCACCAAAACCGGCACGGCAAAAACGATCATGGCTGAGGCACCAGCCGGTGCCACATTAACAAAACCCGTCGAAACGGCAGCGGCGGTTGTCGCACCACGCGAACCAGCCGCGCCGCCAGCCGATGTGGATAGCCCCGTTCTATCAGGCGATCTTGCCGAAACACAGGTAATTACCCCGGCATCGCAAGATGGCGAAACGCGGGCGACTGGCAATAGCGCCATTGCCAATCTTCGTGATCCGGCGCAGGAAATCACCATCCGTGCGGTTGCCGCAAGCTGGGTTGAAATTGTGCGTGATAATGGTGAAGAAGTGATGGCAAAATTGATGCAGGCTGGTGACAGCTATGTTGTCGAAGGCAATACGCGGCTTTATCTCAGCACTGGTAATGCTGGTGGGCTGGAAATTGTCATCGGAAGCGATGACCCGCGTCCAATTGGTGAAACTGGCCAGATTGTTCGCGATCTGCCGCTCGTTACCGATAAATTACGGCAAACGCTCTAGCTGTTATCCCAGCTCGATTTTTCTCTGTCTCGATATGATTGTTTCCAAATATGTGGGGTGCAGTCCCGATTTTGGCTTGTTCGCAATGACGTTGCGGTTTTTCATTGGGGCCATGCCTATTTGCGCGCAACAGCTCATCTGAACAAAGTGACGCATTGATCTGGCGCTTGCCCGCCGAACAGGGTATAGAATGGGGCAAATTCAACAGGGTGCGCCGCGCCATTATTTGGAGTGCAAAAGTGTCAAACGCTTATCGGGCTTATCGAACAATCGAGCGCCGTCGCTGTCGTCAGGTGATGGTCGGATCAGTTCCGGTTGGCGGCGATGCGCCAATTTCGGTGCAAACCATGACCAACAGCCTGACAAGTGATATTGACAGCACCTTGGCGCAAATCAATGCGGCGGCGGCGGCGGGTGCTGATATTGTGCGGGTGTCCTGCCCTGATGAAGA
>JAFMNI010000015.1:0-7892 GCA_017859295.1 Candidatus Puniceispirillum sp. | reverse complement strand
GTGAAAGCCGGTTATGAAATGCTGAAATCACTTGGGCTTCGCCGCCGCGGTGTGACGGTTATTTCTTGCCCATCTTGTGCACGCCAGCAATTTGACGTCATCAAAACCGTGCAAATCATCGAAGATCGGCTAGAGCATATTGATATGCCAATCACTGTTTCGATCATTGGCTGTGTTGTGAACGGGCCGGGTGAGGCGCGTGAAACCGATATCGGGCTTACTGGTGGCGGCAAAGGCACCCATCAGATTTACCTGTCAGGTATGGCTGATCATCGTCTGTCAAATGGTGATATTGTTGAACATGTGGTTGATCTTGTTGAAACCCGTGTTGCCGAATTAAAAGCCGCCGAAGCGGCATCAACACAAACTTAAAAAGCAGATTAAAGCCCATGTCACGACTTCAACCTGCCCGCGGTACCGCTGATCTTCTTCCCGATAGCATGGCCAAACATCGTTTGGTGATTGACGCCGCGCGCACGGCATCGGCGCGCTATGGATTTCAGGAAATGGCAACGCCGATTTTTGAATTTTCCGAGGTGTTTTCACGCCCGCTTGGCGAAAGTAGCGATATCGTTACCAAAGAAAATTACAGCTTTGCCGATCGAGGTGGTGAAATTTTGACCTTGCGGCCGGAAAACACCGCTGGTGTTGTGCGGGCAATGATTTCGGGCGGGCTGACGCAAAGCTTGCCGTTGAAATATTTCTATGCAGGGCCGATGTTCCGCTATGAGCGTCCGCAAAAAGGCCGGATGCGCCAGTTTCATCAGGTAGGCATTGAATATCTTGGTCCAGATGATTCGCTTGCCGATGCTGAAATCATTGCTTGTGGTGCGCGGTTTCTGGCGTCGCTTGGCGTTCTTGATGATTGTGAACTTCATCTTAATTCGCTTGGTGACAGCGACAGTCGGGCGGCTTATCGGGCGGCCTTGATTGCCTATTTGGAAACATTTGCCGATCAATTATCGGATGACAGCAAAACCCGCCTTGCGGTAAATCCGCTTCGCATTCTGGATTCAAAAGATGCTGGCGACCGCGCGATCTTGCAAGATGCCCCGCGATTACAAGATTATCTGAATGATGTGTCAAAGGCGCATTTTGCCGATTTGACAGCCGCGCTTGATAGCGCGGGCGTGGCGTGGGTTTTTGATCCGCTATTGGTTCGTGGGCTTGATTATTATTGTCATACGGCTTTTGAATTTGTCACCACATCGCTTGGCGCACAAGGAACGGTTCTTGGCGGCGGGCGTTATGACGGGCTTGCTGAAATGCTTGGCGGGCCAAAAGTGGCTGGTGTTGGGTGGGCGGCTGGTGTTGAACGGCTTGCCATGCTTGTTGAAACCGCCTCGGTAAATAATCCCAAAGTGGCGATTTTGACGGCTGATGATGGTGCGCGCCAAGCGGCGTTTCGTCTTGCCGAACAGCTTCGCGATGCGGGGATTGATATTGATCTGCCAACAAGCGGCGGGATGGGTAAAAAATTGAAAAAGGCCGATAAGGCCGGTATTTGGACTGCGGTGATTATGGGAAGTGATGAACTTGCCAAAAACACCGTCCAGCTGCGCAATCTACGCGATGGAAGCCAGCAGGAATTGCCACTTGATCCGGACGATTGCAGCGGCCTTGCGGCGGCGATTGCCGAAAGCCTTCTCGCCCCATAGCGAACGGTCGTTTGCGGTTGGCAGCCGCGCCGTTTGACCTGCCAAATTTAGAGTGATTGAAACAAGACCAAAAAGGAGTTTTGGCATGAGCCTCGACTCATCAATGGATAAAGTACTTGAACGCCGCCGTGAAGTCGAAGACCGGCTGTCGGATTCGGCCAATATGAGCAATAGTGATCTTGCGCAATTTTCGCGCGAACTATCTGACCTTCGTCCGGTTTGCGAACAGATTGAGCTGGTTCGCCGGATTGAAGCCGAGCTTGCTGATGCGCTTGTCATGGTTGGTGAAGCGGGTGATGATCCGGACATGCTGGAAATGGCGCAGGCCGAGGCCGATCTGCTTAAAGAACAGCTTCCCGATGCCCAAGCCGCCTTGCAGCTTTTACTATTGCCAAAAGACAAGGATGATTCGCGAAACGCCATTCTTGAGGTGCGCGCCGGAACGGGTGGTGACGAAGCAGCGCTTTTTGCTGCAAATCTATTTTCGATGTATCAGCGCTTTGCTGCAAAACATGGCTGGAAATTTGAAGTGATGGAAGTGTCGGAAACCGGCATTGGTGGCTATAAGGAAGCCACGGCCACAATTTCGGGTCAGGATGTTTTTGCGCGGTTGAAATTTGAATCTGGCGTGCATCGGGTGCAGCGTGTTCCCGAAACCGAAGCTGGCGGGCGTATTCACACATCCGCCGCAACCGTTGCCGTGCTTCCCGAAGCTGAAGATGTCGATATTCAGATTGAAGAATCCGATCTTCGGATCGACCTGTTTCGCGCATCGGGGCCGGGTGGCCAATCGGTCAATACAACTGACTCGGCGGTTCGCATCACGCATTTGCCAACCGGCATCGTTGTCAGCCAGCAAGATGAAAAATCACAACATAAGAACCGTGCCAAAGCGATGAAGATCTTGCGTGCGCGGATTTATGATGCTGAACGGGCGCGGGTTGAGGCTGAGCGCGCTGCTGAACGCAAAGGACAGGTTGGGTCGGGTGATCGGTCTGAACGAATCCGCACCTATAATTTCCCGCAAGGCCGTGTTACCGATCACCGAATCAATTTCACGCTTTACAAGCTCGACCGTGTCATTGCTGGCGAGGCGCTTGACGAGGTGGTCGACGCGCTGGTGTCAGAAGATCAGGCACGGCGGCTTGCCGAAGGGATGTGATGGTGACGCCGGTTGATCACAAAAAAACCGATCCGCCAGCACAACAAGACGCCAGCACCATTCTTTATGGTCTCGAGCAGACCCTTGCCGCGGCCGGAATTGCCAGTGCCAAGACCGATGCGCGTTGTCTTCTTGGCATGGCCTTAGGGCGTGATGACGCTGTTTTGCCACATGAAGATATCGCGCCACTGGATCAGGTTTGTGCTGACCGGCTGGCCGCGATGGTGGCACGCCGCCTTGAGGGCGAGCCAATCAGCCGCATTCGCGGTTGGCGTGAATTTTGGTCACTTCGCTTTGCCGTATCGCCAGCAACGCTTGATCCGCGCCCCGATTCAGAAACATTGATTGAAGCGGCTGTAGGATGGGCATTACGTAACGCGGTCAAGGATCGACCTTTGCGCTTGCTTGATCTTGGCACGGGAAGCGGCTGTTTGCTTTTGGCGTTATTATCTGAATTGCCGAAGGCGCAAGGTATTGGCATTGATATTAATCCCGATGCGCTGGCCACGGCTAGGCGCAATGCGGCTAGCCTCGGTCTTGGTGATCGCGCCGCATTTGCCGAACATAGCTTTACGGATGATCTAGGGTCGCTTGGCAATTTTGACGTGATCTTGTCAAACCCGCCCTATATCCCGACTGGCGAAATTGATGGGCTTGCGGTGGATGTGAAATCTTTTGATCCGGCCTTGGCGCTTGATGGCGGGGCTGATGGCATGGCCTGCTGGACGCAACTTTTGCCACGACTTGCGGCGGTGCTTGCGGTGGATGGTAAGGCTTTTGTTGAAATCGGACGCGGGCAGGAAAATGCCGTCACCGCTGCGGCGGAAAAAGTGAATTTACAGCTTTGCGACAGTCATTGTGATCTTGCTGGCATTACGCGCTGTCTCGCATTTTCAATTAAAATGTGAAATGGGTGATATTTTCCTTGATATTAATATGAAGCCAACGCTATGGTATCGCCAATCGCGGCGGGGTGATTTTGGTCACCGATACGCCAGCGCCTTTCCTAACGAAATGGGATCGCTTGCACCGGCTTTATGTCGAGCTGTCGTTAATAGACTAACCGCAACCGAAATGACTTTGATTAATTTTATCGATAACCGTTTTTAATAGCGAATGTGGTATCAAACCCAATGAGACAACCTCAAAACGCCAAACGCGGCCGTGGTCGTGGCCGTCGTGGAAATACGAGTGGCAATCATAATCATGTGCCGAACCGCAACACATCTTATGAGTCAAATGGCCCTGATGTGAAATTGCGGGGCAATGCCCAACAGCTTCATGAAAAATATATGGCGCTTGCGCATGATGCGGCGACATCGGGTGAACGGATTTCGGCTGAGGCCTATACACAATTCGCCGATCATTATTTTCGGCTTCATCAGGCGGCTGTTGGCGTTGCCGAAACCAAACGCCAGCAAGAACAGGCCAATGCCGTAGCTGATGATGACGCCGCTTCAGGCGATTCTCGGCGTGAGCCGGAACCTGCAGCCGAAAATGGTGAGGCTGGTTTGCCGGCTGATGAGAATACCAATCGAGGATCAGCGCAGGCCAATGGCGGGGATGGTGCCGCTGAGTCAGGCGATGCCGCCCCGAAAAAGCGGCGTAACCCCCGCAATGGTGCCGCTAATAATGGTGCCGCCAATAATGGTGCAGAAGATCGCAAAAACCTGTCTCCGGCGCAGCTTGCCGAAGCGGTTCAGGGTGATCAAGATGGCGATCAACCTTCCTAACAGATACGTCTTTGCGTGGCTTGCAGCACCGGAAATGCGGTTAAAAACCTGCGACCCTCATGGAAATCGAGTGGCATTCGGCGTGATTTAGGCTGGCTGGAAGCTATCGCCAAGCCGAATGATGCCGCCATTGATTACTTCGGCAAAAATGCCAAGATTGCTATGGCCGAAATGGGCTTTCATAAAGCGCACATAATCTTCTGGACTACGTTTGGCCGTTGCCGGGTCAACATTGATTGCGGCGCAGCGGCCAACGGGTTCTTTGACCAATAGCAGCGCATCACCACAACGTAATGTTTTGCCAATCAAGCCCTCTTCGGCAAAGGGCGTGTCGCCATCAATAATGATGTTGATCCGAAACCGGCGGCTGTCGGGCTTTGTGTTGGTCGCTTGGGCAAAAGCGTCAAGCGAGGCCTTGCTGGCAATGCTGATCAGCGCTGTTGATTGGTCACTATAGGCCTGATGTTTCATCGTCATCAAACGCGGCTTTCCGCGAAGCTTGCTGCCAAGCAAGGTGAAAAAGAAATCTTCAAAACGCTGGCAATCGGCTGGCTCTGCCGGATCAATGCTTAAGCATGTTACACCATGATGCAGCAATTCTAATTTCGGATTAGCGGCATCATCATAGCGGCAGCTATATTCGGCCAATAAATCATGTGACATTAATTGCAGGAAATGCGCTTTACGAAACCATGTTCCATCGCTGGCAGTGGCGGTTTTTTCGTCTCCAATCGAAATTGCAAATTGCCGGTCATTGGGAAAATAGCTACCTTGCTGCAGTTTGGCCAAAGGCATTTGGTTGCCGCCAAACCCCTTGACCGGATATTGCCAAAGCTGATGAATTTGCATGGATATGTTCCCCTGAACCATGTTTATGCCGCGTTATGACAGTGACGCTAGCCAGCGTTAATGGCCGAATACCAGCCAAAATGCACAATATCGCCGGCTTGATATGGATTTAGCGCCAGCGATGTGTGGTTATTGTGTGTTTTTGATTGTCACGTCACCGGCAAAGCGGATGGTGCCGTGCGACAAAACTTCTTGATCAATGGCGGCGACGGTTTTTCGAAAGGCTGGCAAATGCTGATCATCGATCCGCTCGCCGGTTGGCAAGCGAACGGTCATGGGGTTTACCTGCCGGTTATTGACCATCACTTCATAATGAAGATGCGCGCCGGTTGATCTGCCGGTTGATCCGACATATCCGATGATTTCACCTTGTTTCACCCGTGATCCTGGGCGGATATTTGGCGCAATGCGTGACATATGGGCATAGGCCGTATCATAAGTAGCATTATGCCTGATTCGGATATAGCGGCCAAAACTGCCTTTCCAGCCGGCCTCGCGAATCACGCCCGATCCAGCGGCGATGATTGGCGTGCCGCGTGGCGCTGCGAAATCAACACCTTTATGCATGGCATTAAAGCCGCTAACCGGATGTTTGCGATGGCCGAAAGAAGATGAAAGCCGCGCCCCGGAAATCGGCGTGCGGATAAGGGTCCGTGCAGCTGAATTGCCATTTTCATCATACCAGCCAATGGCATCCTTATCGCCATCATAGCGGAAAAATCCCAATTGCTCGTCAGATAAGACAAGCCCGGCATAATGCAGCTTGCCACCAACGATTTTACCGTCAATGCTGTCGCGTTCGGTTTCATACAGAAGTTCGAATCGGTCACCGGTTCGAATCTCGCGCTGGAAATCGACTGAAAAGCCCATGACACGGATATAATCATTAAAGGCGCTTTCGCTGATTCCAGCGGCCATTGCGGCCCGGTAGATAGAATCGTCAATTGTGCCTTGGAAAAAATTCATATAGCGATCGGTCGGCCGAAGCGCGGTGAGCGCCAGCCAGCCACTTTCCGGATGCTGAATCACATAAATGTCGCGTCCGGGCTTGGTCGAAAAGCTAAATCCCTGCGATGCAACCTGAAATTTGGTGCCAATTTGCAGGCGGCGAAGGTTCGCTTTACCCGAAACAGCGTCGATTGCTTTGGCGATTGCTGCCGAATCATATCCGGCACGGCGCAAAAGCGCACCAATGCCTTCGCCATTGCGAAGCTTTAATTCGGTTTCGGGACCACTTTCCAATCCGGTTTGTGCCCGAATCATCTCGCTAATCATCTTGGTTGATTTTGGAAGAACATCAATCAGCGCCGGTTTTGACACTGGCGGGATGATCGAAACAGGGATTGCCGGATAGGCAAGTGCCGGATCGGGCCGACTTGTTGGCAAGGCTGGTGCAGTTTGAAAAACAGGTTCCATCGGCGCAAAAGCGACATGAAGTGATTTGACTGATTCGCGCGCTACGCCTGTTTCTGCCTTCGTGGTGACCGATTGACCAACGAAAAGGCAGGTCAGCGCAATTGACATCACAGCCCGATAAGACCGTCTTTGAAATGCGTTTCTGGTTATGCAGTTTACCCGCATCTTCACGTCCCCATTTGGCCCGCAAGCCGCTTGAATGCAGCCTTTACATGCCGTAGCTTTTACGAGAAGTCAATCATTTCGATAAAACTCACATAGTTAATTTGTTTATGAATCAGTCGATTAGGAAATCTCCATAATCTGTTTTTGTCGCTTTGCCCGGGTGTTAAATCCATCATCTGCAAAAGCCGCTGGCGCGGATCTGATAACGGCTTAAATCGGTACATTATTACCAGGGAGGCGTTGGTGGCCTGTGAAGAAAAGCAGTAAAAATCGGTATTTATCCTTTTGGCGTGTATCTTTTGCCTGTTCATCATGGAACAGACCTGCTATACAAATTGCGTGATCGGGAAACATTGTTGTAACCCTTTCAGAAAAGTCGTTCCGCGCTGGTTATTTCTTATATTTAGCGCGCTGTAGTGCGGTTTTCCGAAAAAAGATCACAAATACCGATTTTAGGGCTAGACAGTCTGCTTTTGCAGGCTTATAACCCGCCTCCGTTGTTCAGAAATGAGAAACGGATTTGGCCCCAAGGCTTGTTGCTGGAAGGGTTGAAAAATAAAGTCACTAAAAAGAGATTTTAGGGCTAGACAGTCTGCTCAGGCAGGCCTATAACCCGCCTCCGTTGTCTCGGATGAGGAACGGGAACTGAACCAAGGGCTTAGCCCAAGCATTCAGGCGCTGTTTGAAAAAGTTGGAAGCATTTTGGAAGAAGTTCGCGGGCAGCGGTACGTGATAACGTGTCGTTCTTTGTGATTTAAAAAGTCAGCCTGTTGAATTTCAAAACGCTAATTTTGAACAAAAGTTAACGAACATGGATTGAATAGGATGACATGTTTGACGGATTTATCCGTTCAAACCAGTCTAACCTAAGAGTTTGATCCTGGCTCAGAACGAACGCTGGCGGCATGC
>JAFMNI010000001.1:33847-67635 GCA_017859295.1 Candidatus Puniceispirillum sp. | reverse complement strand
ACGGAATAATCGCATCAAGCCGGTTACGGAATTCAGGCGTAAACATTTTTTCGATAGCTTCAATATCGGCGCCTTCATTATGCGTACGGTTAAAGCCGATTGCCGATTTTGACAATTCCTGCGCTCCGGCATTTGTTGTCATAATCAAAATGACATTTCTGAAATCAACAATCTTGCCATTATTGTCGGTCAATTTGCCATGATCCATGACCTGCAGCAGAATATTGAACAAATCAGGATGCGCTTTTTCGATCTCGTCAAGAAGCAGAACGGCATGCGGCGTCTGATCAACCGCATCGGTCAACAGCCCACCTTGGTCAAACCCGACATAGCCTGGAGGCGCACCAATCAGGCGCGATACCGTATGGCGTTCCATATATTCGGACATATCAAACCGCATCAGCTTGATGCCAAGCGTTTCGGCAAGCTGGCGCGCAACCTCGGTTTTACCAACGCCTGTTGGGCCGGAAAACAGATAATTGCCAACCGGCTTTTCTGCATCACGAAGGCCAGCACGCGATAGCTTAATCGCTGATGCCAATGCGGTAACGGCCGGATCTTGGCCAAACACCATACGTTTCAAATCGGTTTCAAGCGATGCCAGCACAGCCTTGTCATCACGGCTAACATGCTTTGACGGAATCCGCGCCATTGTCGCCACCGTGGCTTCGATTTCTTTCTGGCCAATTGTTTGGCGGCGGCGTGATGGTGGCAGCAGATTTTGTGCCGCCGCAGCTTCGTCAATCACATCAATCGCTTTATCGGGCAATTTGCGATCATTGATATAGCGGGCAGACAGATCAACCGCGGTTTTCAAGGCAGCACCGGTAAAACGCACCTTATGATGATCTTCATACCGGCTTTTTAGACCGTTCAGAATTTTGATCGTATCGGGGATGGTCGGCTCGGCAACGTCAATTTTCTGGAACCGGCGCACCAGTGCGCGATCCTTTTCAAAATGGCCGCGATATTCTTTATAGGTTGTCGACCCGATACAGCGAAGCGTGCCTTCCTGCAACGCAGGCTTTAGCAGATTTGACGCATCCATCGCACCGCCAGAGGTTGCCCCGGCGCCAATCACCGTATGGATTTCATCAATGAACAGAATGGCATTTTCATCATCTGCCACCGCTTTCATCACGGCTTTCAACCGTTCTTCAAAATCACCACGATAGCGGGTTCCAGCCAGCAATTGTCCCATATCAAGCGAATAAATCACCGCTGTTGCCAGAACATCGGGAACATTGCCTTCATAAATTCGCAAGGCAAGCCCTTCGGCGATGGCGGTTTTGCCAACACCCGGATCACCAACATAAAGCGGATTGTTTTTCGTGCGGCGGCATAAAACCTGAATCGTGCGGTCTAATTCACGGCTGCGGCCAATCAATGGATCAATCCTACCAGCTGCGGCCTTGGCGATCAAATTGACAGCAAACTGGCTAAGCGGGTCTTTGCCATCCTCGCCAATGGTTTCGCCAGCCTGATCTTCGCTCTGGCTTTTGGCGATACTGCTGTCGGCGCCATGGCTGATAAAGGACACCGCATCAAGCCGTGTCATATTCAATGATTTCAAAAACCAGACAGCATGGCTTTCGCGCTCGGAGAAAATCGACACCAGAACATTGGCACCGGTGGCCACTTCCCGCCCTGATGATTGTGTATGGATGATGGCGCGCTGGATCACACGTTGGAAACTTGCCGTTGGCTGCACATCAACATTGCCTTCGGGGTCAACAATCGATGCCAGTTCAATTTCGATGAATTCACCCAGCTTTTTGACCAGCTCATCAATATCAACATTGCAGGCATGCAGGACTTCAAGCGCGTCACTATCTTCGGTTAGTGCCAACAGCAAATGTTCTAAAGTGGCAAATTCATGCGAACATGATGCCGCATTCGACATGGCGCGGCGCAATGTTTCTTCGAGTTCGCGTGACAGCATTTTGCCTATTCCTTTTCCAGTTGTAATTGCAGCGGATGATCATTCTTCCGCGCATAATCAATGGTTTTTTGCGCTTTGCTTTCGGCGATTTCAAAACTATAGACACCGCAAACACCAACCCCGCGCTGATGCACATTCAACATGATCTGGGTGGCTTCATCTGCCGAACGACCGAAAAATTTCTGCAAGACATGCACGACAAACTCCATCGGTGTATAGTCGTCATTAAGCATAATGACTTTATACATTGATGGCTTTTTCGTTTTGGTACGGCTGTCGAGGATTAACTGACCATTGCCGTTTTTATCGTCTTCATTTGCCATAAATTCTCTTTTAAACCTTCGTAATTCAATCATCCGTACAAGGCGTTGAATATAGCACAGAAACAAAACGGCCGCCGCATCCTTTTGATATTGGTATCGCATCCATCAAGGAAAAGGGGTGCAGCAAAAAAACTTTCGCAAATACATGATGCGACCATATTGCAGTTTATTGTCCAAATTTTGGCAAGATTCTTGAATAGAATCCTAATTGCGTTATGCTTTGCCGCGCAGTGTTACAAGATAGTCATAATTTCGGAATGGGGCAGGCCTTAATGGCACGATCAAATGTAGCCAAGACGCTACTGAGCAAGCAACATGCACCCTTTCGGTCACTCAATCGCCGTGGTGACAAATTTTTATTTTCGATAAAATCCGGCCTTTTGGCTTTGTCACAGCTTGGGGGTTTCCGCCCCGGTAAATCCTTTTTGACAATGATGATCATTTTTATGGTTGGGCTTGGGTTGCCGGCGACACCGGCTAAAGCCAGCAAATATGCGTCAATCGTCATTGAAGAAGCCACTGGCAAAGTGCTGTTTTCGCGCAATGCCGATAATCTGCGCTATCCGGCATCCTTGACCAAAATCATGACGCTTTATCTTTTGTTTGAAGATATCGAAGCGGGACGCATGACGCTGAAAAGCAGGATTCCGGTTTCCAAAACAGCCGCTGGCCGTTCGCCATCCAAATTATATTTGAAACCGGGTCAATCAATCAGCGCCGAACAAGCCATCTACGCGCTAGTGACAAAATCGGCCAATGATGTGGCAACAGCGCTTGCCGAAAAACTGTCGGGCACGGAACGAAAATTTGCCAAACGCATGACCCGCAAGGCCAAGGCTCTGGGCATGCGGCGTACGGTTTTCAAGAACGCGTCAGGCCTACCAAATCGTCGGCAGAAATCGACAGCGCGAGATATGGCCGTTCTGGCCGTTGCCATGCGGCGCGATTTTCCGCAATTTTATAAATATTTCAGCACCCAAAGCTTTAACTGGAAAGGCCGGAAATACGGCAATCATAACAAGCTGTTGGCAAAATATAGCGGCACAGATGGTATCAAAACAGGCTATATTAATGCATCGGGATTCAATCTTGTTGCCACGGTCGAGCGCAATGGTGTTCGGCTGATTGGTGTTGTGTTTGGCGGGAAAACGTCGCGCAGCCGCGACCGCCATATGATGCAAATTCTGGATAATCAGTTTAAACGCGTCAAAACCATCACGGTTCGGCGTGCCGCGCTTGCCATGCCAACAACCTTGCCAGTGGCACCACCCGAACGCGGCGACAAATTGCCCAAAAGCCTGCCAGTCAGCAAAACCAAGACACGGCCAGCTGCAGCACCAAAAAAGACCGAATTTATCCAGCTTGATATTGCAAGTGCCGCCAACCCTGCCAGTGATGAAAACCCAAGCTGGAGCGTGCAAATTGGTAATTTTGCCCAACGTGTTAACGCACATCGCGCGGCGATTGTGGCACGGCGCACGGCCGATGATGTGCTTGGCATGACACCGGCAAATTTGCATCTTGTCACGCGTGGCGCGATTCCATTATGGCGGGTTCGATTTAATGATCTTGAAGAAGATCAGGCGCGCGCAGCCTGTGCAGCGCTGTTTTCCGCTGGACGGCCCTGCATTGCCATTGCCGTGTCGCCAACATCACGCGGCTAAGATATCTTAGGATTTTTTACCTCAAAACTGATCATCAAGATGCGGCAAATCATGGGGGCGCAGCCGATCCCAATGCGGGTGGCTATTGGCAAAAATCTGGCCAGCAATCACCAGATCATTGGCATCATCAAGCATGCCAATGGCAACTGATGTTCGGGAGATGCCATTTAGGCGATAAAACAACGACGCACCGCAATTTCGGCAAAATCCGCGTTTGGCCCAGGCCGAACTGTCATACCAGCCAAGCGTTTGCTGGGCGTTCAGCTCAAAGCTGTCATCCGGAACCGAGGTCGAACCCCAGCTAAGACCGGCAATCTGAAAACAATCACGGCAATGGCAAATCAACGCCTGACGCAATGGACCGGTTAGGCAAAACCGGACACCCCTGCAATGGCAACCACCTAGGTAAATTTTACCTTTGGTGATGGCGATATCTTTGACATGAGCCATAGCTTCCTCCCACAATAATCATTTGCTTTATCATTTGCGTCATCATGTTCAAAATTAATCTTTAATGAAAATCTCTGCTTTTCATCCGAACGGCATTTTTGCTGCCGCTGCTGGCATCGATATGACGCAAAAACCCGTTCAGGTTAAACAGAGATTCGGCAATGATATGAATCACCGCCTGCTGGCGTTGGACGCGGCCAACCAGCCCTAAAATCTGCGCCCGCAACAATGCCTCGCGATAGGTTTCGGTTAATTTTGGCCATATAATCACATTCGCCGTGCCCTGCCCATCTTCAAGCGTTATGAAAACCGTACCGCTGGCGGTGCCGGGTCGTTGACGCATCGTCACCAGACCAGCAATGCGAAGCCGTTTCCCGTCAGGTGCATTTTGGACATGGCTGCAAAGCTGCCAGCCAGCCAGACCAAGCGGCTTTGCCAGCAAATCGAGGGGATGCGCTTTTAATGACAGGCCAAGATTGCGGTAATCTTCAGCCACGTTTTCACCAAGTTCGGCTTGCGGCAATTCGATCACCGGTTCATTCCCCGCAAGCCGTTCATGCCGGCGACCAGCAAGGGCAAATAATGGCATATCATGCAGCCGGTGCCGCGCCAGTCCGCGTGCTGCCCATAATGCCTGTCGCCGGTCAATCGCAAGGCTGGCAAAACCATCCGCATCGGCAATGGCCTGTAATGATTTTGCCGATACATCGGCTTTTCGCATGACATCATCAAGGCTGGAAAAGCTTAATCCTGTCTGTTTTCCGCCATTGCTTGTTTGGCTGGCGGCTATTTGGCTGGCGGCAATCCGTTCACCTTCACCGCGCGCCAGCCCTTTGACAAGCCGCAAACCCAACCGTAACGCATGATGACCCTTTCGATTGTCAGGGTCGGTTTCAAGACGGTGATCCCAGCCTGAAAAATTCACATCAACGGGGCGGATGGTAATGTTGTTTTGTTTGGCTTCGGCAATTAATTGCGCTGGTGCATAAAACCCCATCGGCTGGGCATTCAGCAAGGCACAGATAAACACATCTGGATAATGGCATTTCAGCCATGCCGACACATAGACCAACAGCGCAAAGCTTGCCGCATGTGATTCAGGAAAGCCATACATGCCAAAGCCTTCGATCTGGCGAAAACAGCGAATGGCAAACGCTTCATCATAGCCGCGCTCGATCATGCCATTGATCATTTTATTGCGGAAATGGCTTATGTTTCCCTGCTTTTTGAACGTCGCCATCGTTCGGCGCAGCTGGTCGGCCTCAGCGCCCGAAAACCCCGCCCCAACAATGGCAATCTGCATTGCCTGTTCTTGAAATAGCGGCACACCAAGCGTGCGTTCAAGAACATCACGCAAGGCATCTGACGGGTAATCCACCTTTTCCAAACCGGCACGCCGCCGCAAATAAGGGTGAACCATGTCGCCCTGAATAGGGCCCGGGCGGACAATCGCTACCTGCACAACAAGATCGTGAAAACAGCGCGGTTGCAGGCGCGGCAACATCGCCATCTGCGCCCGCGATTCAACCTGAAAAACCCCAACCGACTGCCCCCGACATAGCATGTCATAGGTTTTCATATCTTCAGGCGGCAATGATGCTAGCGTTAAATGTCGGTTATAATGCGTGCGAAGCAAATCAAAACTGCGCCTGATACAGCTTAGCATGCCAAGCGCAAGCACATCGACTTTTAACAAGCCAAGCGCATCAAGATCATCCTTATCCCATTCGATCACGGTACGGCCAGCCATCGCCGCAGGGCTGATCGGGCATAGATGATCAAGCCGCCCACGGGTGATCACAAACCCGCCAACATGTTGTGACAAATGCCGTGGAAACCGGCTGATATCGGCCACTAATTGTAAAACCAACCGCAGTCGCCGGTCATTGGCATCCAGTCCCGCCGCGGCCAGCGCCGCAGCATCAAGGCCGGTTTTTTCACGCCCCCATACCTCGCCAGCCAAGGCCGCCTGAACATCACGGCTAAGGCCAAACACCTTTGCCACTTCGCGAAATGCGCTGCGGCGACGATAGGTAATCACACTGGCGGTAAGGCCAGCACGATTCCGGCCATATTTTGCATAGATATGCTGGATCACTTCTTCGCGGCGTTCATGTTCGAAATCGACATCAATATCTGGCGGCTCACCACGCGCCTCGCTGACAAAACGTTCAAATAAGGGTTGCGATCGTTCAGGATCAACCGCGGTAATGCCCAAACAATAGCAAACCGCCGAATTCGCCGCCGAACCGCGCCCCTGACATAAAATACCGCGCCCCCGCGCAAAGCGAACAATATCAAAGACGGTCAGAAAATAAGGCGCAATATTCAAACGCTCGATCAAGATCAATTCATGTTTCAGATAGGCACTTACCTTATCAGGGATCGCATCAGGATAGCGTTTTTCAGCGCCGCGCCATGTCTGGAAGGCCAGTTCCTGCATGGCGGTTCGTCCACTCGGCTTTAGCTCGTCAGGATATTCATAAGACAAATCATCCATTGAAAAATGGCATAAATCTGCAAGCGCTTTTGCCCCATCAAGCGCATCTGGCACATGCCGCCAACGCCGTTCAGCCTCGGCACAATCAATCAAATGGCGTTCGGCATTGCGCGAAATAAGATAGCCAGCATCATCAAGCTGTTGCTTTTCACGGATGCACGCCAGAACATCGGCAAGCGGGCGGCGATCAGGAATGTGATAAAGCGCATCTGCCGCTGCCGCCACCCGCAGCCCCAGCGCCGCTGCCGCTGCCGCTAACATCTGGCATCGTGCCTCATCAGCCCCATCACGATATAGGCAAATCCCTGCAAATAATTGCCCTTTGGCAATTTGGCGAATGGTCTGCAAATGCGTTTGGTAATACGCATCTGGATGACGCGGCGGCATGACCAGCAATGCGGTGCTTGCTGGCAGGCGGGCAAGATCGGCAAGATAGAGAATTGGCGCGGCTTTGCTGCCTCGCATATTGGCCTCGCTTAGCAGCATTGATAAAGCTTCATAACCAACGCGGTCACACGGATGAACAATAATATCAGGACCATCGGCAGGGCGTAATCTGGCACCAACAACAAGCCTGATCTGGTGATCACGCGCCGCCACATGCGCCCGCACAATACCGGCCAGCGAATTCACATCGGCAATGCCAACCGCCGCCCACCCAAGCGCGGCCGCCTGTGCCACCATTTCATCAGGATGCGATGCGCCCTTTAAAAAGGTGAAATTACTATAACAGCCAAGCAACGCATGTGATGCGGCTTGGCCTTGTTTACGCAATAGGGCCATCAGGCGAAAAACCCATGCAAAAACCAAGATGGGGTTTCGTGACGTTCTGGCAAACCTTCACGATATAGCCAGAACCCTGCCCCCTGATCATCGCGTAACCGAAAATAATCGCGGGTGCGACTGCCAGCGGGTGCCTGCCACCATGCAGGGGCAATCCGTTCTGGCCCTGTGGCATGAATGATTTTATGAATTCGCCGCCGCCAGATAAATTGCGCTGGCGGGTGATCGGGAAGAAGCGCGACAACATCAACAGGGTGCGGATAGGCCAAAAGGCGAATGGGGCGTGGTGGCGCAGTGCCTGATGCCGGATCACCAAGCCAACCTGATTTTTCGTCCGTTTTGGTGAAAATCTGGCTTGGATCAGGCAATTTAAACGATTGCGCCGCTTCGGGTTGCCAGCAGGCTTGCGGTGCCAATCTGACCACGGCACCATAGCCAAGACGTGCCACCAACCGGTCAACAAGGCTGGCATAGGATTCGCCTGCAACCCCATCATGGCGCTGCAACATCATATGCGGCAAAGCCGTATCAAGTGGCGCAAGGGGGCTGCAATCAAGCGATTCCATCCAGCCCATTTCAAGACCAAATTCAGGGTTGATCTTGTCGCTGGCATTGGCCAGCAAGCGGTGAAATAAAGTCACATCACGGCTTGGCCGCGAAAGATGCACATCATGTGCAAAAACCAGCCCATCAACCAATTGCCAGCCAAGCCGCAAACGGCGTGTTGCCAATCCGGCCTGTTGAAGCAAAGTGGCTGTTTCACTTGCCAATTGGCGAATCATCGCCTTGATATCATCAGCTGCGCCAATGGGTTCGGCAAATTGACGGCATATATAAAGCGGTTTTGGCGGGCTAACAGCTGTAAAGCTTTCATCCTGATCGCCAAGCGCCTGATCAAGCCGAAGAAGCACATCCTGACCAAAACGCGCGGCCAATGGCGCACGCGCCAATCCAATAATATCCCCAATCGCCCGCAAGCCTGCGCGCCGCATATGATCGGCAATTGCCGTATCGATTCGCAATGCAGCAAGCGGCAATGCTGCCAGATGGCGTCGCAAGCGGGCGCGGCTGAAAATATATCTTACCGTGTCCGGCTGTCCATCTGCCGGTTTCGGTGCGGTCATTAACCGCTCTGACGGCTTTCCATAATGCGCCAAGGCCCACGCCGCGCCGCAATTTGGTGCCGCCGCCAGCACCGCCCGAAAGTGACTTCGATGAAGGCGTTTGGCGCAATCGGCTAATAGCGAACGCACCCCGCCAAACAGATGTTCGGCACCAGCAATATCAATCCAGATTCCGCAATGCTGATCATCAACCGCGGTAAGCGGGCTATAACGGCGCGCCCATAAAGCCAGATGATGAAGATCGGCATGGTCGGCTAGCGGGTCATATGCTTCGGTTCTGAGTTGTGGGCATAAGGCGCGGGCATCGGCAAGCTGCATACCAGCGGCAAGACCATGCGCTGCCGCTTTGGTACAACCCGCCAGAATAATATCAGCGCCGTTGACTTTCCGGATTATAACAAGCGGCAGATCAGCTCCAGATTCCCTTTGCCCAGATGCTCTCTGGATCCGCGATGCGGCCAGATAGGGAAAATGGATATAGATAATATGACGATAGGAAACGGGCATGATCACATGCCTATCGGGCAAGAGCTTGCGCTGACCAGTGACTGGCTGACAAGTCAGCGATGGGCAATTCGGCCTGAACCAATTTGCCATTGGCCATGATGTTATGATCACAGGCCTGCAATTGACCAAGACCCGCCTGCCAGCCAACCCTGCATTTATGCGGCCTGCCACCACGCGCGCGCTGCAATGTCAAATCCCAGACACTGCGTTGAACCAAGGCAGAATGTGACCATCTGTCAAGATCGGCCGCCGGTTTGATCTGCCAAGCTGTTTCAAATCCAGCAACCCCAACTGGTGCGCCAAGCAGAAAAGCTGTTGTGCCGCTATCTTCGGCGGCAAGCTGCGCACGTCGTGCCAGCCGCATCCAGTAATCAGCCGATTTCTGCACCCCATCATATTCCATCACAACCGCGGCCAGGCCTTCGGTTCGCAAAATATCATCAAGCGCGGCCAAACGCCGTGACGGGTTTGGTGTATCAACAATCAGCAATCGCGCCGGATCCAGCCCAGCCGCGGCAAGCCCATGCCCATATAACATACCAGCACCATTTCGCTGGCTTGCCGGACACCAGACAATCAGACCAGCATCATTTATGGCCGCTGTTGGCCGATTGCTAGCTTGCTTGGGCTTTATCTGCTGCGCGTGATGTTGCAGCAAATCAAGAAGCGCCATAGCAAAGCCGCTTACCGCCCCATGAGCCTGCATCGCACCCATTAAAAGATGCACCCGCCCAAGCGTCAGCCCACCAGCCAATGCCTGATCCAGCGAATCGACACCAAGCGGCATATAAAGACGCTTATCATAACCATCAGCCACGGCAATTTCTTGTCGAAGGCGGGCAAGGTCATATGTCTTTTTTTCGTTTATAATCTGATCATTAGATGCCCTAAAATCAGATGATTTTGCGATTGATATAGGCTGGTTCATCCTTTGCATTTTGCCTGATTCCTATCATATATATCTGCCTTTTGTTCATGTTTTGTTCTATTTTAGACCTATGCCAAAGTCAAGATTTTCCATCTTTTAAGATCGCTAGAATATCGGGCAAAATCGATAGGATATTGGGCGAATCACCCCGCAACACCCGCTGGCAAAAGATAAATTAACGGATTATTTCGGCAATTCGCTTTCAACCAGCCGCGCCCAATAGCTGGCACCGGTGGCAAGAACATCATCGTTAAAATCATAACGATCATTATGCAGCATCGCCCCATTCTTGGCAGGCCCTGCCCCAAGCCAGATGTAGGATCCCGGCCTTTCGGCAAGCATATAGGCAAAATCTTCAGCCCCCATTGATGGCTGCAGATCGGTGATGATATTGTCTGCACCAAGGATATTGGCGGCAACAGCAACAGCACGCGCCGATTCTTCGGCATGATTGACCGTTGGCGGATAGCCTGGCTGCCAGTCAATTTCAATCTCACAATCATAGGCCTTGGCTGTTGCTATAGCGATTTCATGGATCGAATCTTCAAGCAATTTGCGAACATCAGGCGAAAATGACCGCGCTGTACCGCCAAGCCGCGCCGAGCCCGGAATCACATTAAAGGCACTTCCCGACTCGAAAATCGTCACCGAAACAACCGCCGGTTCAAGCGCCGCAACACGGCGTGAAACGATCGATTGCAATGATTGCACAATCGCCGCCCCACACGGAATCGGATCAATGGCAAGATCAG
Source organism: Candidatus Puniceispirillum sp. (assembly GCA_017859295.1). Taxonomy (GTDB): domain Bacteria; phylum Pseudomonadota; class Alphaproteobacteria; order Puniceispirillales; family Puniceispirillaceae; genus UBA3439. The sequence continues at coordinate 56,662 of JAFMNI010000001.1, read as the reverse complement.
GGATCGCCGCATGCCCCCCAGATCCGGTGATGCGCATTTCAAACATATCCGCCGCTGCCATACAGGCACCGCTATGAACGCCAATTTTCCCAACATCCATGCCGGGCCAATTATGCATCCCCCAAACGGTTTTCATGTCAAACTGATCAAACAGCCCATCCTTGATCATCGCTTCGCCGCCCTTGCCGCCTTCTTCGGCTGGCTGAAAGATGAAATAGACAGTGCCATCAAAATTACGCGTTTCCGCAAGATATTGCGCCGCGCCGAGAAGCATCGTGCTATGCCCGTCATGCCCACAAGCATGCATCCGCCCGGGTGTTTTGGACGCATGGGCAAATTCGTTCATTTCCTGCATTGGCAGCGCGTCCATATCGGCCCGCAATCCGATTGCCGACGAGCCATTGCCAGTGCCGCGCAAAACCCCAACAACGCCAGTCTTTCCCATACCACGATGAATCTCGATACCAAATGACTGCAATTTTGCGGCAATGAAATCGGATGTCCAAACTTCTTCATAGCTTGTTTCAGGATGCTGATGCAGCAGATGCCGCCATGCCTTCATATCCTGTTCACGATCTGCAATCGAATTTATCACCGCCATGATGATTGTCCTAACCTGTCATATCTTTGCAAAATAACCCGATCTGAAAATTTATTTCGAACCGGAAATCATGCCGATAACAGTGCCGCAATTTAGCCCCCAAGGTCAAGTAATGCACATGGCTAATCACGCGCAAATCACGGCGGCGGTTGGCGGCATAATGCCTCAATTGACATTCGGCGCATTAACAGCCTAAAACCGATCTTATCATGTCGATTAAAACATACCCAATGTCGTTGATAGGCTAGGGATTTTTCGGCAAATGCGCAGCATGTCACGGCAGAGCCGATTGCAGCATTTACGCTATCGCTATGATGGCTTTTACAAAGTTTGAAGGGTGGGTTAGATGGCACAAAATCATCCAGACCGCGGTCAACGCGGATTGCCGGGCGGCGCCCCGCGCTATTCAGCATTTGCGCTTGCCAAAAAGGCGATGAATTATCATCAGGACTGGCAACGCGCATGGCGCGACCCCGAACCAAAGGCCGAATATGACGCGGTGATTATCGGCGGTGGCGGGCATGGGCTTGCCACGGCTTATTATCTCGCAGCGGTTCATGGCCTGACCAATATTGCGGTGATTGAAAAAGGCTGGATTGGCGGCGGCAATACCGGCCGTAACACCACCATCATCCGGTCAAATTATCTTTGGGACGAATCTGCTGCCATTTACGAACATTCGATGAAGCTGTGGGAAGGCATGTCGCAGGATTTGAATTTCAACGTCATGTTCAGCCAGCGCGGCGTTTTGACCATTGCGCACAGCGAACATGAATTACGCGAAATGTCACGGCGCGTTCATGCGATCCGGCTAAACGGCATTGATTCAGAAATTCTTGGCCCCGCAGAAATCAAAAAATTCGTTCCAACAATCAATATCGATCAGTCAATCCGCTATCCGGTTATGGGCGGCTTTTTGCAGCGGCGCGGCGGCACAGCACGCCACGACGCGGTGGCCTGGGGCTATGCGCGCGCGGCCGATGATTTAGGGGTCGATATCATCCAGAAATGTGAAGTCACTGGATTGCGCCGCCAAGGCCGCAAAATCATTGGCGTTGAAACCAGTCGCGGTTTTATCAAAACCAAAAAAGTTGGTTGCGTTGTGGCCGGTCATTCAAGCGTCGTTGCGGCAATGGCCGGTATCCGTTTGCCAATTGCCAGCCGCCCATTACAGGCACTGGTGTCGGAACCGATCAAACCGATTCTTGATACGGTGATCATGTCGAATGCGGTTCATATGTATATCAGCCAGTCTGACAAGGGCGAAATGGTTCTTGGTGCCGGTGTCGATAAATATAATTCCTACGCACAACGGGGTTCATTTCCAGTGCCCGAACATATGCTTGCCGCCGCGGTTGAGCTGTTTCCGGTTTTATCGCGCTTGCGGATGCTTCGCCATTGGGGCGGCATTGTTGACACCTGTCCCGACGCATCACCAATCATTTCCAAAACCGATATTGAAGGCCTGTATTTTGATTGCGGTTGGGGCACTGGCGGCTTTAAAGCAACACCCGGATCAGGGCATGTTTTTGCCGATCTTATCGCCAATGACCGGCCCAATAAAATTGCCGCGCCCTATAGTTTGGATCGGTTCCGTACCGGCCTGCTGATTGATGAACATGGCGCCGCTGGCGTGGCGCATTAAGACGGGTTCTAGGAGAGTATTATGTTGATCATCACTTGCCCATTTTGTGGCCCCCGTGACGAAGTTGAATTTGCCTGTGGCGGCGAAGCTCATATTGCGCGCCCCCTTGCCGATCATAAAATTTCGGATGCTGATTTTGCCGATTATCTATTCATGCGCGACAATCCAAAAGGCCTGTTTCTTGAACGATGGCGGCACAGCGCCGGATGCCGGCGCTGGTTTAATGTGGCACGCGATACGGTAAGCAATGAAATTGTCGAGATTTACCCAATGGGAAGCCTGCCGGTAAAAACCGCCGCAAAAACCACCTATAAAACAAGCTGGCGGCGCGACACAGCGGCCGAAAAAGCCGCCACGCCATCACGCAGCAAAGCCGGAGGATCAAAATAATGGTATCTCGTTCCGCCGCATCCGGCAGCCCACAAACCAAGCCCCAGCGCGCAGTCGCAAGAATCGACCAAAACGCGCCTGTCAACTTCACCTTTGATGGCCGCAGCTATCGCGGCTTTGCTGGTGACACGCTGGCATCGGCATTGCTTGCAAATAATGTTCATCTTGTTGGTCGTTCATTCAAATATCACCGGCCACGCGGCATCATGGCAGCGGGTTCCGAAGAACCGAACGCGCTGATCCGGCTTGGCAAAGGCGCTTATGCCGAACCCAATTTACGCGCCACTCAGATTGAAATTTTTGAAGGGCTTTATGCCGAAAGCCAGAACCGCACCCCGTCTTTAAAATTTGACATTGGGGCCATTAATTCGGTTCTCGACCGGTTTTTCCCAGCAGGGTTTTATTACAAGACCTTTATGTGGCCAGCATCAATGTGGATGCGCTACGAACATGTCATTCGGCACGCTGCCGGTCTTGGCAAGGTTGCTGATGATCATAATGACCCTGACCGCTATGAAAAAACCCACGCGCATTGCGATATTCTTGTTGCTGGCGGTGGCGCAACTGGCCTGATGGCGGCACTGCAAGCGGCAAAAAGCGGGGCCCGCGTGATTCTGGCTGACGAGCAGAATGAATTTGGCGGCTGGTTGCTTGGCGAAGCCGATATCATGATTGGCGATTGTCCAGCGTTCAATTGGATCAGCGATATTGTGGCCGAATTAGCCGCCATGCCGAATGTCACCTTGCTTCCCCGAACCACGGTTTTTGGCTATCTGGATCATAATTACCTGACCTTGAATGAGCGCGTAACCGATCACCTACCATCACGCCCAGCGCATCTGCCACGCCAACGTTTGTGGAAAATCCGCGCAAAACAGGTGATCATCGCGCAAGGTGCCCATGAACGGCCATTGGTTTTTGCAGGCAATGATCTTCCCGGTGTTATGCTTGCCGGCGCAGTTCGCACCTATATCAACCGCTATGGCGTTTGTCCGGGACAACGCGCCATCGTTGTTTGCAATAATGATGATGCCTATCGCACCGCGCTTGATCTTCATCATGCTGGCGCGCATGTCGTGGTTGCCGATCTTCGGGCAAAGGCAACCGGCCCGCTAATGCGTGCGGTTCGTGATGCTGGCATCGAAATTCTGCAAGGCCATGCCATTATTGCCGCCTATGGCAATCACCGCGTTGCGCGGGTCGAGATTGCGCCGGTTAATGACGCTGTTACCGAAATCAGTGGCGATATTGATCATCGTGATTGTGACCTGATTGCCATGTCGGGCGGCTTGTCGCCTGCGGTTCATCTTCATTCACAAGCCCGCGGCAAATTACAATGGGACGATGCAAAATTATGTTTCCGTCCATCAGCGACACATGAGCCGAGCTTTAACATTGGCGCTTGTAATGGCAGTTTTGATCTTAGCGCTGGTTTGAAAGAGGCGGTTCGCGCTGGCACCAAAGCCGCAAGCGCAACCGGCCATAAAACAACCGCGCTTGATACGCCTATTGTGCAAAGCCATAAACAAAGCTGGCGTCCGCTTGCTGCATGGAAAATTCCAAATGGTCATGCCGCCGGACGCGGGCAAAAGGCCTTTGTCGATTTCCAGAATGACGTCACCGCAAGTGATGTGTCGCTTGCGGCGCGCGAAGGATATCAGTCGGTTGAACATCTCAAACGCTATACCACCACCGGCATGGGAACCGATCAGGGCAAAACATCCAATATCAATGCCTTGGCCATTCTTGCCGATGCGCTTGGCAATGAAATTCCAGCCGTTGGCACAACCACTTTCCGGATGCCCTATACCCCATCAAATATTGGTGCCATCGCTGGCCGCGATATTGGCGATCTTTTTGATCCGGTTCGCCTGACCCGCATGGATGATTGGCATCGTGCGCATGGTGCGACCTTTGAACATGTCGGGCAATGGATGCGCGCTTGGTATTATCCGCAAAATGGCGAAACCATGCAACAAGCGGTCAATCGTGAAGTCAAGGCAGCGCGGACAACAGCCGGATTGCTTGACGCCTCAACGCTTGGCAAAATTGACATTCGCGGGCGGGATGCGGCCGAATTTCTGAACCGTCTTTATACCAATGCGTGGCGCAAGCTTGGTATTGGCAAATGCCGCTATGGCCTGATGCTGAAAGATGATGGCATGGTCATGGATGATGGTGTGACCACCCGCATTGGCGAAAATCATTTCCACATGACTACAACCACTGGCGGTGCTGCTGGTGTTCTGGATTGGATGGAAGAATGGCTGCAAACCGAATGGCCTGATCTTGAGGTTTATCTAACATCGGTAACCGAACAATGGGCGGTTGCCACATTATCAGGGCCGAATGCTGGCAAGATTTTGCAAGATGCCGGTATTGATTTTGATCTGTCACCAACCGAATTTCCGTTCATGTCGATGAAGGAAGGTCATATTGGCGGGCTGGCAGCACGCATTTTCCGCATTTCATTTACTGGCGAGCTGTCTTACGAAATCAATGTGGCGGCGCGTCATGGATTGGCATTATGGACCCGCCTGATGGCCGCCGGCAAAGCGCATGGCATCACCCCTTATGGTACCGAAGCCATGCATGTTCTTCGTGCCGAAAAGGGCTTTATCATTGTCGGACAGGAAACTGATGGATCAGTAACGCCGCATGATCTTGGCATGGATTGGATTGTCTCAAAAACCAAACCCGATTTCATTGGCAAGCGGGCGCTGGCGCGTCACACCATGGAATATGATGATCGCAAACAGCTTGTTGGATTGCTGTGCAGCGACCCGTCAACAGTGATCCCTGAGGGCGCGCATGCGGTTCTTGATCCAGACCAGCCTTTACCAATGAAGATGCTTGGACAGGTAACATCATCCTATTTTTCACCAAATTGTGGACGCTCGATTGCGATGGCCATGTTAAAAGGCGGCCATGCGCTAAAGGGGCAAACGGTCTTCTTTCCCATGCTTGATGGTTCGGTTTTGAAAGCCGAAATCGTCGATACGGCATTTTTTGATCCAAAGGGAGCGCGCATCAATGGCTAATTTATCAAGCAGCAAACCAGATTTTTCAGGCCAGACCGCCCTTGCTGGCATTGCTAGTAGCACAAGCGCCAACCCCGATGGCGGTGCGATTGGGCTTGTTTTTGGTGAGATGGCGCATCTTGGCAAACTGAATCTGCGTGGCCAAAACGGCCTTGCCAAAGCGGTAAAGGCGGTCACCGGCTGCACATTTCCGCCAAAGGCCAACCGGTTTCAATCGGCAGGCGATCGCCATGTGGTTTGGCTTGGCCCCGATGAATATCTGTTATTATGCGAGGCTGGCAAAGAACAAGAGCTGCAAGACAGCCTGCATAGCATGATCACATCATCGCATTTCGCCGTCACCGATGTCAGTGACAGCCTCTGTGCGCTATCGCTTCGCGGGCCTGCGGTTCGTGCTGTTCTAGCCAAAGGTTGCGGGCTTGATTTGCATCCAACGCAATTCGCCGCTGGCCAATCGGCGCAAAGCTTGCTGGCACTCTCTGCGGTAACATTGATGGCTGTAGCAGATGATGCCTTTATTCTGATTTGCCGCACCAGCTTTGCCCCGTATGTTCAACGCTGGCTTGCTGATGCTTCTTTGGAATATGGCTATCAATATATTGCCTAGGCTGCAGTCAGATCAGTGACCACAAACCCAGGCTACATGAAATTACCGGTCACATGAAATTAACGGCCACATAAAACGCCCCAGAAAACGCAATAATGAGATTTTACCAAGAAGCGTTTAATAATCAGTATCGGGCAATTCTTCCATGCGCTTGTCGATAAAGGCACGCAAGGCTTCGTCAATCGCCGGATCAATTGCCGGCGCTTCATAGGCTGCCAGCATCTCACCAGCGCGTTTGCGCGCGCGGGCGCTGCTCTCAACACTGCCTTCAGATGACCATTGCTCATATGTTGTGTTATCGGCCATTTGTGACCGCCAAAACGCATCTTCAAAATTGGCCTGCGTATGCGCCGACCCCAGAAAATGCTGACCGGGCCCAGTTTCGCGAAGCGCGTCCATTGCCTGACCATTTTCCGACAGATCAATGCCATTGACCAGTTTTGGCATCATTGTCAATTGATCGGCATCAAGCAGCAATTTGGCGTAATCGGCAACCAAACCGCCTTCCATCCAGCCCGCCGCATGAAGCACAAAATTCGTGCCACCCATGATTGTTGGCAAAATCGTATGCGTCGATTCATAAGCTGCCTGCGCATCAGCCGTTTTGGAACCGGTCAATGATCCGCCTGACCGGAACGGCACGCCTAAACGACGCGCCAGCTTGGCACAGCCATAAAGCACCTTTGCCGGTTCGGGCGTACCAAAGGTCGGCGCGCCTGTCTGCATCGACATCGAACTTGCAAAGCTGCCAAAAATAACCGGCGCTCCCGGGTTGACCGCCTGCGCAAAGGCAATGCCGCTCATCGCTTCGGCAAGCGTTTGTGCCAAGGTACCGGCAACCGATACTGGCGACATCGCACCGGCAAGGATAAAGGGCGAAATAACCGTTGCCTGATTGTTGCGGGCATAGACTTTCAATGCCCCAAGCATGGTGTCATCCCATGTCATTGGCGAATTGGCATTGATCAGGCTTGTTACCACCGTGTTATTGGCAACAAATTCATCGCCAAACAGGATCTTCGACATATCAATTGTGTCTTGCGCACGGCTTGGCGCGGTCACTGACCCCATATAGGGCTTGTCGGAAAAACGCTGATGCGCATAGACCATTTCGAGGTGACGTTTGGTCACTGGCAAATCAACTGGCTCGCAGATCGTGCCGCCCGAATGATGCAGGCCCGGATGCATATAGGCCAGCTTTACCAGATTGTGAAAATCTTCCATCGTCGCATAGCGGCGTTCATTATCAAGGTCACGCACAAAGGGCGGGCCATAGACCGGCGCAAAAACCGTATTCATCCCACCAATTTCAACTGAACGTTCGGCATTGCGGGCATGCTGGGTATAGCCAGATGGCGCGGTCGAACAAAGCTGGCGGGCAAGACCACGCGGGAAATGCACACGCTCGCCTTGAACATCGCAACCAACATCACGCAAAATGCTTAAGGCTTCGGGATCATCACGAAAATCAATGCCAATTTCCTCAAGAATCGTTTCGGCATTATTTTCAATAATCTCGGCGCCTTCATCGCTTAGGATATCAACCGGGGCTATCTTGCGAACAATGAACGGTGCGGCGGCCTGCTGATTGCCTGAAGACCTTGCGCTGCGGCGCGCATCGCGTCCGCCACCACGGCGGTTCCGGCGATCTGATGTGTTTGTGTCAGTCATTTAACAAATCCTCATAAACAGTCAATTCGGCGGCTAGGCGCGAAGGCGGGCATTGTCAGGATCAAATGGCGAATCCTCAAGAACGGTCACTGGCAATCGCTGATCCAGAATATCAATCATCAATTTGGTGCCAGGTGTCGCCAAATCCGGACGAACCATTGCCAATGCCAGCGATTTTTCAAGCCGGAATCCATAACCACCGCTTGTGGCGCGGCCAATCACCGTTCCATCTTCGGTCATGATCGGATTGCCGCCAATGGCATCAGCATCGGTTGTGTCATGCACCTCAAGCGTTACCATGGCATTGGCAAAGCCGCGTTCTTGCCATTCGGCCAATTGACGCTGGCCTTTGAAATCGCCCTTATTCAGATGCACAAACCGGTGCAAACCACTTTCCAATGCCGCATATTCGATTGATAGTTCAGTGCCAACCAGACGATATGATTTTTCCAGCCGCATTGCATCCATTGCCCGAATGCCAAATGGCTTTAGCCCAAATTCAGCACCCGCCGCCATCAACGCATCAAAAATATGGTTTTGATATTCGATCGGGTGATGCAATTCCCAGCCAAGCTCGCCAACAAAATTCACCCGAATGGCCATTGCCGGTGCCAAATTTACATCAATCATCTGTCCAGACAGCCAAGGGAAGGCCGCATTCGACAGATCGGCGCGGGTGATTTTGCCAAGAATATCGCGTGATTTTGGCCCTGCCAAAACCAGAACACCAATTGAATTGGTCAGATTGTCCATCCGCACCGAGCCATCAGTCGGCATATGTTTTTTGATCCAGTCATGGTCAAGGCGTTGCCCCGCCCCTGCTGAAACAAGATAAAAACTCGTTGCGCTTTCCCGCTGGATTGTGAATTCGGAATGCACGCCGCCACGTTCGGTCAAGGCATGGCATAATGCCACCCGCCCCACTTTCTTGGGTAATTTATTGGCAACAAGATGATCTAAGAACGCTTCGGCACCGGGCCCTGAAATCCGCGCTTTGGCAAAGGCAGACATATCAAGCAATCCGGCATTTTCAGTAACGTTACGAACCTCATTACCGATATGCGCAAAATAATTTGACCGGCGGAAAGACCAATGATCTTCTTGCGGCACGCCCTCAGGGGCAAACCAATTGGCTCGTTCCCAACCAAATTTCTGTCCAAAAACCGCACCAAGCGCTTTTAACCGATCATAACAAGGCGCGGTGCGAAGCGGGCGGGCTTCGGTGCGTTCTTCATCGGGGAAATGCGTGACAAAAACATTGGCATAGGCTTCTTCGTTTTTGACCTTCAGATAGGATTTTGTTGCATAGCTGCCATAACGCCGGGGATCGACCCCCAACATATCAATTGTTGGCTCGCCCTCTACAATCCATTCAGCAAGCTGCCATCCGGCACCGCCAGCCGCGGTAATGCCGAAACTATGGCCTTCATTCAGCCAGAAATTTGGCAGATCCCATGCCGGTCCAACAATCGGGTTGCCATCAGGCGTATAGGCAATCGCACCATTATAAACCCGCTTTACCCCAGACTCGCCAAAGGCAGGAACACGGTTCATCGCCGACTCGATATGCGGCTCAAGCCGTTCTAAATCTTCTTGGAATAACTCATATTCGGAATCATCGCTTGGTCCATCCAGATAACAGACCGGCGCGCCCTTTTCATAAGGGCCAAGGATCAAACCTCCGGCCTCTTCGCGCATATACCATTGTCCTTCGGAATCCCGAAGAACGCCCATTTCGGGCTTGCCATCACGGTGACGCGCCTGAATATCGGGATGCGCTTCGGTTACGATATATTGATGCTCGACCGGAATGACCGGAATATTCAGCCCAACCATTTCGCCGGTTTTCCGCGCAAAATTGCCGGTTGCGCTGACCACATGTTCACAGGTGATATCGCCCTTGTCGGTGGATACAATCCAAAGACCATCATCACTGCGGGTGATCGCCGTCACCGCAGTATTGCGATAAATTTCCGCGCCACGGTCACGCGCACCGCGTGCCAGCGCTTGGGTTAAATCGGCTGGCTGGATATAGCCATCTTGCGGGTGACGGATCGCACCAACAAGCCCTTCGATATTTGCCATTGGCCAATAATCCAGAACCTGCTCAGGTGTTAGGAAATCAACCTGCACGCCAATCGTGCTGGCAACACCGGCATATTGCCGAAACTCATCCATCCGGTCTTGATTGCTGGCAAGCCGGATATTGGACACATTGCGGAACCCGACATCCATGCCGGTCTCTTCTTGCAATTCTTGATAAAATTTCACTGAATATTTGTGAATTTGTCCAACCGAATAGGACATGTTGAATAATGGCAACAAACCTGCCGCATGCCATGTCGAACCCGAGGTTAGCTCCTTACGCTCGACAAGTACTACATCACTCCAGCCCTTCTTTGCCAGATGATACAAAGTGCTAACACCAACGACGCCACCGCCAATTACAACAACACGCGCATGCGACTTCATGCCAAGTCTCCCGCAAAAATAAAGCTAACCCGCGATATCACCAGTAAGGGGCATATCGCATGACAGCGTTATGTTACGAAGAAAATTTGGCAAAAAGCGTCTAGCAAACGACTGTATTTTGACAAAATCGGGCGATGCATGCCGCAAACAGACAAAAACGCAAATCTGACGGCAATTCTAAGCCCGAATTATGATCGCCGATCTATGGATTCAGCCGTTGAATATCCCAGCCACCATCAGCCTGTAACAGGAACCGGAACCGGTCATGCAGCCGGTGTTCACCATCATGCCAAAATTCGATTTCCTGCGGCTTTAAACAGAACCCACCCCAATGCGGCGGGCGCTCAACAGCGGCGGGAAACTGTGTTTCAACGGCTTTGACCTCGGCTTCGAGCGCGGCGCGGCTGGCAAGCGGGCGTGATTGTGCTGATGCCCAAGCACCGATCTGGCTTCCGCGTCCACGGCTGTGAAAATATTCATCGGATTGCGCGGCTGATGCCTTAGTGATATCGCCGACAACCCGCACTTGACGACGCTGGCTTTTCCAATGCATGCAAAAAGCCGCTTTGCCCGTGGCCAGCAATTCATCCGACTTTCGGCTTTCATAATTGGTGAAAAACAAAAACCCATCAGGCGACCAGCGCCGCAACAAGACCATCCGCACCGACGGCATGCCGCTGGCATCAACCGATGCCAATGCAATCGCATCAGGATCATTGATTTCGGTTTTTACCGCCTCATCAAACCAAATCTGAAAAAGGGCAAAAGGGTCGGTTCCGGCAATGATTTCCATAGGAATTTGTCTCCATTGATATCGCCCATAATCAGGCATGCCCAAAAGGGGCTGATTTCAATGTAGGGTCTTGGATGATCTGGTGCAACGCGGCCAAGGTACAAATTTTAGTTTCGGTGCTGTTTCTTGCCGATTTACCGGTTTTACCCATGATCGAAAATATTTAAAAAATCATGCAAAATATCATAGAATTGCCATATTCACCGCAGATGATAACAATGCTAAGATTAACGATAAAAATTTGTTTGCGCTTATCGCTTCGCCGCGTGGCCGGATAACGCCGCAGATGTCAAATGTAACAAACCAAAACCTAAAGGTGTAACATGACCCGAATGACAGTGAATACGCCGCTTTGCCGCCTTGTCGCCCCAGTTGCCGCCGTGATTATGTCTGGATCACTGATGGTTGGCAGCGCCGCCGCAGAAACGCGCGTTGAGACGGTTGTTGGCACAGTGGTAGACACCATCACCCTAACATCAACCTATATTCGCAAAACGCCAACAGATCAGCGCAATTGCCGCACCGAAGATGTGCCGATTTACGCCGAGAGCGAGGGCAACTCCGAACTTGGGTCAATGATTATTGGTGGCCTGATCGGATCGGCGGTCGGTAATAAATTTTCCGACAATGATGGGGCTGGCGCCGCCGGAACTGTTGCTGGTGCCATTCTTGGCCGCGAACATGCGAAAAACCAGAAAAACAGTCGCATTGTTGGCTATAAACAGCAGGAATCCTGCACCGTAACAACCGTGATGCTGGAAGAAAATGTCAGCGAAATCACCGGTTATCGAAACCATATCGAACTTGACGGCAAAATCATCAAGCTTGAAAGCAAAAGCCCCTTGGCGGTTGGTTCACGCGTTGAAGTGGTTCGCCGGATCAGCTATTCGCTTCGTTAAGATCAATAGCCGCCCTTTCCCAATCTAGACCATCCAAGTGATGATCCGTGATTTTCACGGCATCACTTGTATGTTTGGCCTGTGTTGGAGTAAACTCCAGCCATCAGACCATTACAATATCGTGTAAAACTATCTTTCGATGAAAAGGGCAGTCATTCATGTCAAATACAGCATCATCATCTGGCGTCATGGCGGGCAAAAAAGGCCTTATCATGGGCGTTGCCAATGACCGGTCAATCGCGTGGGGCATTGCTGCCAAACTTGCTGAACAGGGCGCCGAGCTTGCGTTTACCTTTCAAGGTGAGGCTTTGCAAAAGCGGGTTGAGCCGCTTGCAGCCTCGGTTGGCAGCGATCTTGTCATACCATGCGATGTCACCGACGAGGCCAGCATGGATGCCACTTTTGATGTGCTGAAAGAAAAATGGGGCAGTTTGGATTTTGTGCTTCACGCCATTGCCTATTCCGACAAGGAAGAATTGAAAGGCGGCTATGTCGATACAAGCCGCGATAATTTCGCGCGGACGATGGATATTTCGGTCTATTCCTTCACCGACGTTGCGCGCCGCGCTGCCGCGATGATGAATGATGGTGGCTCGATGCTGACCCTGACCTATTATGGTGCCGAGCGCGTCATGCCACATTACAATGTCATGGGGGTTGCAAAAGCAGCCCTTGAAGCCTCAATCCGTTATCTTGCCGTTGATCTTGGCGGACGCAATATCCGCGTCAATGGTCTGTCAGCTGGTCCCATGAAAACCTTGGCCGCATCTGGCATTGGCGATTTTCGGTATATTCTGAAATGGAACCAGTATAACTCGCCGCTCAAGCGCAATGTGACGCTTGCCGATGTTGGCGGGGCTGGCATGTATCTTTTGTCTGATCTGGCATCCGGCGTGACTGGCGAAACCCATCATGTCGATTGTGGCTATCATGTTGTTGGCATGAAAGCCGTTGACGCGCCTGATATTTCAGTTGTCTAGCATGGCAGATAATAGTTTTGGCACCCTATTCAATGTAACGAGCTTTGGCGAAAGCCATGGGTCGGCGATTGGCTGTGTTGTTGATGGCGTTCCGCCAAATCTGCCGCTTAGCGAAGCTTTGATCCAGCCGTATCTTGATCGCCGTCGCCCGGGAACAAGCAAATTTGTGACCCAGCGGCAAGAAGATGATCAGGTGGAAATCCTGTCGGGCATTTTCGAGGGCAAAACCACCGGCACGCCAATTGGCCTGTTGATCCGCAATAAAGATCAACGGTCAAAAGATTATGGCGAGATTGCCAATCAATTCCGTCCAGGCCATGCCGATTACACCTATCAGATGAAATATGGCCATCGTGATTATCGCGGTGGTGGCCGGTCATCGGCACGCGAAACCGCTGTTCGGGTTGCCGCTGGTGCAATTGCCGACATGTTTTTGAAAAAGGTTCTTGGCAGCGATTATCAAATCCGCGGTGCCGTTGTGCAAATCGGGCCGCATGCCATTGACCGCACAAATATGGATTGGGACGAACGTCATAATAACCCGTTTTTCTGTCCAGATGCAGCGATGGCAAAACAATGGGAAAGCTATCTTGATGGGGTGCGCAAAGCCGGATCATCAGCAGGTGCCATTCTCGAAATCATTGCCGATGGTATTCCGGTGGGTCTTGGCCAGCCGATCTTTGGCAAGCTTGACGGTGAACTTGCCGCGGCCATGATGAGCATCAACGCTGCCAAAGGCGTTGAAATTGGCGGTGGCTTTGCACTTTCCGGCATTGACGGCAGTCTTGCTAGTGACGAAATGCGGGCTGGCAACAGCCTTGAAACCCCAACCTTCCTTAGTAATCAGGCGGGTGGTGTTCTTGGTGGCATTTCAACCGGCCAGCAAATTGTCGTTCGCGTTGCGATCAAGCCAACATCATCAATCTTGACCCCGCGCCAATCAATCGACCGTGACAATCAAAATGTCGATGTTGTCACCAAAGGGCGGCATGACCCTTGTGTTGGCATTCGCGGCGTTCCGGTCGCCGAAGCGATGATGTCTTTGGTGCTTGCCGATCTATTAATGCGGCACAAAGCCCAATGTGGGTTTGATCTGTCGTAAACAGATAGGCTAGCCTGCCTTGGCAGGCTTTTTGCCAGCAAGCAGAAATTCGCGGTTTCCATCGGGCCCGTCAATTGGTGACGCGGCGGTACCAAGATGCTGCCATCCCATTTCAGTGACCAGCCAGCTTTCAATATCGGCAATCACCATTTCATGCAGATGGCGGTCGCGAACAATGCCGCCTTTGCCAACAAGCCCTTTGCCTACCTCAAATTGCGGTTTGATCAAAGCCAAAAGACCAGCACCGACAGCGGCCATTTCCAACGCTGGCACAAGCACTTTTTTCAGTGAAATAAACGACGCATCACAAACCACAAGCTGCGGCGCCTCAGAAAGCATATCCAGCTTTAGATAGCGGGCATTGGTGGCATCCATCACCGTCACCCGCGGGTCGGTTGCCAAATGGTCTGCCAATTGCCCATTGCCAACATCAATGGCAACAACATGCGCGGCATCATGCGCCAATAACACTTCGGTAAAACCACCCGTGCTGGCGCCAATATCAATCGCGTAACGGCCAGCCACTTCAATCATCGGAAATTCGGCCAGCCCACCAGCCAATTTCATGCCAGCGCGGCTGACCCACGGATTACCAGCCGACGTCACCGTAATGTCACAATCAATTGCCAGCATTTTCGAGGCTTTACGCACGATCTCACCAGTCGCCAAAACCGCACCTTCGGCAATCAGGTCACGCGCCCGATCACGCGAACGCGCAAGCCCACGCGTCAACAACAATGCATCGGCACGCTGTTTTTGATCAGCCACATCAATGGTCGCGCCGTTATCTTGCTTTGTTTTTCGTGATTTGGCCAAACCCGATGATCCTATCGTGATTGATGCCCCGCATAGCCGCGCAATCTGGCAGATTTATGATTTACCAGCCGAGGTTTTCTTGGACTTTGGCGAAGCGGTTTTTGCCGATGGTTTCGGCATCACTTTGCGCGCCGCCGCATAAATCCCATCACAATCCACACCGGCAAAAGCCAATTGGCCTTGCTGGCTGTCATGGTCAATAAAGACATCGGGCAAGCAAAGCGCACGCGCTTTCAACCCACCATCAAGATGGCCAGCATTGCCAAGATAGGTCATGACATGGGCGGCAAAACCACCCGGGCTGCCTTCTTCGACAATCAATAATGCTTTATGGTTTGTCGCCAGCTGATCAATCAAAGCCATATCAAGCGGCTTGGCAAACCGCGCATCAGCAACGGTAACCGAAATGCCATCGCCTTCAAGCCGGTCAGCCGCTTCACTTGCCGCCCCAAGGCGGGTTCCCAATGACAGGATCGCAACATCACGGCCTTCGCGTAGAATTCGCCCCTTGCCAATCTCAAGCACCTCTCCTGCGTCAGGGATAGCACAGCCAACCCCCTCGCCACGTGGATAGCGAAGCGCACTCGGCCCATCATCATAAGCCGCAGCGGTTGCCACCATATGAACAAGTTCCGCCTCATCCGATGGACACATAATGACCATGTTCGGCAAACAGGACAGATAGGCAAGATCATAAACACCCGCATGCGTTGCCCCATCAGCGCCAACCAGCCCTGCCCGATCAATGGCGAAGCGTACTGGCAGATTCTGCACGGCGACA
Source organism: Candidatus Puniceispirillum sp. (assembly GCA_017859295.1). GTDB lineage: Bacteria > Pseudomonadota > Alphaproteobacteria > Puniceispirillales > Puniceispirillaceae > UBA3439. The sequence goes on along the minus strand of JAFMNI010000001.1, from coordinate 40,864 downwards.
TCATGCACAAGTTGATCATATCCACGCTGAAGAAAGGTCGAATATAGCGCACAAAACGGTTTCATCCCCTCACAGGCAAGCCCTGCCGCAAAAGTCACCGCATGTTGTTCGGCAATGCCCACATCGAAAACCCGACTTGGAAAGCGCGCTTTGACCTTATCAAGACCAGTACCCGATGGCATCGCCGCCGTAATTGCCACAATCTTTGGATCAATTTCAGCAGCGGCAATCAAACTATTGGCAAAAACCGATGTATAGCTTGGCAGATTGCCGCCAGATTTTTGCTGCGTGCCGGTGATAATATCGAATTTGGGAACAGCATGGTATTTTTCTGCCGATGGCCCCGCAAAAGGATGCCCATGACCTTTTTCAGTGACAACATGAACCAATACCGGCCCATGCGATCGCGAATCACGAAGATTTTTCAGAACCGGCAGTAAATGCGCCATATCATGCCCGTCAATTGGCCCGATATGGGTAAAGCCAAGCTGGCTGAAAACTGAATTTGCGCCCATCAGGTCACGCGCCGCATCTTTGGCTCGTCGCGCCGTCCGTTCAATTTCTGCCGGGAAATGACTGGCAACTTCGCGCATCAGATCGCGGATCGAATGATAAGGCTGCGAGGTGATGAGCCGTGACAAATAGCTGCTCATCGCGCCAACCGGCTGTGAAATCGACATGTCGTTATCGTTCAAAATCACAATCAACCGGTTATTGCTTGTGCCAGCATTATTCATCGCTTCATAGGCCATGCCAGCGCTCATTGCGCCATCACCAATCACCGCAATCACATTGCGCGGAATGCCCTGCATTTCACTGGCAACTGCCATGCCAAGTCCTGCCGAGATCGATGTTGAGGAATGGCCCGCACCAAAAGGATCAAAGGCTGATTCGCTTCGCTTGGTAAAGCCCGACAGCCCGCCTTTTTGCCGCAGGCTTTCAATTCGGTCACGCCGACCGGTCAGAATTTTATGCGGATAGGCTTGATGTCCAACATCCCAGATCAGGCGGTCTTCTGGCGTAGAAAACACATAATGCAAGGCAACGGTCAGCTCGACAACGCCAAGCCCCGCCCCAAGATGGCCACCTGTTTTCGAGACAGCGGAAATGGTTGCCGTGCGCAATTCATTGGCAAGCTGCGGCAAATCAGCTTCGGAAAGCCGCCGAACATCATCAATCTCTTTTATGTGATCAAGCAACGGTGTGCGCATTAACCTTATCGTCCCATACTCTTACACCGGCAAACCGGTAACTGGATTCTAGCAGCCATCGCGGCCAATCATTGACCCTGTTTCGTCAATCACTGCCGCAGCTCCAAAAAACCGAAGATCGTAAATCTATCATGTTTTGCGCGTAATGGCGAATATCGCCAATTCTTGCATATATTCACCAGCCCCCTGCCATGGGGCAAGCGCATTATTCGCCTCATCAATAAGCCGTTTGGCTTCGGCCGCTGCCGCATCACCGCCCATCAGCGCCACAAAACCAGCTTTGCCGCGTGCTGCATCTTGTCCAGCCGGTTTCCCAAGAAGCGCCGAATCACCGTCATAATCAAGCAAATCATCAGCAATCTGAAACGCCAGCCCAAGATGTTTGGCATAGGCTGCCTGCGCTGCCAATAGCTGGTCATCCGCACCGCCAACAATACCGCCAGAAATCACCGCACATGAAATCAGCGCGCCGGTTTTCATCATTTGCATTTCGCTGGTTTCAGCAAGATTAAAAGGGCGGGTTTCGGCTTCAAGATCAAGCATCTGCCCACCCGCCATGCCATCACGGCCGGACGCGCCGGCCAATTGCGCCACAAGGCGAAGGCGAATAGCCGCATCATCATGCGTGGCCGCGCCTGCCAGAATCTCAAACGCCATTGTTTGCAATGCATCGCCTGCCAGAATCGCGGTTGCATCGCCAAAAACCTTGTGACAGCTTGGCTTTCCACGGCGCATATCAGCGTCATCCATGGCAGGCAGATCATCATGAACCAATGAATAGGCATGAAGACATTCAATCGCCGCGGCGGTGCGAAGCGCGCCTTTGCTGGCAACTGCATCATCGCCATCGCCCCGCGCCATCCGCGAAGCGCCAAGAACCAATGCCGCCCGCATGCGTTTACCGCCATTGAAAACAGCATATTGCATGGCCTCAAGAAGGCGGTTTGCCGGCCCTTTTGTTTCGGCAATTAATTGCTGCAAAACAGCATCACATGCCGCAGCGTCACGCTGCAATTGTTCTTGGAAACCGGCCATGTCTTGGGCTAGGCCTCACCCATATCAAAATCACTGGCTTGATCGGGCGCACCAGCCGAAGATGGCACTTTGATTTTTTCGACTTTCATGCGGGCTTCTTCAAGACGCGCCTGACAATGCGATTTTAATTCAGTGCCCCGCTCAAAAGCTGAAATCGCATCATCAAGTGACACTTCGCCACGCTCGAGCGATGCGACAATACCTTCAAGTTCCTTGAGCGCATCTTCGAAGCTTGGCTTTTCCAGCGATACGGATTTGGCGGCATTATCGGTCATTTTTTTCATCCCATTATATGTAATGGGATTAGATTATTCGCCAGCAAGCGTTGTGGCAATTGATTTCACCATTTCGGCGATCCGCTTGCGTACCGCTGGCTTTTCGATGGTGTAATATGTTCGCACCAATTCCAGCGTTTCACGCCGCGCCATTGGGTCTTTTATTTGCTCGCCATTCAAAACGTCTGCATTATCGCCACGGCTGATCCAGCGCGGCGAGCTACGCATTGTGCCTTCCGACATATCATCGAAAAAATAGCTGATCGGCACATCAAGAATTTGACTGATATCCCACAGCCGTGATGCGCTGATCCGGTTTGCGCCACGCTCATATTTCTGCACTTGCTGAAAGGTAACATTAAGCTCGGCACCAAGCTGTTCTTGGCTCATGCCAAGAAGCGTTCGGCGCAGACGCACACGCTTGCCAACATGCATATCAATCGCATTATTATTGGTAATACGGAAGTTTCGTTCGACGATATCATCCTTCGAGATAGCCATAAAAAGTCACCTCTATTCCAAAAAAGCAAAAACCACCAACACAAACCGGCCATTTTGATTAGGCCAGATTGCCCTCGGCGGTATCATATGCCGCTTTAATGAAATTGTGACAGTATCGACAAACAGAATTTGGCTAGATTTCTTCCAGCGCCGCCATGAGCGCATGTGCAATGCCGCTTTCAAAGGTCGAATGACCCGCAGCATCAATGATTTCCAATTTGGCTTTGCGACCCCATTTTGCCGCCAGACGGCTTGCCGTAATCGGAGGGCAAATAACATCATGCCGTCCTTGAACGATGGTCGCTGGCAAATGTGCAATCCGCCCAATATTATCCATGATGTGATTATCGGGCATGAAACAGTCATTAACAAAATAATGCGCCTCAATCCGCGCCATCGTCAAAGCACCCGCCCCGCCCATATGACGGTTTCCAGCGCGCAAAGTTGAACATGAAGTTTCATAAGAAGCCCAAAATTCAGCCGCCTTTTGATGAACAGCCGGATCAGGATCAATCAAACGTTTGAAATAGTTGCTTAGCAAATCACCGCGTTCAGCCGCATCAAGATGGCCGGTAAACCGGTCATGGGCTTCGGGGAAAAACCGCCCCATGTCATTCAAGAACCAATCAACTTCGGCGCGGGTGCCAAGAAAGATACCACGCAGGATCAACCCGGAGACATGTTCAGGATAGGCAATTGCATAAGCAAGCGCCAAGGTGCTTCCCCATGAGCCACCAAATAAAACAAATTTGTCGATATTCAGAGATTTACGAAGCGCCTCGATATCGCCGATCAGCGCATCGGTCTGATTATCGACAAGGCTGGCATGTGGACGGGATTGCCCACAGCCTCTTTGGTCAAACAGCACCACATGAAACCGCTTTGGATCAAACAGTCGTCGATGCGCCGGTGCAATTCCCGCGCCCGGCCCACCATGCAAAAACAGCAAAGGCTGGCCATCTAAATTACCACATTGCTCATAATAGATTTCATGCTTGTCACGTTGCAGAAAGCCGCTTCGGAACGGCATTGCCGGGGGAAATAATTCACGTTCCTGAATAAACGCATTTACCATGACAAGACCCCATTCAAAGCAATCACAACCCGACGCGGCAAAACGGGCAGCCAAGCTGCCCGTATGCAAAATTGACCGATCGGCAAAACCCGATTGGCAGATATGACATCATGCCGGATCGAAATGCTAGGCAGCGTCCATAAGATCTTCAAGACGAAGCGCCGCCGCATCCTGATCAATTTTCTCAATGGCTGCAAATTCACGGGCCAAACGCTCAAGCGCGGCCTGATACATTTGCCGCTCGGAATAGGATTGCTCAGATTGGTTGGTGCGGCGGTGAAGATCGCGCACAACCTCGGCAATTGATACCGGATCGCCTGATTTGATTTTTGTTTCATATTCTTGCGCACGGCGCGACCACATGGTGCGGCGCACTTTGGCTTTGCCCTGCAATGTGGTGATGGCCTGTTCCATTTGTTTTTTCGAACTCAAAGTTCGCAAACCAAGCCCACGCGCTTTTTCCATTGGCACCCGCAATGTCATGCGATCATGTTCGAAGCGCACAACCAGCATTTCGAGCGTCATACCGGCAACTTCACGTTCTTCAGTACCCAAAATTCGCCCAACACCATGTGTTGGATAAACAACAAAATCGCCCTCTTCGAACGAACTCTCACTTTTTCGTGCCATATTTTCCCTCAGCGCCGCAGCTAACAAAACTTGTTTGCTTGCCACCAGCCTTTAAAAAACAATTCATGACAAAGATGATGCGTTGGCAAAAGCCTGTATTCACAAACAACAGAATTAGAACGCAGGCCGACATGGCGCTGCGAAAAAAACTTCATCTCTGATTTCCGCTGTGACCATAGCTTATTTTTGCGGCAAAATCAATCATCTGGCCATAATCACGGTCAGGCTGGGGCTTGCCGCCAAAATTTAGGCGCCCTTGCCTGGTGCCTTGCTGAAATATTTGTCGAATTTACCAGTTTCATCCTGCATTTTTTCAGCTTCGGGCATGGCATCAATCTTTTGCCCGATATTTGGCCAGATTTCTGACATTTCGCGATTCAGCTCAAGCCATTTTTCAGCTTCCGGCTCTGAATCAGGCAGGATTGCTTCAGGCGGGCATTCTGGCTCGCATACGCCGCAGTCAATGCACTCATCGGGATGGATAACCAGCATATTCTCGCCCTCATAAAAACAATCGACAGGGCATACCTCAACACAATCAGTATATTTGCAGTTGATACAGTTATCATTGACGATATAGGTCATTCGCGGCCTAGCTCCTCTAAATAATTTTGTGAAAAAGCCAGAATGAAACCAAGTCATACCCGCTTTTTTATCTGTCTATCGCAGATGCGGCTAATCGGCAAGACCAAGACGGTTTTGTGCGCGTTTTGCCGCCATTCCCGATTGCACATCGTCAATATATAACAATCCGGCAAGCCGCCGCATCAATTGTGATTCATGCGAATCCAACTGCTTGTCGGCAAGCACCACCATCCAGATCATTTCCAGAATGATAATTCGGTCATCCATTTCGGTTTCGGTACGGATCTGGCGAACAAGGCTGTGAATTTCAATGCGCGAATCATGCGCCGCAATCGCCTCATCAAGAAGGGTCTTTGCCTTATCATCCGCAAGCTCAAGCTGTTCGGTCAATAAATGCAGAATGCCGTCGCGTTCAGCATCGTCAAGATCACCATCGGCCATACCTGCCTCGACAAGAAGCGCGGTAATGGTGGTTACAAAGGCCTCATCCTCACATGGCACGGCCGTGCCGCCATCTGAAAACCCTTTAACCCATTCAGAAAATTGATTTAACATTTAATCCTCGTCACTTTCTAATCCTGTTTTCAGCCGATCAGTTTCCCGACGCTGACGTTTTGTTGGTCGTCCACTGCCTTTGCCGCGCGCCTCGAATTCAGGCGGCTTGGTTTTTGCCGCCTTGCGCGGCGTTGCCTCAACCGGCGCCAGATCTTCAAACAGCAATGCCGCTTCGGGCGCTGGCCCGCGGCGGGTGCCAATCGCCACAACTTTAATCACCCGCACCCGATCGCCCTGAACAAAGGTCAAGACCTGCCCGCACAAAGCTTGGCGGTGCGGTTTTGTCATCACCTGACCATCCAGCCGGAAACGCCCTGCCGAAATGGCTTTGCTGGCGGCGCTTCGGGTTTTGAAAAAACGCGCATACCACAGCCATTTATCCAGCCGTATGACTGTTTCTGGCGCGCCAGCATTCATTGGCCTAGGCTTTTGTTTTCAAAGCGGCCAAAACAGCAAAAGGTGAATTGGGATCAGGCTGTTTTTCAGCTTGGCGGCGTTGGCCAGATTGCGGCTTGCCACCTGCCGGTTTTGGCTTTCGATTTTGCGCTTTGCGATCATCTTTTGGTTTGGCCCCACGGCGCTGGTTTGGTGCTGGTGCTTTATCGCTACGCGGTGGACGTGCCTTACGCTTGCGCTCGAAAATCTGCAATGCTGGCTTTTCCGGATCTTCAATCGCTTCTTCGCCAACGATCACACAGCCAAGATCAAGCAGCATCAGCGCCATTTGTTCGCGCGTTGCCCCTGCCAAAGACAGCATATCTTCAGCGATTTTAAACTGGCCTTGGCGTGCTGCAACACGAACCAGCATCGCAACACGTTCAACCATATCAACGCGCATCACGCGCTGACCAAGCCGCCGGTACCCAACCGCCAACCAATAGGCATCAGGAACATCGGCAATCGCATCAATGGCAACACGCCCTGCCGGTGGCGGCGCCCCCTCATAAAAGGCACCATTGGCGAGGCTGAAAAGCAGGCTTCGTAATTCAATCTGTGCCGGTTTTAACAATTCGGGCATGTAAACAGTTTCAACGCCGAACCGAAGCCCCAAACGCGCCAAACGCGGCTTATCGCTTTCCTGCATGGCACGGATCAAATGGCCAATCTCGGCAGTCGGAACCGATCCAAGACGTTCATAAAGAATGAAGGC
>JAFMNI010000001.1:0-33679 GCA_017859295.1 Candidatus Puniceispirillum sp. | reverse complement strand
CGCATCAGTAATTGGCGCATCGGCTGGCACTGCCGCTGATTTTGGTTCTGTTTTGGGTTTATGATCGCCAACAGGCGCGGCATCAGGTGTTTCCAGAACAATCAACCGGCCTAAAATCGTTTCGACATGTGCGGCGGTGAAACCCACCAAACGCTGCGCCATTCGCTGGGTCTGATCGATTGACAACAGATCACTGGACACAAGTTCGGGGCGTGGCACATAAAGACCGTCACCTTTGACAAGTCGCGCAACCTCGGCTTCACGCCATTTCACAACGCCATCAGCGCCAAGCCGGAATGCCGGATCAGCCGATGCCACAAAGGCACGAACCCGACGTTCAATCTCGTCGGGGAGGCCGCGCCGTGCAGCCGCTAGAATGGGAGCTTTATCTTCGCCATCGGCAAGCGTCGGATGAAAGGTAAAACCGTCAAGCCGTCCGACCTCCTCACCTTCAACAAGAACCGTGCCATCATCTTTTACAGAGGCAATCAAATTTTTCGTTTCCTTCAATCTTCTACTCAAATGCGCGGCACGTTTATCCACAAATCGTTCGGACAGCCTGCCATGCAGGCAATCGGACAGCCTATCTTCAATTGACCGGGCACGATCCTGCCACTCGATGGGGTTGTCTGTCCAGTCAGAACGGTGTGTGATGTATGTCCAAGTCCGAATATACGCAAGTCGCGTCATTAATGTATCAATATCGCCATCAACCCGGTCAAGCTGCGCCATCGCTTTTGCAACCATATCATTGCCAAGCACACCTTTTGCCACAAGCGTCAGAAAAATATTGGCAAGCATGTCATAATGGTTTTCATGAAGGCTTTGCCGGAAATCAGGAATCGACGCAACCGCCCACAGCAGGCGCACATCACGCGCACCCGACACCGCACTCCGAATGTCATCGCGGCTGGCAAGCGCGGTTAGCGCCTGATGGTCAAGCGCATCACCTTTGCGAAACAGAAACGGCAATGGCGGCGGTGCTTCAAGCGAGCCAAGCAATTGATCAATTGATGAAAAGGTAAGGTCACGGCTTCGCCAGTAAAAAGCCCGAAGCGGGGCAAAACGATGCTGTTCAATCGCATCAATCATCTCAGGTTCGAGCGCGTGACATCCATCCGTAACGCCAAAACTGCCATCATTCATGTGACGACCAGCCCGACCGGCGATTTGTGCCATTTCCGATGGCAATAGCTTACGCATTTGCCGCCCGTCAAATTTCATATCAGCCGACAAGGCCACATGCCCAAGATCAAGGTTCAGCCCCATCCCAATCGCATCTGTGGCAATCAGAAAATCAACATCACCATTTTGATAGAGCTCAACCTGTGCATTGCGTGTGCGTGGGCTTAGCCGTCCCATCACCACCGCCGCCCCGCCGCGTTGACGTTTCACAAATTCGGCAATCTGGTAAACATCGGCCGCGCTAAAGGCAACAATCGCACTTCGGCGCGGAAGGCGGGTTAGTTTTTTCGGACCAGCATAGGCAAGCCTCGACATGCGATCACGAAATTCGAATTTCGCGTCAGGCAATAATGCCTTCAACAAGGGCGCAGCCGTTTCTGCCCCCATGAACATGGTTTCAAATGCCCCTCTTGCATGCAAAATACGGTCGGTGAAAACATGCCCGCGTTCACGATCACCGGCAAGCTGCACCTCGTCAACGGCGACAAAGTCAAACCGGCGATTGGCAAGTTCGGCATCGGCGTTGGCATCAAGCGGCATCGATTCAACCGTGCAGCAAAGATAGCGCGCACCGACTGGCAAGATACGTTCTTCGCCTGTCAGCAGCCCAACCTTGCCAACGCCAAGCTTGCGAACAAGCCGGTCATAATTTTCCCGCGCCAAAAGCCGCAGCGGGAAGCCAATCATGCCACTGGCATAGCCGGTCATGCGTTCAAGCGCCAAATGGGTTTTACCAGTGTTGGTCGGGCCAAGAACCAGTGTCAGGTTTTGCGAAGAATGAATCGACATATGAAACTGGTTTTTCTGTATCGCCGGAGAAAATTAGTGCCTGCCACTATAGGCAGCCCCAGCCACGGAAATCCAGCCAAATAGCTCGCCTTTTTTGTGATAAGCGAAACCCATTATGAAAAACCCCCGCCAGAGATGATCATGGCGAGGGTTTGCAACCTAACAGGCAAGGATGATTTGCCCTTACCTGTTTTTTATGCTGATCAAAATCAGCTAGCTATGCTGCAAGCTGGCGAAGCACATATTGAAGAATGCCACCATTCTTGAAATAGGTTGCCTCACCATCGGTGTCGATACGCGCCAACAGGTCAATTGTTTCGCTTCGCCCATCGGCAAAGGTAAAGACCGCCTTGACCGCCATGCCCGGTGTCACCCCATTGGCAAGACCGGTCAGGCTGATTTCTTCATCGCCAGTCAAGCCCAAGGTTTCACGGCTAACACCGGCTGGGAATTGCAATGGCAAAACCCCCATGCCAATCAGATTAGACCGGTGGATCCGCTCAAAGCTCTCGACAATAACCGCCTTGATGCCAAGTAAACAGGTGCCTTTTGCAGCCCAGTCACGGCTTGAACCAGTGCCATATTCCTTGCCACCAACAATGATCAGCGGTGTACCTTCATCAGCATAGCGTGACGCAACATCATAAAGCGGTGCAACCTCGCCCGATGGCACATGACGCGCAAATCCGCCTGTCGTTCCAGCGGCCGCCATGTTTTTCAACCGGATATTGGCAAAGGTACCGCGCATCATCACCTGATGATTGCCACGGCGTGCGCCAAATGAGTTGAAATCAACCGGACGAACCTGATGGTCGGTCAAGAAATCAGCAGCCGGTGTATCGCGGGCAATGCCGCCAGCTGGCGAAATATGATCTGTTGTGATCGAGTCACCAAGAAGCGCCAGAATGCGCGCGCCAGTAATATCACTTGCTGTTTCCGGAATTTCGCGGGTCATTCCTTCGAAATAAGGCGGGTTCTGAACATAGGTCGAGCCATCATTCCAATCATAGGTAAGACCGCCAGATGTGTTGATTGCCTGCCATTCCTTGGTGCCTTCAAACACATTGGCATAGCGTGACCGGAACATTTCGGCCGAAATAACCTGATCAACAACTTTGCGGATATCCTCATTGCTTGGCCACAGATCTTTTAGATAGACGTCATTGCCGTCCTGATCCGTACCAAGGGGCTCGTCACTCAATACTTTAGTAACCGATCCGGCAAGCGCATAGGCCACAACCAATGGCGGTGATGCCAGATAATTGGCGGCCGCATGTGGGCTGACCCGGCCTTCAAAATTTCGGTTACCTGACAGAACTGCGCTGACAACAAGCTCATTTTGGTCAATGGCATTAACAATCGCTTCGTCAAGCGGGCCTGAGTTACCAATACAAGTTGTGCATCCATAACCAACCGTATTGAACCCAAGCGCGTCAAGATGTTCGGTCAAACCAGCCGCATCAAGATAGGCTGAAACAACCTGACTTCCCGGTGCAAGCGATGTTTTCACCCACGGCTTGACGGTAAGTCCCTTTTCATGCGCTGCCTTGGCAACAAGACCAGCCGCCACCAAAACCGATGGGTTTGAGGTATTGGTGCATGATGTAATCGCGGCAATCATCACATCACCATCAGCGATTTCATAATTGGCATCGGCAACCGCAACTGATTTTGGCGCTGACCGGCCGGTGCTGTCGGCCAATGTGCTGGCGAATGAAGCGGCAACATCAGGCAGAGCAACACGGTCTTGGGGGCGCTTTGGTCCGGCAAGTGATGGCACAACAGCGCCAAGATCAAGTGACAATGTATCGGTAAATTGTGGATCAGCCGCATTTGATTCGCGCCACATGCCCTGTGCTTTTGCATAGGCTTCAACAAGTGCAACACGATCATCATCACGGCCGGTCAGACGAAGATAATTGATCGCTTCTTCGTCAATCGGGAAAAAGCCACAGGTCGCGCCATATTCAGGTGCCATATTGGCAATTGTGGCACGATCAGCCAAAGATAGCTGGTCAAGTCCCGGGCCAAAAAATTCAACAAATTTGCCAACAACACCGCGTTTGCGAAGCGACTCGACAATCATCAGCACCAAATCGGTGGCCGTTGCCCCTTCGGGCAATTTGCCGTCAAGGCGGAAGCCAATGACATCTGGTACCAGCATCGAGATTGGCTGACCAAGCATCGCCGCTTCGGCTTCAATACCGCCAACACCCCAGCCAAGAACGGCAAGACCATTGACCATTGTTGTGTGACTGTCAGTGCCGACAACTGAGTCAGGATAGGCATAGGTTTTGCCATCTTCGTCGCGCGTCCAAACGGTTTGCGACAAAAATTCAAGATTGACCTGATGGCAAATGCCAGTTCCTGGTGGCACAACGCGGAAATTATCAAACGCGCCTGCACCCCAGCGCAAAAACTCATAACGTTCCTTATTGCGCGAAAATTCCAACGCAACATTTTTCGCCGCAGCGTCTTTGCCGCCAGCATGATCAACCATGACCGAATGGTCAATCACCAGATCAACCGGTGACAATGGATTGATTTTTTCAGGGTTGCCGCCAATCGTCTGCATGGCATCACGCATCGCCGCCAAATCAACAACAGCAGGAACACCGGTGAAATCTTGCAAAAGAATCCGCGACGGGCGAAAGGCAATCTCGCCCTTCTGGCCGTTATCCGCCCAATTTGCCAATGCTTCGATATCGGCCTTGGTGACCGAACCGCCATCTTCATTGCGAAGCAGATTTTCCAGCAGAACTTTCAACGAATAAGGCAGCTTTTCCAGCGCCGGATAGGTCTTTGCCAGCGCGGCAAGCGAATAATAGTGATATGTTTTTCCGGCTGCATCTAGGCTGGCACGGCATGCATCGCGCAATGTCTCTGACATGGCGTTCTCCTTTTCAAGGTCGAACCCTACAATAAAATGAAACGGCCAACTCGAGGGGTGCCTCAAAGTGGTCAGCCCTTGTTATAGCCAAAATAACGCGAAGTTTCCAGAGGGTATTTACGCCTTTTGACGCGGCGGTTCACGCGGCTATTCACGGGGCTATTCACGGGGCGAAAATGACATTGCGACACCAAAGCCCCTAGACCCAAAGGGGCAAGCGCGGCTAGATAGTGACTATGACAAATAATGACCACATAAAAACGGCACGCAAAGCAGCGCCAAACACGGCAGATCATTCCCTGCAGATCAACCAGCTAAGCGTGCTTCGCGGCATGGTTCTGGTCATTAGCAATTTGTCACATCAACAAAATGCTGGCGATATTTGCTGTTTGACCGGTCCGAACGGGGCTGGAAAATCGACCCTGCTTCGTACCATCGCTGGCCGCCTTCCCGCGGCGGGTGGTCACATCGCTTGCCCGGTGCCAATTATTTATGTTGGTCATACTGATGGGTTGTCAGGCGCTATTAGCGGGCGGGAAAATCTGACTGGCTGGGCAAAAATTAATGGGTTTTCGACAACAGAAACTGCCATTGATACAGCGCTATCCAGCTTTGCCACCAACCGGTTTGCCGATCTGCCGGTGCGGGTTTTATCACGCGGCCAGCGCCGCCGGTTAGCACTTGCCCGATTGGCGCTGGCACCGGCTGACAGCCTCTTGCTTTTGGACGAACCCAATGCCGGCCTAGATCAGGCATCAAGCCGCATTCTTGACGATATTGTACAAAAACACGCGATGGCTGGCGGCATGGTGCTGGCAGCAACGCATCTTGATTTTGCCGCGGCGGCAAAGCCGCGATCATTGCATTTGCCCGGGCTGGTGACATGAAACCGTTTTTTGCACAAATCGAACGTGATCTTCTGATCGCATGGCAGAACCGCCAAGATCTTGGGGTGATGCTGGTCTTTTTTGTGATCATCATTGCGCTTTTCCCACTGGCGATTGGTGCCAATGCCTCGGTTCTTGATCCGCTTGGCGTGCCGGTGATTTGGATTGCGGCGCTGCTTGCCATTCTTGCCGGATTTGATCGGCTATTTGCCCAAGATGTTCGCGATGGCTGGCTTGATCAGATCGCCCTTAGCCAGCTGGGGTTGGGCTGGTATGCGCTCGCCAAGGCCATTTCGCATTGGCTTACCGCCGGATTACCGCTTTTGATCATGACCCCGTTAATGGCAATGATGCTGAATATTCCGTTGCAGCAATGGCCACCCCTTTTAATCGCCTTATTGATTGGCAGCATGGGATTGACCCTTCTTGGCGTGATTGGCGCAGCCCTTGCCGAAGGGGCGCGGCGCGGCACCGCATTGATGGCTTTATTGATCCTGCCGCTGGCGGTGCCATTGCTGATTTTCGGCACGCTTGCCTCGCAAAGTGATCGTGGCATCATCAGCCCGCATCTAATGCTTTTAGGTGCCGTTTTTGCGTTGCTTTTGGCCTTGGCACCGCTGGTCGCGGCAAGTGCCTTGGAAATTGGCGAAACCGAGACCGGTCTTTGACATTAATGGACGCCATCATTCAGCAATTGAGCATCTTTTCACCACCGGAAAAACAGGATATATCTTGCCATTATGTTTGATTATTTTGCCAATCCGTCGCGTTTCATGCGCATTGCCAATCGGTTACTTTTGCCGCTTGTGATCCTTAGCGTAATCACCGGTATAATCGGTCTATATCTTGGTCTGTTTGTTGCGCCTGCCGATTATCAGCAAGGCGATACGGTTCGCATCATCTATATTCATGTTCCATCAGCATGGCTGGCCCTGTTCGGCTATGTTGGGCTGGGGCTGTGCGGCCTTTTCTATGTTGTTTGGCGGCACCCGCTTGCCGATATTGCCGCGCGGGCAATTGCCCCGGTTGGGGCGGTTTTTGCCCTTTTGACGCTGGTGACAGGCGCGTTATGGGGAAAACCGATGTGGGGCGCATGGTGGGTTTGGGATGCCCGCCTGACCTCAATGTTGATCCTGTTCTTTTTCTATCTTGGTTTTATTGCCTTGGCCAACGGGTTTGACCGCGCCGAACGCGGCAGTCGCCCAGCCGCCCTATTGGCGCTTGTTGGCATGATCAATGTTCCGATTGTCAAATTTTCGGTTGATTGGTGGAATACGCTTCACCAACCGGCAAGCCTTCTTCGCAGTGGTGGTCCAGCGATTGATTCATCAATGCTAACACCGCTGATTCTTACGCTTATTGCCGCCCATGCCTATTTTGCCATTCTGGTGATTTTGCGGATGCGCGCGCTTTTGACCGAACGCCGCCTTGCCGCGCTGATGCTTCGCCCGGGAGGCGACTAATGGCTGAATTTTTCGATATGGGCGGTTTTGGAAACTATATTTGGGGCAGTTACGGCTTTGCCGTCATTTGCCTTGGCTGGCTGAATTATGCGAGCTGGCGAAAGGCCAAAACCAAGGCAGAACAGCTTGCCATATTACAATCTGGCACGCATGCAAGCCCAAAGACCTCAGAATAGCAACATCCGGAATGGAAACATCCGAAATGGAAAACTTCTAGCGTCGCCGCCCGCCGCGACGCCTGCCACCCGCCAGCGCCGGTGCATCTTCATCTGTCAGAATCCTTACGGGCAAATCAACTGCCGCTGCCAGATTGGCATAGGGGTCGCTTTTATGTGGAATCGCCATTGCCTTGACAAAATGGTCTTGAAATGACGCTTCGACCGCTGTTTCAATTTTTTCAATCTGCCTGACAACCGCTTCAATATCGCGGCGCGCCGCCTGATTCAACAAGGCCATCCGCGCCCCCGCACCGGCTGAATTGCCTGCCGCCCGCACATTGGCCAGCAAACAATCAGGAATCATGCCCAAAACCATCGCATATTTCGGGTCAATATGCGTGCCAAACGCCCCGGCCAAAACAACACGGTCAACCTTGCGAATATTGATTTTATCCATCAACAGGCGGAACCCTGCATACAGCGCGGCCTTGGCAAGCTGGATTGCCCGAACATCATTTTGCGTCACGCTAACCGTATCGGTAATGCGATAGGAAAAGGTGCGGTCATCAGCTTCGATCCGGCTATTTTGCGCCGCCTTGCTGCCATCAATCACCCCATCCATCGTGATGATTCCAGCAAGATACATCTCGCCAAGCACCTCGATGATTCCCGATCCGCAAATGCCGGTCACACCGGTTTTTTCAACCGCCGCATCAAACCCATCTTCATCCGACCAAAGATCAACACCGATAACGCGGAATTTTGGCTCAAGCGTGTCCTTGTCAATGCGAATCCGTTCAATCGCCCCCGGCGCGGCGCGCTGTCCTGATGAAATTTGCGCACCCTCAAAAGCAGGGCCGGTTGGCGATGATGCCGCTAACAGACGATCCTTGTTGCCAACAACGATTTCGGCATTGGTGCCAACATCAACGATCAAGGTCATTTCATCGGCCTTTTGCGGCGCTTCGGCAAGCACCACAGCCGCCGCATCAGCCCCAACATGACCAGCAATGCATGGCAGGATATAAACCCGCCCACCCGGATTAATGGCAAGGCCTAATTCAGCCGCCCGAACATCCATCGCCGCATCAACCGCCAAGGCAAAAGGCGCCCCGCCCAGCTCAACCGGATCAATGCCAAGAAGAAGGTGATGCATCACCGGATTGCCAACCAAAACCAGCTCGACAATATCTTCACCACTCAAGCCAGCCTGTTTTGCCGCACCATCAATCAGCGTTTGCAATCCGGCAATCACCGCCTTGGTCATTTCGGCCGCACCGCCCGGATTCATGATGCCGTATGAGACGCGGCTCATCAAATCCTCACCAAATCTGATTTGCGGATTCATCGCCCCGGTTGAGGCCAGCACCGTACCAGTGACCATATCGCACAGATGCGCCGACATGGTGGTCGACCCCACATCAATGGCAACACCGGCAATCTGGTCCTTCAGGCCGGGCCAAATGGCCACAATCTGGTGCCCGTCACGAAGCGCCACTGTTACATGCCATTTACCTTGACGCAGAACCGGCTGTAACCGCTGGATAACATGTAGATCACAAGTGATATCACCCGTCACACGATCTGGCCATTGCCCCTCTAAGGCTTCGATCAGGCGGCGTAAATCGCCTGATGGTTCATGCATGTCGGGTTCGCGCACCTCGACAAAACACAAACGCACAATCGGGTCCATTTCGATTGAACGGCCATCGGCCTCTTTGCGAACAAGTTGATTATGAACCTGACTTTCAGGCGGAACATCAATCACCGCATCATTTAGTAATTTTGCCTGACAAGACAATCGCCGCCCATCAATCATGCCGCGCTTGTCGGCATATCGGGTTTCAACAGCCGTTACCGCAGCCAGATGATCAGCACCCGATTTCAAACCATGTTTGGCAAATTCACCAATGCCAACATCGACCTGACAGCGGCCGCACATGGCCCGTCCGCCACATACCGAGTCAATATCGACACCAAGCTGGCGTGCCGCGGTCAAAACCGGCGTTCCAACTGGAACATACCCTTGCCGGCCAGATGGGGTAAACACCACTTTCACCTGATCAGTGGCTGCCTTATCGGATGTTGTGGCAGCTTCACCTTTGCTTTTGCTCATCACCTTGCCACCAATTTGCGACGGTTAAGCGTTGCGGCGGCGGCGAGTCTGGCGACGTTCGCGCCCACCTTCACCTGGCACAACAGGTTCGCGGAATTTTTGAATCCAACGACGACATTCTGGATCATTTCCGTTCATCACATTCGCGCCCATGATGCCAGTCATTTCTTCGGCGTGAAGCGGGTTCATAATTGCCGAGGTCATTCCCGCCCCCGCTGCCATTGACAGAAACGCGGCATTCATCCCATGACGGTTAGGCAGGCCAAACGAAATATTTGACGCGCCACAAGTTGTATTCACCTTTAATTCGTTGCGAAGACGAATGATCAGATCAAGCGCTGACCGGCCAGCCATATTGATGGCACCAACCGGCATGATCAATGGATCAACAACAACATCTTCACGCGGGATGCCGTAATCAGCGGCACGTTCGACGATTTTCTTGGCAACTTCATAACGCACATTTGGATCTTCGGAAATGCCGGTTTCATCATTTGAAATCGCCACAACAGCCGCGCCATATTTTTTGACAAGCGGCAAAACAACTTCCAGACGTTCTTCTTCACCCGTTACCGAATTGACCAGCGGCTTGCCTTTATAAACAGACAAGCCAGCCTCAAGCGCGGCAACGATTGAACTGTCAATCGCCAGCGGCACATCAACCACCTCTTGAACAAGCTGAATGGCCTTGGCAAGAATGGCCGGCTCATCCGCCATCGGAATGCCAGCATTCACATCAAGCATCGTGGCACCCGCCTCGACTTGTGCCAATGCATCAGACAGAACGCGCGAATAGTCGCCAGCGGCCATTTCAGCGGCAAGAAGCTTGCGTCCGGTTGGGTTGATGCGCTCGCCAATGACACAAAATGGCGAGTCAAAGCCGATGGTGATTTCCTGCTTATGCGACGAAATAAGGGTCTTTGTCATAAAATGCTCCTAAGAATGCCGCCACCTTAGGCCGCGGTGCCGATAACGTCAAACCCGCCTTTGGGCAAAAGCTGGATATCGCCTGCCGCAATTGCATTCGCATAGGCAGCGGTTTTCCCAAATCCGCCAAACGGGTAAAAATGGAAATGTTCAATAAGGCAATCAGGATCATGCGCCATGCCATATGCCAAGTCAGATAACAGCATATGCGGCGATTGAACGGTCATCAATTTTGCGACATTGCGCGCCTGTTTTGAAATAAATCGCATTGACGGGCCAATCCCAGAAATTTGGGCAAAGCGGAACAGCGTTTTGATCGTTGCTGGCCCCGGAATGCCAATCCGAATTGGCAATTCATTGCCCGCAGCGCGAACGCGCTTTTCCCAATCCAACACAATTGGTGCCTCGAAACAGAATTGTGTTTCGATGTAAAGCTTCATCCCTTCGCGTTTGGCAAAGGCATTTTTGGCGGCAAGCGCATCGGCAATTTCAAGATCGCTGATATCAGGACTGCCTTCGGGATGGCCTGCAACACCGGCACGCATGATGCCATGTTTTTGCAACAGACCGGTTTCCAGAATCTGCATTGAATTATCAAATGCGCCAACCGGCTTGTCGACACCGCCGCCAATGATCAAAACCTCATCGACGCCAGCTTCGGCGCGGTAAGCGGCAAGCAACCCATCAAGTTGATCGACATCTTTTAACGAACGTGCGGCTAGATGTGGTACCGCTTTCATGCCTTCATTATGCAACCGCTTTGTGACCGCCACGGTGTCCATCGGGTCGGTTCCGGGCAGAAAGGTGACATTGACGGTCGTTTCAGGTGCAAGACAAGCGGCAAAACTGTCAATTTTAGTGGCACCTGCTGGCGTTACCTCGATTGACCACCCTTGCGCTGCTTGCTGGATCTGTTGGATATTCGCTGTCATATCAATCCTCATTTTACCCATCTTCACCCCATTCACGCTGGCAGGGTTCACGCTGGCAGGGTTCACGCTAATTTCCATTGACCTAATGCTGGGCAGAATGGCCGCTTGATCCGAAACAAGATGGCTTGCCAACGTCTTACAATTTGCCGATTACGACATCGTCAGACTGATCCGCGCTTAAGATGCCTTACTCGGCGGCCTTACCACCATTTTCCACCAATGCCCGAACGCGATCAGCCGTATATTCGGCATCAAGCGCCGCCGCATGCGCTGCCGCTTCGGCGTCAAGATCTTCACCACATGGCGCTGGCTCTGAGCGTCGCCATTCAGCAAGATAATCATCGGTCGAATCTGCACCATCGCGCATCGCTGCCGCGTCAATGGCAATTGAAA
This sequence comes from Candidatus Puniceispirillum sp., assembly GCA_017859295.1. Lineage (GTDB taxonomy): Bacteria > Pseudomonadota > Alphaproteobacteria > Puniceispirillales > Puniceispirillaceae > UBA3439. The sequence goes on along the minus strand of JAFMNI010000001.1, from coordinate 21,939 downwards.
AGCGCCGTGGCAATTCAACCTTGGCCTGCTCACGCTGGCGGCCACGGCCGCGCTCGGCAATCACCTGCGCCGGAATATCGCGCCAATAAAGGGTAATCAGATTTGCCATCACGGCGCTCCTTTGAAAAATACCATGCTTGAGATTATGTGCTTATCTCACGCCAGCTTGTGTAAAAATCCGTTAAAATCACCATAGCCTGTATAGCGATACTCGTAGTCTAGCCCAAGTTCGATTGCCGCTTGGCGCGCCTTTTCCTGAAGCGATTCAGATTCGGTTTGGGCAATATAAAGAACCCGCGTGTAATGCGCAAAATACATGTCGCGCAATTGCGGGTGCTGGCGAAGCCCCATGCCTTTCATCACAATCCGTTCAAAATGGCGAACCATGTAATCGGTCAGGAAAAACGTGCCAAGCGCGGTTTCCATTTCGGCGTCAAATTCGGGTTTGCCAAGAAACATCTCATAACAATGCGGCCCAGCGATACGGGGGATATTTTCCGCCTCAAGAAGGTGATCAAGCGCGCCACCCGTGCCACAATCACCATAAGCAACGGCAATATCCATTCCGGCACGACGGGCAGCCGCAATTTTCCGTTTGACGCCAGGGACAATCTTTTCAGGGTGATTATGCCAAGATGCCGGAAGACAGGTTAAGGCAACCGCGCCATCCGGCAATTGATCGATCAGCACCAGCAATTCACGCGCCAACGCCCCACAAGCAATGATCTGTAGGCGTGCTGGCTGTTCCGATTTAGCCAGCTGCTTTTTCACGTTCCAATTTAGCCTTGATCATTTCCTTGGCTGTTTCCACCGCAACCGCCGCATCACGGCAATAGGCATCGGCACCAACTGATTCGGCAAAGGCCTCATTCAACGGCGCGCCGCCGACAAGAACGATATAATCGTCACGGATTCCTTTTTCGACCAACGCATCAACAACAACTTTCATATAAGGCATTGTTGTTGTCAAAAGGGCTGACATGCCCAAAATATCGGGTTTGTGTTTTTCCAGCGCATCAAGATAGTTTTCGACCGGGTTATTGATCCCAAGATCAATCACGTCAAAACCAGCACCTTCAAGCATCATCGAAACAAGGTTTTTGCCAATGTCATGGATATCACCCTTGACCGTGCCGATCACCATCGTGCCAACCCGTGGTGCGCCTGTTTCAGCAAGCAACGGCCGCAAAATACCCATGCCAGCCTTCATCGCATTCGCTGCCATCAAGACTTCGGGAACAAACAAAATACCATCGCGGAAATCAATGCCGACAATCGTCATGCCCTCGACAAGCGCTTTGGTCAAAACCTCATAAGGTGTCCAACCCCGCTCAAGCAGAATATTGACACCTTCAACAATCTCATCCTGCATGCCGTCATAAAGGTCGTCATGCATCTGCTGGACAAGTTCATCATCGTCCAAATCAGCTAGGATAATTTCATCTTCATCAGCCATGATCATTCCTTTTCATCGACACGTCTTTGCGTGCAATCATGTAAGTCCAGCCTTCCGCCGGATCCTAGACATTTCAGCGTCGCAGTCTAGTGCCAAATCTAAATCTGACAATCCAAAATGCGACAAGGCAATAGGCGTTAATTCAAACCCATTATCAAAAGTTTTGGAGAAACTGTCTTATTGAATGTAAAGTCAAGACGACTGAATTTGTGCTTGGATCGACAAAAGGTCGTATTTTGTCATATTTCGTCATCAAAAATGATCATGGTCATTGATCATTGATCTGATGTTTTTGGATGATCGGCAAGCTTAGCATCACAAAGCCAAGCGAAATACCAGTCAGGCCAAACACCTTGAAAGTCACCCATGAATCGGTGCTAAGGGTTCGCCAGGCAATTTCATTGGCAAGCGCCGAACAGACAAACATCGCCACCCATAGCCAGCTCATGATCCGCCAGCCATCATTGGTCAGCTTGACCTGCGATCCCATAATCGCGGCAAGCGGGTTACGGCCCATGGCACGCCCACCAGCAATCGCCGCCGCAAACATCAAAGTCAGGATTGTCGGTTTGATCTTGATGAATAATTCATTATCGAAATAGAGGGTCAATCCGGCAAAAAACACCAGCGCCGCACAACCAAATGCCGCCATCATCGGAATCCGGCGTTCAAGAACCCAGCTTGCCGCAAGCGACACAATCGTTGCCACCACCAACACCTTCACACTGAACATCAGGTCGCTATAGAGATAATTGGCACCGAAAAACAGCAAAAGTGGGCCAAAATCAAGAAGCATGCGCCGCCCATTTGATGGCGGGGTTTCATCGTCCTTGGTTTTGCCCGACGGGGTCTGATCATTCATGTTTCATCATCCAATCATTTCAAAAATTCTAAAAAAGCGAGATATTACCAAACATCGAGATATTGCCGGACAGTTATCGCCAAGCGTGACGGCGACGCCCCATCATTTACCTTAAATCCAACGCGACTCCAACGCGATCCCAACGTGATTTCAACTATGCGGCCAACCTTGCTGCCAAATTTTCGCATTCATCGGCGGCCTTGCGAATAAACCCGCCACCATCATCGGCAAGCCGCGCCTGTTCCCCCAATTGGCGACGCCAATGTTTGGCACCACGTTGGCCTGCATAAAGCCCCAACATATGCCGTGTTATGCTGTGAAGCGGCACATGATTTGCCATCATCCGATCGGCATAATCGGCCATGGCTTCGGCCACTTGGCGACGGCTTGGCGGGGTTGCGCCAAAAACATCATTGGCGATTTCGGTCAAAACATATGGCGTGCGATAGGCGGCACGGCCAAGCATCACCCCGGCAAACCCGGTAATTTCAGTGGCGATTTGCGCTTTGGTTTCCAACCCACCATTCAAGATCACCCCAAGATCATCACGGCGCATGGCAAGACGGCGCGCACGATCATAATCAAGCGGCGGAATGTCACGATTTTCCTTTGGGCTTAGGCCTTTTAGCCATGCTTTGCGGGCGTGAAGATAGAATATTCTAACCCCAGCATCTGCAACCCGATCAACAAATTGATCAAGCCCCGCTTCAGGATCCATATCATCAATGCCAATGCGGCATTTAACCGTAACCGGCAAATCGCTTGCCGCCATCATCGCCGAACAGCAATCGGCCACCAATTGTGGTTCGGCCATCAAACAGGCACCAAACCGGCCAGATTGCACCCGATCAGATGGGCAGCCAACATTCAGGTTAATTTCGGCAAATCCCTTGTCGGCAGCGCGTTCAACCGCCATCGCCAGACGGTCGGGCTGGCTGCCACCAAGCTGAAGCACCAGCGGATGTTCGATTTCATCATGGCCAAGAAGCCGGTCAAGATCACCATGAATAACCGCCTCAGCGGTTACCATTTCGGTAAACAGCAACGCATCAGGCACAAGATGGCGGTGAAAGACACGGCAATGCCGGTCAGTCCAATCCATCATCGGTGCCACACAAAGGCGGCGGTCAATGCTGTCGGTATTTTTCTTCATAAGTTTCAGCACTTAACAAAATTATTACATGTAGCATTCAAAGTGACTTGTCACAAAATGTCACATAATAGCAATTTATTACCTAACAGATTTGTGACGATTTAACCATAGCACCAATTAATGGCAGCAATTCGCCGCCGAGGTAGAAAATTCCAACACTCACAGTCCAAAACATTTTCATCAAAGAGTGACGCTGAGCATTGGTCTAAAACGCGGTCAAACTTGTCCCGCGCGATAACCGATTGAAATGCGCCATCGCAAAAGCTGATGAATCTAATGCATCTCAAACTTTGCTCGAGCAAGGCTAAGGTGGACGTCGTCACCAGCGGGCGGGCAAGCCTATATCGCAGCTTTGCGGGCTGCGGCTGAGACGATTAGGCGCAGTTAATGCCGAAAGAATTGGCGACTATATAGCGTCAATCAGTGGCGTTGACACGGGCGATAAGTTTTTCCGCCGTTTCGACACGCTCGCTATATCTATCCGTAAGATAATCTGAACAAGAACGGGTCAATAGTGTGAATTTCATCAACTCCTCCATCACATCGACCATTCTGTTGTAAAATGCCGATGGCTTCATTCGGTCATTTTCATCAAACTGTTGAAATGCCTTTGGCACTGACGATTGATTTGGGATGGTTACGCACCGCATCCAACGCCCCAATATCCGCATCTGGTTAACCGCGTTGAAGCTTTGTGAACCTCCATTAACCTGCATAACCGCCAAGACCTTGCCCTGTGTCGGGCGGACAGCGCCAAGAGACAGCGGAATCCAGTCAATTTGCGCTTTCATTATGCCGGTCATTGCGCCGTGCCTTTCAGGGGAACACCAAACCATTGCCTCACTCCAACTGACTAAATCTCGAAGCTCGGCAACTTTAGGATGTGTTGGTTCAGCATCATCCGGTAACGGCAGTCCAGTTGGATTAAATGTTTTTGTTTCAGCCCCTAGCTTGGATAAAACGAGCGCAGCCTCTTCGGTCATTAGCCGGCTAAATGAGCGTTCTCGCAAAGAGCCATATAAAAGAAGCACCTTTGGCTTGTGGCTTACTTGTTCAGAGTTGCGTAGACGCTCGCCATCTATCGGTTGAAAACTATTTTCATCAATCTGATATGTATCTGACATCTATTACTTTCTTTGGATTTCTTTGATGGAAAGTGCTGATTGCCATTGCAGCATATAAAGTTGTCGCATGTTACTAAAAAATATATCGGATTTGACATCGTTTCTAGGGAGCAATTGCGGTATTGGCGCATCGCACATAACCAGCTAAAGCCAACTCACAGCGCGTCAAACGGGTTTCGCGCCTTGGCGTCAGATACCGCAATAATAAAGGCATCGTGATCCATCTTCGTTTCAGCAGCAAGACGGCTTGTGGCGGTTTCGCCATCTACCCATTCGGTGCTGGTGATGATTTGCCACGCGTAATTGCCTTCAAAATCAAGGCTTCGCGCCAGTAATTTATGACGCCCGTCAAGCGCATCAATATGCACAAAAATGGCACCAGCATCGGCGTCGCCGCGGCGCGCCAGAACGCAATCGATAAAATTCGCGCTGGCGTGCCGAAGCGCCGCACTCACCAATATGCCAGATTTCACCCGTGTCATCACAACGCCTCATTTGCTAGCTGACAGACCGGAAACCCGATCCCGCCAAAACCATATGGCTTAAAAATCGGTGCAACGTCCCTTTTGTTCCCAATCGCCATAGCGCGTTGGCTCGGGTCCTTTGGGGCCATTCACCTCGGGTGGCATTTCACCATCAACCGCCTTTTCCGGCAGATTATCACTATTTTGCGCGGTTTTATCGATCGGTTCAACGGCCGCTGCGGGCGTGTTTTTCTTGTCTCTTTCCATAATTGGGTATATGCCCCTTTAAACGCCCAAAAACAAGTCATCAGCCGCTTTATGCAGATGAACCATCGGAATTTTCAATGCCTGATCGCAAAACCCCATCGACACCGACCCGCCTCGACAAGCCGCTTTTGCGTTTGGAAACGCCGAAACGCGCCGCAAAGCCGCGGCCAGCAAACCGCGGCGAGCACAAAGCCGCCGATCATCCATCTTCGGGAAAATCATTTTCGGGGGGCAAACCATCTTCAGGAAAATCATCGGCAAATAACAATCGGCCAGCCCCGCACCCGACTGGCGATAAAACAGCCAACGCCGCATCGCGGGCAAAGACCGGCGGCAAACCGGCAAAGCCAGCAGGCAAGCGCCCAGAGTCAGCTCCGAAAAAAGCCGTTCCAACATCGCTGACAAGCCGCCGTATCGTCTATGATCTTCTGGTCGCCGTTGATGAAGGCATCCAGCTTGATAAGGCGCTTTCATCCAATCATGACTTACCCAAATTAGAAGATCGTGATCGCCGTTTTGTTCGTTTGCTGGCGACAACCAGCCTTCGCCATCGCGGCCAGTTGGAACGCGTGCTTGCCCCGCTTGTTGCGCGCAAACCCTTTGGCGCACAAGCCAATGCCAATCTTATCCTGCTGATGGGCGCAGCGCAGCTTTTGCTGTTGAAAACAGGGGCGCATGCCGCCGTTGACAGCACGGTCGAGCTGATGCGCCAAACTGGATTTGACCGGTTGTGCGGGCTTGCCAATGCGGTGATGCGCCGCCTTACCCGTGAAGGCGAGGCCTTGTTTGAAGCGACCAGCCATATGGATAATCTGCCAAGCTGGCTGCAACAAAGCTGGCGGCATTATTGGGGTGAGGAAGCCACCACCGCCATTGCCGATCTTGCGATGCTGCCACCGCCACTTGATATTTCCGTCAAAGATGATGCTGCCGGATGGGCGGACAAGCTTGACGCCCGCCTGATTGGCAATCACAGCCTGCGCCGTGAATTTGATGGCGACCCATCTTTACTGGTGGGTTTCGATGAAGGCGCATGGTGGGTGCAAGATGCCGCCGCTGCCTTGCCAGCTCGCCTGTTAAATATCGTCAAGGACGAAGCCGTTATTGATTTATGCGCCGCGCCAGGTGGCAAAACCGCGCAATTGATTGCCGCTGGTGGCCGCGTCACCGCGATTGACAACAGCCGCAAACGGCTCGATCGGTTACGGCGCAATTTGAAACGCCTGAAACTACCGGCTGATCTTGTGCTTGCCGATGGTGCCAGCTACAGCCCCGATGCGCCAGTTGATGCGGTTCTTGTCGATGCGCCTTGTTCGGCAACCGGCACGGTGCGGCGACGGCCCGATATTTTGAACCAGCGCGAAGCCGAAGACATTATTGCCTTACAGCAAATCCAATGGGATCTGGTAACAAATGCGCTTGGCTGGCTTCGTTCGGGTGGCCGCATGGTCTATGCCACCTGTTCATTACAACCCGAAGAAGGTGAAGATATCATCAGTGCGGTCATTGATGCTGCTGATGGGCGCTTTGGCATTGACCCCATTACCGCCGATCAGGCTGGCATCTTTGCCAAATCAATCACCGAAACAGGCTGTATCCGCATCCTGCCAAGCGACTATGTTGATATTGGCGGGGTTGATGGTTTTTTCATCGCGCGGTTAATGTCTTTAGAATAAGCGGGAACGCATTCATTTCGTAATCGTGACAAACGACAGGCAGTAATGGCGAAGCGCGGCAAAAATCCTGACTCATGGCGTGTTGGCAAGCTTGAACAGCTATTCCGGCACACAGGCCTGTTTTTGTGGAGTTTGCGCGGCAGCAAGCCAAATGTGATCATCACCGGCTATTCCGACCATTGGCGCGGCGCGGCAAGCAAGGGATCGCAAATTATGACCAGCGGTTCCAGCTGGCGGATCAGCAGTGACGGCTTTGACGATTTTGAGTGGCTTCGTGATTTACGCACATTTGGTGGCAGTCAGGCACGCAGTCGGGCGCGAAGCCTGATCAGCAACTGGCTTAAGGTCAATGGTCGCTGGAACGCCAAAAGCTGGCAACCTGATACCATGGGAAAACGTCTGGCAAATCTGGTTTTTTGCTATGATTGGTATGGCAGTTCTGCCGATGAAACATTCCAGCAGCAAATTAGCGACTCAATCGGGTTGCAGGCACGCTGTTTGGCGATTGATTGGAAGCGGCTCTATAATCATGATGCCCGCGTTGGCGCGTTACGCGGGCTGATCATTGCCGAGGCCGCACTTGGTGCCGAGGCCAGCGACCTTGATAATCTGATGGAATTTCTGGTGCCGCTGATTGACGGTATGATTCATGCTGATGGCGGCCATAAAAGCCGTATGCCTGATAGGCATCTAGCCATCATGCGCGACCTGATCGAAATTCGGAACAGCGGCATTGCAAACCAGCTTGAACAGCTTGCTTGGCTTGATACAATCATTGCCAAAATGGGCGCAATCTGCCGCATGTGGCGTCATGCTGATGGGCAATTTGCCCGCTTTAACGGTGCCGGCCTTTCCGATCCTGAGATCATCGAAGAAACGCTGGCGCGCGCAGGGCAAAAAGGCAAACTGTTGCAACAAGCCCCCTATAGCGGTTTTTTGCGATTTTCATCTGGACGATCAACCGTAATCATGGATGTTGGACAACCGGCCGAACATGCTGATGTGACGGGGCTTGGCACGCTTGGTTTCGAATTTGCCGTTGGGCAGAATCTATTGGTGGTAAATCCAGGGCAGATAACCGGCGATGTTAACCTTCAGCGCCTGCTAAGCTCGACCAAAGCGCATTCGACCCTGACCCTTGATGGCCAGAATTCATCTGATTTTGCCACCGGCCGTCTTGCCAAAATATCTGATGTTGAAATGGGGCCAGCCGAAGGCGGGCTGCTCGCAGTTGCCAGCCATAATGGCTATGAGGCATCGCATGGCGTTATTCATCATCGCAAATTATATCTATCAACCGGCGGCGGCAATCTTCGCGGGGCTGATCGGCTAGAATATTCCGGCGCGCCGGGTGAAATTGCCCGTATGGCGGTTATTCGGTTTCATTTACACCCCCGCGTAACTGTTGCCATGCTTCGCGACCAGCGGGTTTTGATCAAGATTCGTGGCAATCGCGCCGGTTGGGTGTTTCGCGCAAGCGCATCGGTCGCGTTGGATACATCCCTGTTTTTTGATATTGATGGGCGCAAGAATTGTCAGCAGATTGTTATTAATGTTCCGCTCGCCGATCTCCGGTCAATCGGCGCGATTGACGTCAAATGGGCATTTCAGCGGAACGAGCCGTTGTAAAACACCATCTTGGCGAGTAACAGTCGTTGCAGCATATGTTTGACTCAAGAATTTGACCGTCATTGAAAGTTTGCATTTTTGACCCAGACCCCACCCCAATCCAGACCAGATCAGATCGGCAAAACGACACCGCCACCGCTTGTGCAATCAACAGCCATCTGGGGCAAGATCGGGCTGTTATCCTTTGGCGGGCCAACTGCACAGATTGCGCTGATGCACCGGCTGATTGTTGCCGAACGACGCTGGCTTAGCGAAGCGCAATTTTTGAATGCGCTTAGTTTCTGCATGTTGCTTCCAGGCCCCGAAGCGATGCAGCTTGCCACCTATGCTGGCTGGCGGATTCATGGCGTTCTTGGCGGGCTGGTTGCTGGCTTGTTATTTGTTCTGCCCGGTGCCTTGATCATGCTTTGCCTTGGCATTGCCTATGTTTATTTCGGTACATTCGGCATTATTGGCGCGCTGTTTTTAGGGGTGAAAGCGGCGATTGTCGTCATTGTTTTACAGGCCTTGATCCGGCTTGCCAAAAAAGCCTTGCAAAAACCGCATCAATGGGTGATTGCCATCATCGGCTTTTGCGGCATTTTCATTCTTGCCCTGCCCTTTCCCTTGATCATTGCAATGGCAGCAATCTATGGTTTTGTCAGCAATCGCCAACCCCAAGCATCGACCACATTGCCGCCTTTGCCAAACAGCAAAGACACCGCCAAAACCATTTTGATTTGGGTTGGAATTTGGTGGGGACCATTATTGGCAATTGATCTTTTTGCCGATGCGCCTTTGCTTGCCGAAATCGGCTATTTCTTTAGCAAGCTTGCCGTGGTGACTTTTGGGGGTGCCTATGCGGTGCTTGCCTATATGGCACAAGATGTCGTTGGCCAGCTTGGTTGGCTGCAACCGGCTGAAATGATGGACGGGCTTGGCCTTGCCGAAACCACCCCCGGGCCCTTAATCCTTGTGACTGAGTTTGTCGGTTTTCTGGCGGCGTTTAAAACAGCGGGCATTGCCCATGGGGTCGCCGGTGCCGGCATTGCGCTTTGGGCAACTTTCATTCCCTGTTTTTTATGGATCTTTGCCGGTGCGCCCTATCTTGACTGGCTAACATATCAACCACGTTTGCAAGGCGCATTAGCCAGCATTATGGCCGCCGTTGTTGGTGTGATTGCCAATTTATTTGCATGGTTTGCGCTGCATTTGTTTTTTGCCGAAACCAGCATGACCGATTTTGGCATGATCCATATTCTGACCCCCGATCTGGCAAGCCTTGACCTGCGGGTGATTGCGATTACGCTGGTTTGTGCATTTCTGGCCTTTGGGCGCGGGCTTGGGCTTTTCTGGCTTTTGGGATTGGCCGCCTTGGCTGGCGCGATGATGCATCTCATCCCGCTTGGCTAGATTGCTTCGGCTTGGCTAGATTGCTTAAAGGCGGTTTTATCGCGATCGGCAATTGCCTTTCCAGCCAAGCTCGGCCATAAAGACCGCCGTAAATTCAACCTTTCTGCTAGGCAGGATTGGCAAGCCATATCATGACCTCTTCTTCATCTGTTCCTATTCGCCGCGCCCTTCTTTCGGTTTCAGACAAAACCGGCCTTGTCGAACTTGCCACACGGCTTGCCGCGGCCAAGATTGATCTTTTATCAACCGGCGGGACAGCCAGCCTGCTTCGCGATGCCGGTCTTCGCGTTACCGATGTTGCCGATGTAACCGGATTTCCTGAAATCATGGGCGGGCGCGTCAAAACGCTTCACCCCAAAATTCATGGCGGTTTGCTGGCGCGGCGCGACCTTGATGACCATGTTGCCGCCATGACGGCACAAGGCATCGAGGGGATCGACCTTCTGGTGGTAAATCTCTATCCGTTTGAAGATACATTAGCGCAAACCAGTGACCATGATTCGCTTGTTGAAAAAATTGATATTGGCGGGCCTGCAATGCTGCGCGCTGCGGCTAAAAACCATGATTTTTTAACCGTTCTTTGTGACCCTGCCGATTATGGTGATGTTGCTGATGCCATCGAAAATCAGGGCGGAACAGACCTTGCGCTTCGCCGGCGTCTGGCGGCAAAAACCTTTGCCCGCACGGCCGCTTATGACAGCGCCATTTCAGGATGGATGGCAACAAGCCTTGGTGAAGACCTGCCGCAAATCACATCAACCGCTGGCCGGAAAATCATTGATTTGCGCTATGGCGAAAACCCGCATCAGCAAGCCGCCCTTTATAAAACCGGCCAGAACCGACCCGGGGTTGCCTCGGCTTTGCAAATTCAGGGCAAGCCATTATCCTATAACAATATTAATGATACCGATGCGGCGTTTGAACTTGTTGCCGAATTCGACAAACCAACGATTGCCATTATCAAACATGCCAATCCGTGCGGTGTGGCAAGCGGTGAAAATCTTGCGGCGGCGTGGCAAACCGCATTGGCGGCTGATCCTGTTAGCGCTTTTGGCGGTATCATTGCCATGAACCGGCCACTTGATGCCGAAACCGCCACCGCCGTTGCCAGCATTTTTACCGAAGTGGTGATTGCCCCTGATGCCAGCGATGAGGCCAAGGCCATTATGGCGGCAAAGCCCAATCTGCGGCTGTTGATCACCGGCGACATGCCCGATCGAAGCACAAGCAGCATCAAAATCAAATCGGTTGCGGGTGGGTTTTTGGCGCAATCCCGCGATGGCGGCATGGTCAGTGCTGACGATCTGAAAATTGTCACCAAACGCGCCCCAAGCCCAGCGGAAATTGCCGATATGCTGTTTGCGTGGAAAGTCACCAAACATGTGAAATCAAACGCCATTGTTTTTGTGAAAGACGCCAGTACCGCCGGCATTGGCGCCGGCCAGATGAGCCGTGTTGACGCCGCCCGCATCGCCGTTCACAAGGCGTCGGACATTGCCGAAATTCATGGATGGCCACAATCCCGTACGATTGGATCAGTCGCGGCGTCAGATGCGTTTTTCCCATTTGCCGATGGTCTTGAAGCCTTGATCAAAGCGGGGGCAACAGCGGTGATTCAACCTGGCGGATCGGTCAAGGATAATGACGTGATTGCGGCGGCTGATGCGGCTGGTATTGCCATGGTATTTACCGGCATGCGCCACTTTAATCACTAAAGGGGCAATCACTAAAGGGGCAATCACCAAAAGCGCAACCATTTAAAGCGCAATCATCAAAGGCCGCCGCTAGCGGCTGGCATGTGGCGGTAACGGCATTGCCGCGGCGGCTTTCCATATTTTACGCATCAGGCTTGGCAAATCAGCTGGACGCGGCTTTGCCCAATGGCCTTTGATATCATCTATGATTGGTTGCGGTGTCCCCTCAATGCTGGCAAGGCAAATTTTCATCTCAAGCGCAAAATGCGTAAAAACATGCAAAACAGGTTCATCGCGCAAAACCCAATCAGCGGCAAATGGTGCCATTGTCTGATCAAGATTTTGATCCGCCTGTTTTGACGCAAGGCCAATTTCAGGAAAGGCTAGCATACCGCCAAGAAGCCCTTTATCGGGGCGGCGGTGCAAAAATATTTCGCCTTGATCATTGACCGCCACAAAGGCAATCGCCCGCCGAACCGGCTTGGGTGTTTTGACCGGCTTGACCGGCAATTGATCAACCAAACCGCGCGCCAAAGCCTGACATGATTCGGCAAAACAGCAGCCATCACAAAGCGGCTGTTTCGGTGTGCAGACCGCATTGGCAAAATCCATCAAGGCTTGCGGCCAATCCGATGGGCGATCAACCGGCAAAATAGCCGCATAGGCAGCCGCAATTTCGGTTTTGGCCGCTGGTAGCGGGGTTGTAATCGCAAAATAGCGGCTGAACAGCCGTTCGATATTACCATCAACAACTACAGCCTGCTGGCCAAACGCGATGGCAGCGATCGCACCGGCAGTATAGGGGCCAACCCCCGGAAGAGCGCGCAAATCAGCAACATCATTGGCATGGCGATGATCACCGGAAAATTGTCCGCCCCATTCAGTCGCCACCATCACCGCCGCTTTATGCAGATTGCGCGCGCGGGCGTAATAGCCAAGGCCGGCCCATGCCGCCAACACATCATCAAGCGGTGCTGAGGCAAGATCATTGATGGTTGGCCAGCGGCGGGTAAAATCGAGAAAATAGGGAATCACCGTTGCCACAACGGTTTGCTGAAGCATGATTTCCGACAGCCAAACATGATAGGCAGGGGCTAAATCTGGCCAGCGGCGACGCCATGGTAAATCGCGACCATGCTTGTCATACCATCCAAACAAAGCGGCCGTTGGGAATGTTTGCGATTTATTGTTACCCACGCGATTATATCCTGTTATCCGAAAAACTGATTTGGCGTTGTGAATGTCTATCTTTTTATTTGGCATATTTTGCAACAGGGATCGGTCATGCTAGTGTATTCGGTAATTGGGTCAAGTCGCCCAAAACCCTTTATTCTTATTCATCAACAAACAATTGAACCGGCACAGCAAATCATGGTGAAACCGCCCAAAAACCGATTAAATAAAATGCGGCGGCTATCGACCATGATCGAACCTATGGTCGCGCCATCGGCGAACGAGCGTGGTTTTGCGATTAGCCGCCTTATTTCGCATTGGCATGATATTGTTGGTGATACGGCTGCATGGTGCCGACCGGCAGATATTCACTTTCCGCGTGGCAGCCGCAATAACGGAACATTGAAATTGCAAATCGCCTCGGGCCGCGGCCCCCAAGCCCAGGCCATGTCAGCCCAAATCATTGATCAGGTAAATGCCGCCTTTGGATATCAGGCTGTTGGCCGCATCACCCTTGTGCAGAATTTGCCACCATCAACCCCCAAAACGCCGCCCAAAAAACCGGCTACAATTTCGGATGCGCCTGATATTTGGACGCTTGATGAAAAACTGAAACATATCAAATCACCCGAACTGCGCGCGGCGCTTCGGCGGCTAGGCGGGCCGGTTGGCGAAGATGAAGGCGCAAAGAATTAGCGCAAAAGATCAGACAAAGGATCGACGCCCAAATTAAATGCTATTGTCCTAAAATCGTGCATTGCCCCGCTTTTCCCCTTGGATTATGATTGCCCCATGATGAAACAAAACCAAATGAATTTCGCCCTTGATCGCCGCGCTATCCTGCTGGGGGGTGCTGCGATATCGCTTTTGCCAACCGCTGCCTTTGCCCTTGAGCCAACGATCGCGCATGTGACCTCACCGCGCGTTCTTGGCAAGGGTGATGCCCCGATCAAAGTTGTTGAATTATTTTCAATGACCTGTCCGCATTGCGCCAGCTTTCACAACAACACCTTTCCCAATGTGAAAACACGGTTGATTGACACTGGCATGGTGCGGTTTGAGATGCAGCCCTTCCCGCTTGATCAAATTGCGCTTCGCGGCCATGCGCTGGCACGGGCTTTGCCAAAAAATAAATATTTCCCAATGATTTCGATGCTGTTGAAAGATATTGATCGCTGGGCGCGCAATCCGGATCCGCTTGCCGCCTTGTCGCAAATGGCGCGGCTTGCCGGAATGAGCGCCGCCGATTTTGACGCCGTTATGGGTAATAGGCCTCTTCTTGAAGCGATTGTTGAAATGCGTCAAAAAGCCTATAAAAGCTGGGAAATACAATCGACACCATCTTTTGTGGTCAATGACAAAACCATCATTTCTGGCGATCTGTCATATGAAGATTTTGCTGCCAAGATAAATGCAACGGACGCCTGATTTCAGACGTCACTAATGACAGGTTGTTAATGTGATTTTTCGAAGCCTGAAAATGGCCGGATTCAAATCCTTTGCGGAATCCGCCGAGGTTGAGATTGATTCCGGCCTAACAGGCATTGTCGGGCCAAATGGCTGTGGCAAATCCAATATCGTTGAGGGGCTTCGCTGGGTTATGGGCGAAAGCTCGGCGCGCCAAATGCGTGGCGGCGAAATGGATGATGTGATTTTTGGCGGCACCGAACAGCGCCCCGCGCGCAATCTTGCCGAAATCACCCTTCAGCTTGATAACCGTCATCGCCAAGCCCCTGCCGAATTCAATGATGTTGATGAATTGGAAATCACCCGCAAAATTGAGCGCGGCAAAGGCAGCAGCTATTATGTGAATGCCAAACCGGCGCGGGCGCGTGATGTGCAATTGCTGTTTGCCGATACCGCCACCGGCGCGCGATCATCCGGCATTGTCAGTCAGGGACGCATTGGCGCGATTGTTGGTGCCAAACCCGTTGACCGGCGAACCCTGATCGAAGAAGCGGCAAATATTCGCGGATTACACGCGCGACGACATGAGGCCGAATTACGGCTTCGCGCCGCCGAAACCAATCTTGAACGGCTTGATGATGTCATCGCCGGTCTGATCGAACAGCGTGATTCCTTGCGTAAACAAGCCCGCCAAGCGGCACGTTACCGGTCAGTTGCCGATCGCATTCGTAAAGCCGAAGCACAATTCCTTCTTGCTCGCTGGATGGCCGCTGAACAGGATCGCGATGCCGCCACCGCGGCGCTTGGTGCAGCCAAATTAGATGTTGGCGCGCGTGCCGAAATTGCCGCCCGTTGCGCCACCGCCCGAAGCGAGATTGCCGCATCGCTTCCGCCCCTGCGGGCAAGCGAGGCCGAAAAAGCCGCCGAATATCAACGCTTGGCGCTTGGCCGCGAAGAATTGGATCGTGAAGAGGCGCGTGTTACCGATGCCCTGACCCAGCTTGCCAACCGGCAAAACCAGCTTACCCAAGATATCGCCCGCGAAACCAGCCTTCTTGATGATGCAAAATCAGCCGTTGCGCGGCTTGTCGATGAAGCCGAATCCCTAGCCGTTCAAATTGCCGAAGCCAGCCCGAAACAGGCTGCGGCGAAAGATGTTTTAGAGGCGGCACGCCTGACCGCAAGCCAGAATGAGGCCAACCTTGCCGAGGCTAGCGCCGCTCTTCGCGCCGCTGCGACCACCCGCAATAGTTTGGCCAGCCGCAAACAGGATATCGAAAATCGTATTCAATCGGCAAATGCCGCGCTAGCGCAATTGTCGCTTGAAACCCTGCTTGCCGAGGCCAGCCAGTCAGATCAGGCCAAACGAGAAACCGAAGCCGATTTCATGGCGGCCAAATCAGCCTTGGAAACAGCCGAACAAACCCTCACCGATGCGAATGCTGCTGCCGAATCTGCGCTGAATGCCAAACGTGACAGCGAATCGCACATGACTCGCCTTCAGGCGGAAATTGACGCGCTACAATATCTTCTGGCCGATCTTGGCGACCATGATGCTGCGCCAATTGCTGATCAGCTTTCGGTCAGTGATGGCATGGAAACCGCACTTGCCGGCTATCTTGCAGATGAATTAGCGGCACCGGTTGGCAGCGGCAATCAGGGGTTTTGGCGCGAAGGCAGCAAGGCCAGCCTGTCCCCGCCAGATGGCACGATGCCGCTTGCCGATTTTGTAACAGGGGCACCAGCACTGGCAGCGTCACTTGCCGGTGTTGGGGTGGTTGATGACGCATCGACAGCCGAAGCCTTGCAATTCAGCCTTCTTCCCGGCCAAGCCATTGCCACCAAATCGGGCAGTCTTTGGCGTTGGGACGGTTTTGTACGCCATGCCAATCAATCTGACAAAAGCGCCGAGCGTATCCGCCAGCGTCGCCGCCTTGACGCTCTGCAAGATGACGCGGCAAAGGCTGGTCAAAAGCTGGATCAAAGCGGTGCCATCGCCAGCACCAGCGAAACAACGCTTATTGCCGCGCGTGAGCATGTTCAATCTTGCCGTAGTGCCAGCATGCAGGCCGAACAGGCTTTTGGTGACAGCCGCCGCCGCGCTGAATCCGACGCCTTGAAACTGGCCGCAGGGCGCGACCGGGCGGCCGAGCTAAATACCAGCCTTGATGAATTAGCCACCAGTCTGGCAAATTGCGAGGTTGAAATTGCGGGGCTTGCCGATGATGCCGCCCTTGCCGCTGGCGAAGTGGCGGCTCGAAACGCTGCCGAAACATCACGCACTGCCCTTGCCGAGGCGATGCAGGCCGAATCACGCCTCGCCGATCTGGTTGGCACGGCGACCCGCCGCCAATCAAGCTGTAATCAGGAAGCAAGCGCATGGCAGCAACGTCTTGACGGCGCAAGCGGCCGCATTGCCGAATTGGAAAAACGCCTGATTGACGGCAATCAAGAACAGCACCGTTTGGAAACGCTTCCCGAAACCATCGCCAAACAGCGTCTTGAGATTGGTGATCGGCTGGAAATTGCCGAACAGAATCGTCAAGATGCGGCGGATGCGCTTCGGCTTGCCGAAACCAGCCTTGCCGAGGCCGAATCACTGCAACGCGATTCTGATAATGCCCTTGCGACAGCGCGTGAAACCCAAATCCGCGCCGAAGCTGGCGAAGAACGCTGCAATGCCTCCCTTGCCGAATTAAAAGACCGCATTGCGGATAAATTGAATTGTGCGCCAAAAGATGTTGCCGAAATTGCTGGCATCGAAGATGGCGAGGCGCTTGCCAGTATTGATGTTCTGGAAGAGCGTGTTCATCGCCTGATCCGCGAGCGCGATAATATCGGCCCTGTCAATTTGCGCGCCGAAGCGGAAATGGAAGATGTGGCAACGCGCATCACCAGCATGGAAACCGAACGTGATGATTTGATTGCCGCCATTGGCAAGTTACGCGCGGCGATCAGCCAATTGAACCGTGAAGGCCGCGAACGTCTTTTGAAAAGCTTTGGCGACGTGAATGAGCATTTCAAACGGCTATTCAAAAAGCTGTTTGGTGGCGGCACGGCGGAATTACAGCTGACCAATGCCGATGATCCACTTGAGGCTGGGCTTGAGATTCTGGCAAGCCCACCGGGTAAACGCCTTCAATCACTGTCGCTTTTATCGGGCGGTGAACAGGCGCTAACCGCGCTGGCGATAATTTTTGCCGTCTTTTTGACGAATCCGGCGCCGATTTGCGTTCTTGATGAGGTGGATGCCCCGCTTGATGATTCGAATGTGGTTCGATTCTGTGATCTTTTGCGTGATATTTGTGACCAGACTGACACCCGATTCCTGGTGATTACGCATCACCGCATGACAATGGCGCGCATGGATCGGCTTTTCGGCATCACCATGGAACAGCGCGGCATCTCGAAATTGGTTTCCGTTGATCTTCAGACAGCCGAAAGAATCCGTGATAATGCGGTTGCTTAGCCCCTGCTTTTCAGCGATTCACCAAGAACATTTCCGCAAGCCAGCTAATCCGCAGAAATCTGCGGCAAAAGAACACCCATTGAAGGCTTGACAAAGACCAACCCACCCCCCTATTTTGAGCGCGATTTCGGTAGGGGTGGTCGCTGTCCATAACAGCGGCATTTCACCTGCCTAACTAGGTATTGGATAACCATAGGAATAGCTTCGTGTGAACCCGCCATATCCTGCTGCAACGGACGCGGCTTTTTAGGATTGGGACGACCAGATGAACGACAAAGACACGCAAGGAGACAAACAACGTCTCGCGGAGATTGACCGTCGTCTGGACAAGCTGCAAGCGCAGCGGGAAGAAAAAGACCGGCCTGGCCGATCTGCCCTTCCCGAAGGCATGGCAGCAATCATGGGACGCGTTGCCACCGAGCTTGTTGCCGGTGTTATGGTTGGTGCCTTTATCGGCTGGGCGCTGGATCGATGGCTTGATACATCGCCCCTATTTATGTTGGTGATGTTTTTTATGGGAGCAATCGCTGGCATGTTAAATGTTTGGCGTGTATTTACTGGCCGAGGATTGGCCGCAGGTTATTTCGATGAGCATAAAAACTCATCAGACAAAGAAGATTAAGGGAGCTGACAGGCAATGAGCAATTCTGAAGGAATGCATTCCCCAGTCGAGCAGTTTGAAATCAAATCATTGGTTGAACTGTCACTTGGTGGTTATGATGTGTCATTCACCAATTCCAGCTTGTTTATGCTGCTTGCCATTGGCGTCAGTGCCATTTTTCTGATCAGCGCGATGCGCCGGGCCGATATGGTTCCAGGCCGCATGCAGGGCATGGCAGAAATGATGTATGAATTTGTTGCTGAAATGGTTCGAAGCAATGTTGGCAGCGAAGGCCGCCCCTATTTCCCATTCATCTTTACGCTTTTTGTGTTTTTGCTTTTTGGAAATATGCTTGGGCTTATTCCTTATTCTTATACCTTTACCTCGCAGATCATCGTGACCTTTGCGATGGCCGCCTTTGTGTTTGTTGGCGTGACGATCATTGCGCTGTTCAAGCATGGCCTGCATTTCTTCAGCTTTTTCGTTCCAGCTGGCGCGCCAAAAGTGCTGATCCCCTTCTTAATTGTCATCGAAGTCATTTCATATTTCGTGCGTCCGGTCAGCCTGTCGGTTCGACTTTTCGCCAATATGTTGGCAGGACACACCATGTTGAAAGTTTTCGCTGGTTTGGCCGTGATGATTTCTGGCGCTGGTGGGCTGGCAATGGCTGGGTCATTGCTGCCGTTTGTTGCGCTGATTGGCCTGACCGGTCTTGAAGTGCTGGTCGCGGCGCTGCAAGCCTATGTCTTCACCATCTTGACCTGTATGTATTTGAACGACGCCCTGCATCTACACTAGGCGCAGAGGCCTACCCGAATCCGCTGGGGAATCGCAGCGGTGTGAATTGAACTAAACAAAATAGAAACTCATGGAAGGACTATGATTATGGAAGTAGAAGCTGCAAAAATGATCGGTGCCGGTTTGGCCGTTATCGCTCTTGCTGGTGTTGGTGTTGGTATTGGCAACATCTTTGCTGCACTTGTAACCTCTATCGCACGCAACCCTGCGGCTCGTGGTGAAGTTTTCGGTATCGGCATTCTTGGTTTTGCCTTGACCGAAGCGATTGCTTTGTTCGCACTGGTTGTTGCCCTGTTGCTTTTGTTCGCTCTGTAAAAAGACCCGAATTCGCAACAAACATTCCATGACTTGCTTGCCGGCATTGCGGTTCGTTTTCGATCCACAACCGGCAGGCGGGCAAGGGGATAAAAATGACGGAAAATACAAGAAACCGGCTAACCGCAATTGCAGTCGCCCTTCCGGCTTTCATGTCGGCAAAGGCTTTTGCAGCTGGCGCTAGCGAGCCGGGTCTGCCACAGCTTGATATTGCCACGTGGCCATCACAGCTGTTCTGGCTAGTCGTGCTATTTGGTGCAGGCTATCTGGTTATGGCCAAAATCGTAACGCCACGCATTGGTGCTGTTCTCGAAGAACGTCGCCAAACCGTGGATGGCGATCTTGAAAAAGCCCGTGCAGCCAGCGCTGATGCTGCCAAAATTCGTGCCGATTACGAGAGCGACCTTGAAAAGGCGCGTATTGAAGCTGCTGAATTTGCCAAGCAAGCCGCAATGGAAGCCACCAAAAAAGCCGAAGCTGCTGATGCAAAAATTGCAAAGAAGCTGGCGGACAAAGTTGGGGCCGCCGAAGCCAAACTGGCCGAAGCCAAAACAAGTGCAATGGCCAATTTGAATGATGTTGCCGCTGAAGCTGCCATGGCAGCAGTTGCCTCGCTTGCCGGTATCAAAACCAGCAGCGCGCAGGCCAGCAAAACCGCATCATCAATTGCGACAAAACTTGCCAAGCAGGAGACAAACTGATGGAACAGGGAATCGTTCTTGAATCGGTATGGGTAGCCGTTGGCTTTGTGGTCTTTATTGCCCTTGTCTGGCGCAAAGCGGGCGGTGCCATCGGTGCCATGCTTGATGAGCGTTCAGAAAAGATCAGCAGTGAGCTGAAAGAAGCATCGGCATTGCGCGACGCGGCGCTTGAAGAGCTGCAATCATACCAGCGTCTTCATCGCGAAGCAGCAGAAGAAGCAAAAGCCATTTTGCAATCGGCCGAAGCGACTGCCCAGCGCATTCGTGAAACTGCCGAGAAAAATGCGGTTGCGGCGGTCAAACGCCGTGAACAGCAGGCAGATGCCAAGATCAAAGCTGCCGAAGCCAGTATGGTTGCCGAACTGCGCGAGCGGGCCGCTGCCTTGGCTGTCGCCACAGCGACTGAAATCATCACCAGCAATCTAGATGAAAAGGCCAGTCTTGCCCTTGTCGATAGTGCGGCTGCCGAGATTGAAAAACTGAATTAAGGTCATCAATGACCCAAAAAACGCCTGTTCATCTGAACAGGCGTTTTTTATGCGTCATGTTTGGGAAGAATCCTAATAGGCAGGCCGAAGGCTAATCACCAGCCTTGCCTCGGCCGGAACAAGCTGTTCGATATCGGTAACTGGGAATTTGCGATCACTGCCTTTATCAAAGCCAACACGATAGCCAAATTCCTGATTAGAAATAACCGTTTGATTGGCATCAACAATCGCCGACATCATCGGCACAGCGACAACATCATTTTCCGCACCCTCAGCCAGCAAACGCTTTACTTTCAGCCCAACACTCAACGCCACCATCGTGCCGCCTGAATTATGCCGCGTACAGATGGCATTCACCCCATTCAGGCGAACATCAAAAACCTGTCTGACATTATCCGATCGCACAAAGGCACGCGCTCCTTCTTCGGGCGCGCTTATCGTTGGGCAAAAAACCACCTCATCTTGGCTGGCACAACCAGCCAAAAGAACCGAGCAGCCAATCAAGGCCATAAATGACATTTGTTTCATAAGTCCAACATAAAGCTTTTTTTCTTTAACAGCAATTGACCTAAACACAGGAAACGGGCAACAACAATACTTATGAAAACAAGTCGTAAAAAACTGACCATTGCTGCACCGCGCGGGTTTTGTGCTGGCGTTGATCGTGCGGTTCGCATTGTCGAGGTTGCCCTGGAAAAATTTGGGGCGCCAGTCTATGTTCGCCATGAGATCGTTCATAATAAGACGGTCGTTGACGGGCTGGCCGCAAAAGGCGCAATTTTCGTTGATGAGTTGGACGACGTGCCAACGGATGCCCCGGTTGTCTTTTCCGCGCATGGCGTCGCCCGTGCCGTTGTGGATGAGGCTGAACGCCGCAACATGATTGCTGTTGATGCCACCTGCCCATTGGTCACCAAAGTGCATATTGAAACACGGCGTCATGCCGATAATCACCGTCATATTCTGCTGATTGGCCATGCTGGTCATCCCGAAGTCGAAGGCACAATGGGTCAGGTGAATCCAGACGAAGTGACCTTGATCGAAACGGTTGATGATGCACGGCATGTTACACCGCCCAAAGGGGCCGATCTTGCCTTTGCCACCCAGACAACCTTGTCAGTCGATGACACTGCCGAGATTATTTCGGTTCTGCAATTCCGCTTTCCCGATATATCGGGTCCGCGCGGCGAAGATATCTGCTATGCGACAACCAATCGGCAAAAGGCGGTCAAGGATATTGCCGGTGCGGTTGATCTGATGCTGGTGATCG
>JAFMNI010000146.1 GCA_017859295.1 Candidatus Puniceispirillum sp. | reverse complement strand
AGCTTGTTAATACAGGCGCATTGGTCGTGGCAAGGGTGCAAACGCCGGGTGGGGTCGTGCGCTATGATGGCGACACCGCGATTGATGGCGTGCCTGGAACCGCCGCGCGGATTGACCTTCAATTCATGGATGTTGTTGGTGCGGCCACTGGAAAATTGCTGCCAACGGGTAATCTTCGCGATCAATTTGACGATATTGAAGTGACCTGTATGGATGTGGCGATGCCAACCGTTACCGCGCGCGCCGATACTTTTGGCCTTTCCGGCCATGAAACCGTCCAAGAATTGCAGGCGGACAAAAATTTCATGGCGCGGATGGAGCGCGTCAGATTGGCAGCGGGTTCAGCAATGGGCATGGGCGATGTCAGCCAATCGGTAACGCCAAAATTTGCCATTTTTGCACCGGCAAAGGCAGGGGGTACGATTGCCGCACGCTATTTTATGCCGTGGGAACCACATCCGACAATGGCGGTAACGGGCGCGCAATGCCTTGCCTCATGCGCCATGACACCTGGCAGTATCGCCGATGGTTTGTTGACGCGGCCAACAACCACTCCGGCAACCGTGACGATCGAACATCCGTCAGGCATGATTGATGTTGTTGTTGATTATAATACAGGCGGTAATGGCTTTGATCTGAATTCTGCTGGTCTGGTGCGAACCGCACGCAAATTGGCATCGGGAAATCTGTTCGTATCTGACGAGGGTTAAACAGAGTTGAAATGCCAAATCGGTAATTTCTGCCGAGTAATGACAGCGGTGACAGCAATGGCTTCACCGCTGTTTTTTTGACTAGCCCTTTTTGGTTTTGCCAAACCGCCGCCACATTACAAAGCTGCTAACCGCGATAGCCGCAAACGCCAGCGTGGTCCGCAAGAGGCCACCCATCATGAATAGTGGTAACGATATGCTGAGCAGCACCAGAGGCGAAAAGAACCGTTCGAGCAGTGAGCCTGTATCCCGATGCTTTTGGTAAATCGGAAAGACCATCGAGAATATCGCAATAATCGCAAAGAATAATGACCAAGGCCGCAAGAAGAACAGCATAGGGTCGGAATCAATCGCCAAAGCTCGCGCCAAATTCAGCTCGGCGATATTGCCAAGAACAACACCAAGGATCATTGGTGCCAGCGGGAACCCAAACTGGCGCATTATGAAACCCAAAATACCAAAGAAGAATAATGTCCAGATATCTTCAATTGAATTATGGAGAGCAAATACGCCAATTGTTGCAAAGGTTAATATAACAGTTGCCAGAATATAAGTCTTGATCCGCGTTACGAGGACAAAAACCCTGAGAACACCTGACTGCATTCCAATCATGATGAAGCTCGCGAGGAAAAAAGCTATATATATGGAATAGGCAAGTGCCGGCTCGTCTTTTATGAAGGTTGGCCCCGGCACAATATCATGCATGAGTAACGCACCAAGCATGATTGCAGCCGTGATATCACCCGGAATACCAAGTGCCATAAGTGGGGTCAAGGCGCCACCTTCAACAGCGTTATTTGACGCCTCAGGCGCAATGATACCGCGGGGATCCCCTTTGCCAAATTTGGAGTCATCTTTGGCGGCTTTTTTGGCCTGATCATAAGCAAGGATATTGGCAATAGAGCCGCCCGCGCCGGGAAGAATCCCTGTAAACATTCCAATTAATGCTGAACGGATTACAACGGTCCAGTTTCTGAACAAAATTCCGATTGCGCGGCGATGTTCGATTTTGACTTTAACTTGTTTCCTGTCACTAAGTGCGTTCCGGGCGGTAACGGGATTGCGCAAATCAGACAGAAGCTGGGAAAAGGCAAACAATCCAATCAGCACTGCAATAAAGTCAAACCCGGTCAAAAGATAATCGGAGCCAAAGTCAAACCGGCCAACGCCAACAGCGTCATCCTCACCAACGGTACGGATAAATAAACCGGCGGCACCGGCGATAAGCCCTTTGACCAGATGTTCACCAGCAAGTGATGCCGTCACGGTCAAGGCAAACATGACAAGCATGAAAAAATCCCACGGTTGGAATTCCAGCCCGACCATCGCAAGCTGGGGCGCAAATAACACCAGCAATATAGCCGATATAATGCCGCCACAAAAAGAAGACCAGACGCCAATGCCAAGGGCGAGGCCAGGCTCACCAGCACGCGCCATTGGAAAGCCGTCAAAGGTTGTTGCCACTGAAGATGGTGTTCCCGGTATGCCAGTTAAGATGCCCGACATAAGACCGCCAGACAAACCGCCAACCAAAACCGAAATCATCGTCGCAAGCCCTTGTGCGGGCGGCATTGAAAAAGTAAAAGGCAGCGTCAAAACGATCGCCATTGCAATGGTAAAGCCCGGAATCGAGCCTGCCATCAACCCTGCACCAACACCGATGACCATATAAGTCAAAGTTACTGGGTCGATGATATTCAGCAGTGCTTCGAGAAAAATATCCATTTGAGGTTTAAAATCCCGTCAAAGATCCGCGTGGCAAAAATACTTCCAGCACATGTGTAAAGAGAATCCACATGCCGCCAGACGCACCTAAGGCGATTACCAGATGTGTTAAAATTGCATTCCAGCCGCCAAGAACGGTCAGCAGGATGAAGCTAAATAAAATGTTACCAACTAACATGCCCAAATAGGGAAGCGCCAGCAGGTACAATGCAAAAATCGAAAAGACAGCAATCACGTTTCGCCAATATAAAACAAACTCCTTAAGCGTCTTTTTTGGCACAGGAGAAATGTCTTTCTGCGGCGTGCTGAACGACTGTATGAGGTAAATAACACTCAAGCCGCCAATGATTATGATGATTATCCTTGGCCAAGCCGCAGGTGATAAAACACCATAGTCAGGCTCTCGTATCTCAAAACTGGCAAGCATAAGACCACCGCTTGCCAATATTAGACATAGAGCTACTAAGCTATCCCGATTGAATGACATGTTTGAACCGCATGATTTAGAAAAGAAAATAAAGTGCGGCTGGCAACTTGCGGTTGCCAGCCAATATCTAGTTGTTAAGCAGACTTCGTGGTTTTAGCAGCTTTTTTTATTTTTTATACATGCCAATTTCGATGGCTACAGCCTCATAAGCGTCGTATAGATCTTTGGAATAAGCGGTAAATTCTGCAGGCCCCTGATACCGTAGTCCGGTGCCTTTCGCCGCCATGGCTTTTTGCAAGCTCGGATTATCAACAGCTTGTTTGATAATACCAGCCCACATATCGATAACCTCTTTTGGCGTGCCTTTTGGCGCCACAACACCACGCTCAAGTGCGAAACTCATATTTATGCCGCGCTCTTTTAGAGTAGGTGTGTTTGGCAGTTTGGGGTCACGATCATCATTTGCAATTGCCAAAGCTTTAATTGTGCCTGCCTCCAGATGCTTTAAGCCTGACGCAACGTTTACGGCTCCTAATGTGATTGCACCTGACAGAAGTGCGTTCATGCGCTCAGCAGTTCCATCATATGGTACAAGTTTTAATTTTGCGCCGGTCGCTTTTTGAAGTAACAGCCAGATGAAATGTGATGTTGAGCCAAAGGTTGCGCCTGCAGTTACCTGACCAGGGTTGGCCTTTGCATATGAAACCATTTCTTCAATTGAATTAAACGGAGCATCTCCAGCAGCACCGATGATGTCCGGTGTGATCGTAACATTTGCAACCGCGTCGAAGCCATTATAATGGAAATCGATCCGGCCATTCAAAAAGCTGGTGATCGCTGACTGGTGAATGGCAAATAGGGTACAGCCATCGGGTGCAGCTTTGGCTGCCTGCTTGGCGCCTTTGTTGCCGCCTTGACCCGGAACTGTTACCACCTTCAAATTATAAGGCGTGTCCATTTCGCTAATGGTTTTTTCAACCAGTGCATAAAGAACCTGTGTGCCACCTCCGGGCTTCCAAGGCACTATCAATTGAGCTGTTTCACAAGGAAGCTTTGGAACAGAATGGGATCCAGCCTGTGCAACAGATGACGCCATCATGACGCTGGCAGCCACGGCTCCGAGAATTGAAAGTCTTGAGTTCAGCATAGTAAGATTACTCCCTCTTGCTTGGTTTAAGCGACAACATGTCAATGAAAATAGGCGCCGCGTTAGATATGTTTTTATTAATTAAGGTTGCAAAGGTTCGCCGCACCGAGTCAATATAAATCTGTCAAATAATCTTGTTTTTGATCGTTAAATGCTCTGCCAAACGCTTTAGGAAAAATATATGCTATCTGTAGGAATTATTGGCCTTGGTACCATTGGCAATGTTGTTGCAAAGGCGCTTGATGAGGGCATTAACGGCATGTCGCTGGTGGCAATTGCGTCTGGCCGACGCGACAAGGCACTTGCCAGCATTGCCAGCCTGTCATCACCGGTTGAATTGATGTCAATTGACGAGGTGGCAGCTTGCTGTGATGTGATTGTTGATTGCGCGCCAAAGTCGGTGTTTCGCGATGTTGCCATTGCGGCGTTTTCGCGGGGGCGCATTCTGGTGACGGTAAGCGGTGCTGGCATTCTTGCGAATGAAGATATCGAAGATATGGCACGCGAAAATGGTGGCCAGCTAGTTCTTGCAACCGGCGCATTGCTGGGGCTTGATGCGGTTCGTGCTGCGGCTGAGG
>JAFMNI010000145.1 GCA_017859295.1 Candidatus Puniceispirillum sp. | reverse complement strand
CCAACATCACCCGCCGCGCGTTCGATGGTAATGTCGCGCCCAGCAACGCGAATCGTTTCAGCGGTGATTGCCGCGCCGCCAGCGAGCTTGTCAAAAGCCGATTCCAACTGCGGACGCGCCGTTTGTGACGGCACATGCCATGCTGGTAAATCAGCCAGAACCGCACCGCGCCAGTCAGTGCCATCATCAAGCTGGCACATCTCGCAGCGCTGTTTCAAAAGATCAATGAAGGGCAAAAACCGGTCGCGGTGAAGCCCGTCTTTATACAGATCATCGGCATGCCGGTTTGAAGTGGCAACAACAATGACACCGCGTTTCAACATGCCCGAAAATAGCCGCGCCAAAATCATCGCATCGGCAATATCGCGCACTTCCATTTCATCGAAACAAATCACCGCACCGCGCCGCACCAAATCAGCAGCGGCCATTTCAATCGGATCATCAGCACCCTTGCTACGCGCCTCGTGAATCACATCTTGTGCCAGAACCATAAAATCATGGAAATGAAGCCGCCAAATGGCAGGCAGATTTGGCCGACCCAGCCCTTGTGCAGCAACCGAGTCATGAAACATATCCATCAGCATAGTTTTGCCGCGGCCAACCCCGCCATAGATATAAAGCCCTTTGACTGGCGCTTGCGCAGGTGGCAAAATCCGGCCGAATAGGCTGCCCAAAATCTTGTCCAACATCTGGCGGATCACCATTGGCCATTTACGGCGCGGCAATGCGGCTGTCTGCAATCGGTCAATCAGCTGGTCAAGACGTAGGGCAATGGCTGCCTGTGCCGGATCGGCATGCAGGGTTTTGGCAGCAATCTTTGCGGCCAGTTTCTGGCTTGGATAAAGGTGGTGGTCGTTTTGGCCATTGGTCATGACGATTTACCAGCTTGTGACTTTGACCAAACCCTACGCCGGAAATTACCGTTGCGCCATCTCGCTTTTAATGCCAGCAATCGCCTTGCCTGGGTTCAATCCCTTTGGACAGGTTTTCGCGCAATTCATAATCGTATGGCAGCGATACAGCGAAAAGCTGTCATCAAGCGCGTCAAGCCGTTCGCGTTTCTGTTCATCACGGCTATCCGAAATCCAGCGATAGGCCTGCAACAAAACAGCCGGACCTAGATATTCATCACTATTCCACCAATAGCTTGGGCAAGCGGTCGAACAGCTAAAGCACAAAACACATTCCCACAAACCATCCAGCTTTTCCCGCTCGGCAGGTGATTGCCGACGCTCGCCGCCATCAGCCACTTTGCTATCGTTTTTCAGCCAGGGTTCAATCGAGGTCAATTGCCGATAGGCATTGCTGAGATCGGGAACCAAATCCTTGACGACTGGCATATGCGGCAATGGATAGATTTTCACATCGCCTTTGACATCGCTGATGCTTTTCAAACAGGCAAGCGTGTTGGTGCCATCAATATTCATCGAGCAAGAGCCACAAATTCCCTCGCGGCACGACCGGCGAAACGTAAGGCTGCTGTCTTTTTCATTTTTGATTTTGATCAGCGCATCAAGCACCATTGGCCCGCAATCATCGAGATCAATTTCAAAGGAATCGATGCGCGGCTGCGAATCATCATCAGGTGACCAACGATAGATTTTAAAGGTTTTCACCTTGGCGGCATCAGCCGATGCCTTATGGGTGATACCATCGGTGATCTGTGAATTTTTAGGCAATCGAAACTCGGCCATGATTCTTTCCTCGTCCTTACCTAGTACACGCGTGGGGCTGGCGGGATTGGGGCAACGTCATTGCTCAAAGTGGTCATCACAACATTGCGGTAATCCAGCTTTGACTTGTTTTGTTCGTCAAGCCACATGACTGTATGTTTCATCCATTTTTCATCATCGCGCTCGGGCCAATCTTCATGTGCATGCGCGCCGCGTGATTCCTGTCTTTGCTCGGCTGAACGGATGCTCACCAAGGCCTGACCCATCAGATTTTCTAGCTCAAGCGCCTCGATCAGATCAGTATTCCAGATTAGCGATTTATCGGCGACACCGATTTTTCCCATCTTGGCAGCAATCTGATCCATCGTCGCAACACCTGATTCGAGTGATTCGCTAGACCGGAAAACCGCCGCATGACGTTGCATCGCATGCTGCATTTCCAACCGGATTGATGCCGCGCTTAAGTCACCATCGGCATGCCGCATCCGGTCAAATCGGGCAAGCGCCTTATCGGTAGCTGATTGTGGTGCGCGTTTTGATGTGGCACCCGGTTTAACGATTTCATTTGCCCGATGCGCCGCAGCACGGCCAAACACAACGATATCAAGAAGCGAATTTGTGCCAAGACGATTGGCACCATGAACCGAAACACACGCCGCCTCGCCAATCGCCATCAGACCCGGCACAACCGCGTTCTGATCATCTTTGGTTGGCGCCAAAACCTCGCCATGATAATTGGTCGGAATACCGCCCATATTATAATGCACGGTTGGCAAAACCGGAATCGGCTCACGCGTGACGTCAACGCCGCAGAAAATCTTGGCAGTTTCAGTAATGCCCGGCAGCCGCGTATGAAGCGTATCTGGATCAATATGTTCGAGATGAAGCATGATATGATCTTTGTTCGGGCCAACACCGCGACCTTCGTTAATTTCAATGGTCATGGCGCGGCTTACCACATCGCGGCTTGCCAAATCTTTGGCCGTTGGCGCAAACCGTTCCATGAAACGCTCGCCTTCGGAATTGGTTAGATAGCCACCTTCGCCGCGTGCGCCTTCGGTGATCAGCACGCCAGCGCCATAAACGCCGGTTGGGTGAAACTGGACAAATTCCATATCTTGCAGCGGCAAGCCAGCGCGAAGCGCCATCGCATTGCCATCACCCGTGCAGGTATGCGCCGATGTGCAAGAGAAATAGACCCGTCCATAGCCGCCAGTTGCCAGCACAGTTTGTTGTCCCCAGAACCGGTGAAGACTGCCATCTTCCATGCAAAGCGCAATTACCCCAGCGCATTCGCCATCATCCGTCATCAAAAGATCAAGAACGAAATATTCAATATGGAAATGCGCCTTATATTTCAGACATTGCTGATACAATGTGTGAAGGATGGCATGGCCGGTCCGGTCAGCCGCCGCACAAGCACGCCGTGCCATTGATTTACCATGATCAAGCGTATGGCCACCAAAGGGGCGCTGATAGATTTTGCCGTCTTCGGTACGCGAAAACGGAACGCCATAATTTTCCAGCTCAATCACTGATGGAATGGCATTACGGCACATATATTCGATTGCATCTTGATCACCAAGCCAGTCTGACCCTTTGACCGTATCATACATATGAAATTGCCAATTATCGCCTTCGCCCATGTTGTTGAGCGCCGCGCCAATGCCGCCTTGCGCGGCAACAGTGTGAGAGCGCGTTGGGAAAACCTTGGTAATACAGGCCGTCTTCAACCCGCCAGCAGCCATGCCTAGCGTAGCGCGCAAACCTGCGCCGCCAGCGCCAACAACGACAACGTCATATTGATGGTCAGTGATTTCATACGCACTCATAACCTACACCCTTTTCTTTGCGACGGTTTCGCAAGCTTGTCCGATGCCGAACACTTCACTGCCCCCTATATCAATCCCGCGATCATACCAACCGACACAAGGCTGGCCATTGCGGCAATGGCAAACACACCACGCGCAATTGTCACCAGCGCCAAACGGCCACTGGCAAGCGGAATATAATCTTCAATAATCATCTGCACGCCAAGCGCTGCATGAAACAATCCGGCAATCACCAGAATTGCCAATGCCACCGCATGCTGCGGTGCGGCAACAAAGGCCATCGCCGCGCTATAATCAAGCGGCCCCATCGACGCCACAAGATAGGTGAAATACAGCATAAGACCCAACGTCGCGACCGCGCTGATACGCTGCCAGCGCCAATGACCAAAGCCGGGTTCGCGGGGATGTTTTGCCGAAATTTGTGCCATAATACGCCCCCTAGCTACACTGCCAGCCATAGCGCCGCCGTGACCAGAAAGGTCAGGCCAAGCACAAGATAGCCGCTTTGATAGACCTGTTTGATTTCAAGCCCGATGCGCAAATCCCACATTAAATGGCGGATGCCATTCAGCCCGTGATAGACAAGCGCCAGCGAATAGCCAAACACAACCAACTGCCCAAGCGGATGCTGCATGGCATCGGCAACCGGGTTAAAAACCGCCGCCCCGGCGGCCAGGGCCACAAGCCATAGCGCCACAAGCAGGCTTCCTGTTGCCAATACCGCGCCACTTGCCCGATGCATGATCGACATGATGGATGTCAATTGCGGGCGATAAACCTGCAAATGCGGTGATAATGGACGCGGCTTTGCCATTGGAATCCTCGACACGGGTCGTCAAAACGAAAGGGCAGGCGCAACAATGCGCGCGGACTATGATTTATATGTGGTATTGATTGGCAATAGTCAATGTGTAAGCAAAAAAACAGATGGTCAAATTGATCAGCTTTCCCGCCCATTTTATGAGCCAATGCAAATTGGCATTTTCCAGCGCATTGATCTGATTTGATTGCAATTGCCTTTTGCCGAAAAGCAGGTCAAAACAGAATTCATGGAACAGATTTTATCAATTCAATCGGCGGTAACGCTTGGCTTTGTCGG
>JAFMNI010000144.1 GCA_017859295.1 Candidatus Puniceispirillum sp. | reverse complement strand
CACGCGAATAGGATTGCCCAGTTGGCCGGTTACGGTCGGTTTTCTCCTCAAAGCCGATCAATGCATCGATTGCGGTAAAAAATGTCCATGCCCGATAATGGTCAGGAAGTTTGTCATCTGCATTAAGCCGCAAAATACCGCGGCAATGTGCGGCATCGGTGGTAAAGGTGAAAAAGGCTTCGATCGCATCACTGCCAGCACGGGTCACAAGGCGTGGCGCGGTGGCTTGGGGATCAAGCGTGATCGCGCCAATTCCGGCTTTGGCCGCCGCCGCGGGAAGGCTATTTAGAATGTTTGTTGCGCCAGTAACGGTCTGAAGCTGCCAGCTGAGCGCTAGCGCATCGCGCCAAAAGCTGTTGTCGTGAAATAGATCAACGAAACCTGCCGGTGTTTCACCAGCAGATGATGAGGCTTGATGCAGGGCGGCATTGAAGCGGCAAAGCCAGTCATCAACAATCGAATCAATCACGGATAATGCGTTTTGGTCGTTCACTATCTTCAAAACCTTCTTTGAAACCGCCAAATTCATTGGCATCAAGTTGCAGAGATCGTCAATCGCCGGCAGGAGAGTTATGCGTTTATATCATCCTAATCAAATCCATCCTTCTGGCAATATTGATATTATAATTTCTGCGCCAGAGCCAGAGCCAGAAATTACCCCAGAAATCACGCGCTGAATCGGGTGATGGCTGGCCCCAAACAATCGGGAGAAACAGTCGGTTTATTGAAGTATGAGCCTGTTTTCTGCGGCTGCTAAAGACTGGATTTGCGGTCAAGGATACGGAGCCAAATGTTCAAAGCGGCAAATTGAATACGAACAAAAATAAATTTAGGTAGTTTTCAGACAATACTTGACCAACCTCCATTCGTTGTCTCTTAATAGCTACCGTCTTTAATTGGCGGAAACGCTAAAATAAAAATCCGATAATCGGGAGGAATGAAATGACAAATAAACTTCTCAAGGGTGCATTGGGGTTTGCAGCTGTTTCGGCTGTTGCCCTTGCGGGCGGAATTGCTCATGCCAAGGATACAATTACAATTGCGGTGCCGTCGTTTTTAACAGGTGGTGCTGCTGGTCCATTTGGCATCCCTGCTATGAATGGTGCCAAAATGGTCACTGATGCCATTAATGCTGGAAAGCTTCCGGCACCTTATAATACCAAAGGTTTTGGCGGGGCGACGGCAAGTGTTATCCCTCTAGACGAAGGTGGTGGCGCTACGAAGCAAGTGGCCGAATACAGAAACCTTGTTGAAAAGAGAAATGTAGATGCGATCGTTGGCTATATTTCTTCGGGAAATTGTCAAGCTCTTGCGCCAGTTGCTGAAGAACTAAAGCAGTTCACCATATTTGCGACCTGTGGAACGCCAAGAATTTTTGAGGAAGCTGCAAGAAAATATGTTTTCAGAACGATGGGTCATGCTACTGCAGACAACGTAGCTGCCGCTATGTACGTCAAAGAAAAATTCCCTGATATGAAAGGGTATACTGGTATCAACCAGAATTATGCTTGGGGGCAGGACTCTTGGCGTGATTTTGACCTTACCTTGCAACAGATTATGCCAAACACAAAGGCATCTGATAAAACTCAATTCCCGAAAATCTTTGCTGGACAGTACGGTTCCGAGATTTCGGCGATGTCTCTTGACAAGGCAGACTTGATTCACACCAGTTTCTGGGGTGGCGATCTTGAGGCCTTTATTTTCCAGGGTAATGCTCGCGGACTTTTTAAGAAAAAAATTGGTGTTTTCACAGTCGGCGGAACTGCAGCCTATCGTCTTGGCAAGAAATTGCCGAATGGGCTTGTTCTTGGAGCGCGTGGGCCGTACGGCATTCTTGTCAAGGATCGCCCATCTGCGTTAAACCAGTGGTTCATCAACACCTATAAAGACATCTATGGCATCTATCCATCAGGCCCAGCCTATCAGTATGGACAGGCCATCCTTGCTGCCAAGATCGCTTATGATAAGGCCGGTAGCGATGCGAGCAACGAGCAGCTTGCTAACGCGTTACGTGGAATCACGTTTGAATCATTTTCAACCACCGTTGAGATGACGCTTGGTGGTGGACATCAAGCTGCAACCGAAAATGGATATGGCATCACCGAATATGACTCAGAGAACGGTGAGAATGTGGTTAAGGACGTTAAGTTCTACCCTGCATCATGCGTATTACCTCCTGAGGGCCAGAACAGTGTTGACTGGATCAAAGGTGGTATGAAAGGCGCTAAGTGCTAATTCGATAATTTTCCACCAGCAGGCATCGCCTGCTGGTGGAACTTTTGTTTAACTCTTTTACTTTCATTCTATTATGGGGGATCTGTTGTGGAAGCGGCTCTGACTATTCTTCTCGACGGGCTTCAGTTTTCGTCATATTTATTCATCGTGTCTGCGGGGCTCACCATCATCTTTGGGGTGATGAAAATTCTTAATGTTGCACACGGAAGTTTTTATGCCTGGGGTGCATACACTGCAGCCTTTTTTATTGGCAAATTTTCGGATATGGGTTTACCCGACGCATTGGGTTTTTTAATCATCGTTGCGGCGGCCATCGTTGTTGGTGTCATTCTTGGTTTTATTATAGAGCAAGGCATCTTGAAGCACATGTATGAGCGCGATGAAGTTTTGATTGTGTTAGCTACTTTTGGCTTATTCCTTGTCTTAGAAGACATTATCCTAATAGCCTTCGGAACAGACCCTTACTTTGCCTATCAACCAATGGCGCTACTGGACTCGGTTGAATTGGGGGGTATTACCAGAGATGTCTATGGAATGACCCTAATTGGGGTAGCGGCAGTTGTGGCCGTTGGCTGTTGGTGGCTTTTGAACAAAACGAAATGGGGCACCCTTCTCAAAGCAGTTATTTTTGATCGTGAGATGGGTATTTCGATGGGTATCAATGTCCCACTTGTTTACACATTAACCTTTATCGGTGGCGCGATTCTGGGTGGCCTAGGGGGTGCCTATATTGCGCCAACAATCTCAGTCGCACCCGGTCTTGGCACGGAAGTGATTGTGCTGTCTTTTGCGGTTGTTGTTGTGGGTGGTATG
The DNA here is from genome assembly GCA_017859295.1 of Candidatus Puniceispirillum sp. Classification (GTDB taxonomy): domain Bacteria; phylum Pseudomonadota; class Alphaproteobacteria; order Puniceispirillales; family Puniceispirillaceae; genus UBA3439. The sequence continues at coordinate 1,571 of JAFMNI010000144.1, read as the reverse complement.
GGATCCATTGCTGGTGCCGCAATTGGCTCATTGATCATTGGGATTTTGCGCGCAATTGCTGTGCATGAACTGCCACAAGTTGAGCTTTTTGTTGTGTTTGCTGTGATGGCCATAGTCCTTGTGTTTCGTCCAGAAGGCTTGTTTGCTCCAGCCAAACCGAGGAAAATTTAAGATGTTTAATGATAGAACAGCGAAATTTTTATTGTTGGCTGCGCTGGTAATCTGTGTTGGAGGTGCTTTTGCGCCAAACTGGATCGTGAACCAATTTATGTTTGGATTTTCAAGGGCGCTTGCGATCCTTGGTCTTATGGTGTTGTGGCGCACAGGATTAGTCTCTTTTGGCCATGCTTTCTATTTTGGGTTGGGCGCATATGCCGTTGCGATCCTTGACAGCAAATTGGGCGTTTCTGACGTGTTTCTCCGCCTGCTGGCAGGCGCTGTTGTTGCGGGCGTCGCTGGTTTTTTAATCGGCTTCATCATGCGAAACTACCGAGACATTTTTTTCGCGATGCTCAACACAGCGATATCGATGGTGTTGTTTGGCATTGTGGTAAAAACTGAATCCTTGGGATCGACGGATGGCTTTGCGATCTCGGCGTCAACCATATTTGGGCTTGCGCCAGAGACAAAATATCCATTGTTTGTGATCATCACACTTGTCGGTTTAACAGCAGCACTTGCGGTGAATTTCTATCTGAAAACGACCTTTGGAAAACTTACCACCGCGATCAGAGACAATGAGATACGCGTTGAGTATCTGGGTTTCTCGGTCGCTCACGCAATTCACCTGAAATACACAATATCGACGATTTTGGCTGGTGGTGCGGGTGCGCTGATGGCGATGTCGCTTGGACAGGTTGACCCGGAGTCGATGATTAACTGGACCGTATCTGGCGAGCTTGTTTTTGTTACCATCTTGTCAGGCCCGGGCAATGTCATTGCACCATTTATCGGGTCTCTGGTTTTTGAAGTCCTTAGAACCTATGCGTTTGAATTGGCCCCACAGGCGTGGCAATTGATTATGGGCGCGACGTTCTTAACAATCATTTTCTTCTTACCCGGGGGAATATGGAGTTTGATTGAGAAGTTGGGAGGGAAGAAAAATGAGAAATAGCTCTTCAATCCTGGAGGTTCGCAACTTGCTCAAAACATTTGGAGCAGTTGTTGCCGCAAAAGACATCAATGTTGATATCTCTCAAGGTGAGATTGTTGGTATTATCGGTGCAAATGGCGCGGGTAAAACATGCTTTGTAAACATGGTTACTGGCTATCTTGCACCAACCGAAGGCAGCATAAAATTTGAAGGGGCTGAATTAGTTGGTCTTGGAACACGCAAAATAACACATGCGGGCATCTCTCGCTCTTTTCAAGTGTCTCAAGTTTTCCATTCGATGACAGTCTCAGAAAATCTTATGATTGCGTTGGCGATTGCGAATAATCGTGGTGCCGATGCGCTTGGTTTAATGGACACGCCGGACTTGCGTTCAAAGCTTGATGAAGTGCTGAAACGCTATAAGTTGGAACCGCAAAAGGACGCCACAGTGAGTGCGCTTGCGCAGGGTGTCCGAAAG
>JAFMNI010000143.1 GCA_017859295.1 Candidatus Puniceispirillum sp. | reverse complement strand
TGCAATTCAACCGCGTCAAGACCGATGGTGATGATCAGATCGGCCTTGGAAACCAGATCACGCTCGATCAACCCACCAATGATACAGCCCGCGCGTAGCAGGTGATCTTCGGGCATGGCACCTTTGCATTTTGATGTGGTCAAAACCGGCGCGCCAAGATGTTCGGCAAGCGTAACCATCGCCGGACAGGCATTATCCCATAGCGTGCCCAGCCCAACAAGCAGCACCGGCCGATCGGCCGCCTTGATCATGGTAATTGCTTTTTCGATTCCGCGCGGGTCGGGCTTGGGGTGGTAATAATTTGGCATTAATTCGGGCAGGTTCTGCGATGTCCCTGATGGTTTTTTTGTTTCGCTTTGTGGCAGATCAAAATGTACCGGCCCGGGCGCATAGGCGGTGGCGATACGAACGGCGCGGCGTAATTGCTGTTTAATAACCTTCGCGTCAATCGCCGTTGACCATTTCACAATTGGTTGCATGATGGCCTGATGATCCAGCCTTTGGCGGATACCGACTTCCTGTTCAGGTGATGAATAGCGGTCGGTAATCGCAATCAGCGGCGCGCGATCCAAAAAAGCATGGGCGATGCCATTCACCATATTAGTGGCACCGGGGCCGCGGGTTGATAAACATACCCCCGGACTGCCGGTAATTTCGCCCCATGTTGCCGCCAGCATTGCGCCAGCCACTTCCTGTTTCATCAGAATAAAGCGCATGTCTTGCGCCTTGGCAGCTTCCATCAATTCAACAGATTCGCCACCTGGATGACCAACGATAAATGGCGTTCCCATCTCTTTAAAAGCTGCTGCCATTTCTTCAACTGATGTTGCGGTCATGTTGTGTTTTTACCCCTGTGAAATTGATTCAAACTATGGATGAATCTGACTTGGATTATTAGTTGAGTGAAACAAAAATTAGCTAGCCTGTCACTTGTTGATTGTTGGTAATGACTAATTCTTAAGTTTGGCTTGAACTTGATAAAAAAACAAAAAAAGAGCCACGTTCGCTTGTAGCAATCGTAGCTCTCTCAAAATTTTTAGGAGTGTAAATATTGTTAATTTGAGTCTTCTGATTACGCTCTCTTGCTCGCTGAAATCGATGAGTATGCACGAAATCCAACCACAACAGCGCCGATAATGAGAAAGATTGGCGCATAAGAGAATTTGCCCATGTACTCAAACTGGAAGAAAACCAACATGCCACTGTCTGAAATGATCATCGACTGTCTAAAAGACTCTTCCATACTCGAAGTCAGAACAAAGGCAATGATAAACGCTGCTGCCGAAAAATTGGTGCGACGCATACCATAGCCGATGACTCCAAATAAAATGGCAAAACCAACATCCCAGATCGACGCGCGCGATGAATAGCTTGCTGCCAGTGAGATCATGAAGATAACCGGATAAAGATATTGTGTTGGCAAAACTGCAATCGCCTTACCGATCAGCGGTGCAGCGAAGTAACCGATTATGGCATAAGCTGCGATACCCACAAGACCGGCGGCAAATATACCAAAAATAAATTCGCGTGGGCTCATCATTTGGCCAGCTACAAACAAAGGTGGCTCGGTTGCAAAAATTTGCGGACCAACCTGTAACCCATTGACAAGGAACATGCCAATTAGAACTGCAGCGATCGTAGAGCCAGGAATCCCCAATGTTAACAGTGGAATCATTGAGGGTCCCGAAACAGCATTATTTGCCGACTCAGGCGCGGCAATGCCCTCAACAACACCCGTTCCCCATTCAGCCTTATTCTTTGCCTTGCGCTTTTCCTCGCCGTAAGCAACAAAGCAGGCAACTGAAGAGCCGAGTCCAGGCATCATCCCGATCAGTGATCCGTAGATTGATGAGCGGAACATTAGGGGAAAACAGCGTTTAAACTCTGGCCAAGTGAAATAATGTGCTGTTGGATCATCGAGCTTGGTGCTATCGAGGTCAATCATCTTTACCTTAGCAGCTTTTTCAGCCTGGATGATTACCTCTGAAATCACAAATACACCGATCAGCAATGGCACAAGTGCCATGCCAGACTCCAGTTCGTCAATGCCCATAGTCATCTTGAACTGGCCGGTTATGGTGTCCTCTCCGATTAGCGCAATTGCAGCGCCAAACAAGGTCGAAATGATACCTTTAATAATGCTGTCACTGACCACGGATCCAATAACAACAAAGGCCATCAGATAGATGGCAAAGTTTTCTGGCGGTCCAAACTGTTTGGTGAACGCTGCAATCGATACCGCGCCAAATATTAGAATAATTTCGCCAAAATAGTCACCATATGCAGATGCAATTGTAGCAGTTTTCAGTGCTTTCCCTGCCTGCCCTTTTTGGGTCATAGGATAACCGTCTTGCATGGTGGCGGCTGATGCTGCTGTTCCTGGAGTGTTGAATAAAATCGCAGCAATAGAGCCGCCATACCGCCCTGATTTTCCAATTACATAAAGGAATGCAAGCCCTGCTAGCCCACCAATTTCATCATTGTATGCAATAAGAATGGGTAGCATCATTGCGATTGCTGCAGCGGCTGTAAGGCCGGGTAATGCGCCGAAGACGATGCCAACAAAAGCTGCAAGAAACACAAACCAAATAGCGTAAGGATCACTGAATAGCGTGGCGAAGCCGCCTAAAATATCTTCAAATATCATTTAATTTATTCCCCGCTAATAAGATTTGTGTATGGGCGCATGTCGATGAGAACGCCTCTCGGGTCATTTAGCCGCATGACACCCATGAAAAGCCATTGCATGGCAATGGCCATAATCAACGCACCTGAAATTAACTTGAGCTTGTCTCGAACGCCAAACGCCAATTGAGCCATCATATACCCGGCTATGATTGCCACAAAATATCCGAATAGCCAAAACACAAGAACAAAAAAAGCTCCGCATCCAACAACTACCGTTATGCGCCTCATGTTGCTGTCAAGGAAGCCGTAACCGTCCTTGATTTCACCAACTTTCCCTTTGAATGCGCGAATAGCCAGCCAAGCAGCGCCAAGTATGAGACTGACCGCCAACGCCATGGGCATTGTCCTCGGTCCAACGGCCTCACTTGAGGAGCTAATGGTGGATGCTTGATATAGGAAAAACACCCCAATTAGCATCACTACTGCGCTGACACCGTACTCTAATTTAACTTTATAATTGTCGTGTGACATAGCTACCCCATTCACGTGAAAATTTTTAAAAAAGAACGTTGTTTGAATAAAAACAGGGGCAGATTTTTGAAATCCGCCCCTGCCCAATTTAATGGTAATTTAGTTGGAAGCTAAGATTTTCTCAACCACTGGACCCATCGTATTGTACATTACGTCTTGAGCAGCAACTGCTTTGTCTGCATCAACATAAAATGCGCCAAGGTTATTTTTCTTCATAAAGCTCTTGAAGCCTTTGATGCCGGCAACATGCTTGATCGCTGCGCCAACTTTTTCTTTGACTTCGTCGTTAACACCTTTTGGTGCGAACAAGCAGAAAAGTCCTGTGAAGTCAGCACCCTTCATGCCCTGCTCACTGAAGGTTGGCAGATCAGGCATGGTTGGGTCACGCTCAGCACCGGCGGTCGCCAACGGACGGATGGTATCTTCAAAGCCTGCAATGGTATTGTTGCCGCCAAACACAGACTCCACAGACTGAGACACAATCGCAGCACGTGCTTTTGAGCCACCCTTGAAAGGCACTTTCTTATGAGGGATACCGTAGGTGTCAAAGAAAAGATGGCCAATTCCTGAATGCATTGTTGTCGCACCCGATGTGCCCCATGTGTGTACCTTGCCAGACGCTTTTGCGTTCGCAATAAACTCTGCTAGGTTCTTCGCAGGGTTTGATGAGTGGACCTGAATTGAGGTCACAAGTTGCGACATGCAACCAAGATTAACCCAATCATTCTTAACGCTGTAGGGCTTATCTTTTCCTTTTGCCAATTCACCTACGATAAAAGTACCGATGTTGATCATGTAAAGCGTGTGACCGTCTGCCTTTTCACCAAGAACCTGTTTTGCGCCTTTTTGACCTGATGCGCCCGGTACGTTTACGATGTAGGCCGGCTGGCCACCCATGCTCTCGGCTTCGTGCAAATATGATGCAAAGCCGCGTGATGTTGTGTCAGTGCCGCCGCCGGCAGAAAAGCCAACAACGATCTTAACTGGCTTTGACGGGTAAGACCCATGAGCACCAGCAAAAGCTGCTCCTGAGGCTAAAGTCAAAGCTGCTGCAGTCAGCATAGTTGTTTTATAAATACCCATTAGTCTATTCCTCCGAATTTTATAAGAAAGTTACAATTTTTCTTGAGTATGATTAGTGTTGGTTTTGTTCATTATTGTCAATGAATATGTGAGAAATTCTGCCGATTTCAGGGGTTTTTATATTTAAAAACGACGGGCTTACCTTTTTGGCGTAAAACAGAAAAAGATCTTTTGGTTGCTTCAATATACGCGTAATTTATTCATTGATCCTGAATTGGCGGTGCGCCTGCCCAAACGGCCTTACCAGCAGTCCTTGCCGAGTGGCCACACTGAAAGTTCAACCAATTTATTAGTGGGGAACCTCTGTATGTCCAAAATTCCTGGGGAAATGAGTTTTGTTGGTGTTAATGCGCCCGGGGGGCCGGGCTCCCTGACCTTGC
>JAFMNI010000014.1 GCA_017859295.1 Candidatus Puniceispirillum sp. | reverse complement strand
CCCGCCGGGCGTTACCCGGCATCCTGATCCTGTGGAGCCCGGACTTTCCTCTCCCCCCTTTCCTGCGAACTGGGGCAGCAGTCACCCGACCATCTGACAGCGCCGGACTATAGGGCGCGGCGGGGCATGGCGTCAATATGGGGCGCATGATATCACCTGCGCCGAACTGGCCGCGCCATTAAGCCTTTGTCAGCATTGTTAATGATGCTTGTCTTGAAACGGCAAATTCGTGGGGGAAGGCAAATATGCACCCAGCGGCGCGCACAAGGCGGATCATCGGCGCCGATGAATTATTGTTTCTGCTGTTATGGAGCAGTGGCTATATCGGGTCCAAGATCGGTTTGCCGCTATCGGGTACTTTTGCGTTGCTGTTTTTCCGTTATGTGATTGCGGTGCTGCTTGTTGGCGCCCACGTCAGCATGCGATCCGAATGGCACTGGCCTGACCAGCGCAGTTTGCTGATTGGATTTTTGGGACATTTTCTGTGGCTTATCGCTGTTCTCAAGGCGCTTGAATTTGGCATCAGCGCGGGGTCAGCGGCGCTGATCGCGGCGATGCAGCCGGTTTTGACCGCCCTGATTGCGCCGTATCTGTTGGCTGAACGCAACCATCTTTATCAATGGCTTGGGGTTTTGGCTGGGTTTGTTGGTGTGGCTGTTTTCGTTTGGGGTGATGCGAAATTTTCCGGAACCCCGCTTGTCATTTATCTGTTGCCGTCAATCGCCACGATCAGCCTGACGGCAATCACCATAATCGAGCGGCGCGGTGCCGCCTGTATGACGCCAATGCTGCCGATTATGACATCATTATTCTAGCAGCTTTTGGTAACGCTGATTTGCCTTGACCCGCTCGCCTATTGGGTCGAAGGGTTTGCAGCTGGCTGGACACTGCCCTTTGTCTTTTCCATTGTCTGGCTTGGGGTTGTGGTTTCGATTTTGTCATTTTTCCTGATGCTGCATTTGATCCGGACACGCAATGCAGCGCGGGTATCATCTTTGCAATATTTTGTGCCGCCGGTTACGATGCTGATCGCATGGCCAGTCTTTGGCGAGGCGCTTAGCCTTCTTGGATTTATGGGGGTATTTATCACCGCTGGTGGTTTTTTCCTGATCCATCGTGGTGAGCAGGCTTTGGCGCAGCAAAAAGGCTAGAATCTATCGTGTTTTGCAGGCCATTTGATCGGCGGTTTCGGCCAGAACCATCATCTGGCAAAAACCGCTTTTCGCGCCGCCCAGCTGGTCATGATTGCCTAGTTTTGATGGCCTAGTCTTGATGGCCGCCCTGTTCCAAGGCTTCGGCCTTTTCGGCTGCTTCCAGCCATTCCATTTCCTTTTGATCCTTGCTGTCTTTTTGCGCGGCAAGCATATCTACCAGCCGGTTAAACAGGTCGGGATCATTTTGAAACAGGTCAGGCACGGCCAGTTTGGTTTCGATCGTGGCGATTTCGGCGTCAATCGCGGCGATTTCATCTGGCAAAGTATCAAGCCGGTGCTTGTCGCGGAAGCTCAGGCGGGCAGGCCGGTTGGTTTTGGGTTTGTCGGGCGCTGATTTTTTTGGCTTCTTATTGTCTGATTTATCGGTTTGGCGTGCTTCAGTGGCTTTTTTGCGCACCAGATAATCGGAATAGCCGCCAGCATGGGCAACAATCTTTGCCTCGCCTTCAAAAGCCAGAATGCCAGTGACGGTGCGATCCAGAAAATCGCGGTCATGGCTGACGATCAAAACCGTGCCGTCATAATCGGCAATCACTTCTTGTAGCAATTCCAGCGTTTCAATATCCAGATCATTCGTTGGCTCATCAAGAACCAGAAAATTATGGATCTGGGCAAAAAGCTTGGCAAGCAACAGCCGGTTTTGCTCGCCGCCCGACAGGGTGGATACGTGCTGGGTCATTTTCACATCATCAAACATGAAGTCACGAAGATAGCTGGTGACATGTTTGCTTTGACCGGCAACTTCGATCATATCGCTTCCGCCTTCGCTAAGGATCGTCCATGGCGATTGATCGCGGTCAAGGGCTTCGCGCCGTTGGTCAAAATAGGCAGGTATCAGGCCAAACCCTTGGCGCACGCGCCCGCTATCGGGTTTGGTGATATCCAGCAGCAATCGCACCAGCGTTGATTTGCCAACGCCGTTTGGCCCAACAATGCCAATCCGGTCGGTTCGTCGTACCAGCAAATTGAAATGTTGCAGCAATTGCCGGCGTTGTTCGGGCGCGGTGCTGGTTTCATCTTCGTTGGCACTATGTTGGGTGATTGGCACGCTGGCGCAAAGGTCAATTGCTTCTAGAACCAATTGACCGCCGCCATCAGCAGGGCCGGTTTCCATGCGCATGCTGCGTTGCGTAAGTCCGCCAGCCTTGGCGCGTTCAGCCCGCATGCCAGCAAGTTCGCGAAGCCGCCCTTGATTGCGCTTGCGTCTTGCCGAAATGCCTTCGCGCGACCATTTGGTTTCGCTGGCGATGCGGCGATCCATCTTGTGAAGCACCACCGCCTCATCCGCAAGAATGCCATCTGACCATGCCTCAAATTCGTCAAAATGCCCATCACGGCGGCGCAGCTTGCTGCCATGAAGCCAGATGATGCCAGTTCCGAGATTGCGTAAAAAGGCGCGGTCGTGACTGACCACCAAAAGCGCCCCACGATGTTGGCGAAGCATATCTTCCATCCATTCAATGGTTGGCAAATCCATATGGTTGGTCGGCTCGTCAAGAAGCAGGATATCGGGCTTGGTGTAAAGCGCGCGTGCCAAAGATACGCGCCGCGTCTCGCCGCCTGACAGCCCGTCACTCATCCGCAGCGGATCAAGCCCCATACGCATTAACATGGCATCGGCCTTATGACCGATTTTGGCATCGTCCATGCCGGCGGTGACAAGCGCGCGAAGGCTCATGCCGGGTGGAATTTGCGGGGCTTGCGGCAAATAGGCAATTTCGGCACCAGGCGACATCCATAGCGTGCCTTCATCCATTTCGCCCTGACCGGCAAGAAGCTTCATCAAGGTTGATTTTCCGGCGCCATTCGGCCCAACAAGCGCCAGCCGGTCGCCAGCATGAAGTGATAGATCGGCACCACGAAGCAGCCATCGGTCGCCAAGATTGACGCCAGCATCGGCAATGGTCAAAAGAGGGGGTGCCATAATATCTATCCTGACCGGTTACAGGCCGCGCTGGCGGGCAATGGCATCATAGGCCGCATTGATCTTGGCCAGCCGGTCATTCGCGGCGGCGATGAATTCTTTGGGCATGCCATCGGCGGTCAAAGTATCGGGGTGATGGGTTCGTGCCAGATGTTTCCAATGTTGGCGAAGCGTCTGATCATCAATGTCACTATTTACCCCTAAAATTTCATAGGGCGAGGGGCCATTTGACTGATGCAGCGCCAAAAGCCGGTCAAAATCGGCCTCATCAAAGCCAAAAATCGTGGCAACCGTTGTCAGATAGGATAATTCGGGGCCGGTGATGTCACCATCTGACTTGGCAATGTGAAACAATAGATCAAGCAATTGTTCCAGCACTGGCGCGCGCGGCACAAACAGCCGTGCCACCTGTTTGGCGTAATCTTCAAACCCGTCAGGTGTCTGGCGCGCCAAATCCCAAAAGCGGCCAACCTGTTTCACCTCGGATGGGGGGATATGGACACGCGCGCGAAAAGCGGCAATTTCATCACGCGTCACAATGCCATCGGCCTTGGCCATTTTTGCCGAAAGCGCGATCACCGCAACGGTGAAAGCAACACGCTTTGTGGCTTGCGGGTCAGGACGCGATGGCACAAATTTGGACTCGACCGCATGACCAGCCGCCGCGCCAAGCAATCCGCCAATCGGCCCGCCAAGGGCAAACCCCGCAGTGCCACCAATAATGATGCCCCAAATGCTCATGGCCTTATCTAGCTGGCAACGGGTGTGAAAGGCAAGATTTATCACGCGGTTATGCTGGGAAAACCCAACAAGGCGAATTCACAAAAATGGGGCTGGCAATTCGCTTCGGCTGGATTTATGGTGCGCCTATGGATGACACAAAAAACACGCAAGAGATGCCAATTAGCGGTGCTGACGCCGGATTGGTCACCATGGACCTGACCGGCCTGAAATGTCCGTTGCCGGTGCTAAAGGCGCGCCGTCAAATCGGCCAGATGCCTGCCGGTGGTATTTTGGTGGTGATTGCCGATGATCCAGCTGCGCCATTGGATTTTGATCATTTTTGCCAAACGGGTGGACATGACCTGCTGGAAAGCGCGGCAAAGGACGGTGTGTTTACCATGCGGATCGCCAAGGCACTTGCCTAGCAGCCGATCAGCCTAGCGCGGCATCAGCGCGGCAAGCATGGTTTGATGAAACCGCGCCGCATCAGCGCCGGTTTCGCCGCCTTGATAAATCCCAAGTTCCTGACAAAGCAGAAAAAACCCGGGTGCGGGAAGTCCGTTTCGGTTGCGTGATATGACCAATGCCGCCCGCAGTGGCTGGCCAGCGGCATGGTCTTGCCGCATGGTTGCCTCAAGCCATAGGGTCAATTTATGAATGCGTTGCGGTGCCGGAATATCAGCCGCATCGGCCATTTCGGCATAGGTTACAATCCGGCCTAGGCTTGTGGCTGAGGCAAGCGCCATTTCGGCGCGGTTTTGCCAGACATGATCCTGATTTGTTGGCGACGACATCAAATGCGTTCCTTCTTGGCAGGTTGGCTACTATGCGGCCACATCCATGATCCGTCAAAACCAGCGGTTCAGGCTGGATTATTTTGCGGTTTTTTCGGTGTTTTGTCTATTGAAGCCAGACCGGTTTGTGCCTAACATCCGCCCATGGTTTATCTGAAATCTCTCGTTTTTAACAGCTTGTTCTATGTTGGCACCGGTATTTTGGTGATTGTCATGGGGCCGGTGCTGCTGTTGCCATCGCGCTTTGCGCGGGCTGTTGCCCGTTTTTGGGGCTATATGACTCACCTGTTGCTGGCGATGATTGGCATCAAACAATCGGTTCATGGCAACCGCCATCTTGATCGGCAGGTTTTATATGCGGTCAAGCATCAGTCGGCATGGGAAACGATCATTCTAAGCTGGCTGTTATCAGCCCCAGCCTTTGTGCTAAAGCGGGAATTGCTGCGCTTGCCGATTATTGGCTGGTTCTTTTTGAAAACCGGCTGTATTCCGGTTGATCGTTCGGCTGGCATGAAGGCACTTCGCGATATGCGCCTTGCCGGTAAGACGCTTGCCGCCAAAGGCCGGTCAATGCTGATTTTCCCGCAAGGAACCCGCATTGCACCCGGTGTTGATCACCCTTACGAGATTGGTGTTTTCGCGCTTTATGAGGCAACCGGTTTGCCGGTTGTGCCGGTGGCCTTGAATTCGGGTCATGTTTGGCCGCGCAATAGCTGGATGAAATATGCGGGGCTTGTGACGGTTGAATTTCTCGACCCGATTGACCCCGGGCTTGACCGAAAAAGCTTCATGGCAACCCTTAAACAGCGTATTGAGGACCGTATGGAAATTCTTGATGCGCCATTTATAAAAAATCAGGAAAAGGCATAAAAATGGATGGATCAGCCGGTCGCCCGCAAGGGCAAATGAATGTTCTTGGCAGCCCTCTAACCAGTTGCTCGCATGATCCGGTTACCGGATATTTCCGCGATGGCTGTTGCAATACAGGCCCATCTGACCGCGGACTTCATACCGTATGCGCGATTATGACCTATGCATTTCTTGAATATAGCAAAGCCGCTGGCAATGATTTGTCAACGCCGCATCCCGAATTCGGGTTTCCCGGTCTGAAAGCGGGTGATCAATGGTGTTTATGTGCGGCGCGGTGGGAACAAGCGCGGGCTGATGGCAAAGCACCAAAGGTTCGGCTTGCCGCCACCAATCAGGTAACGCTTGCCGTATGCCAGCTTGATGATCTGAAAGCGCATGCAATTGATCTGAATTAATCGGGTGATCTGAATTAATCGGGTGATCTGGCGGGTCAGATTTCACAAATGGAAAAGGATAACAGCCCATGTTAAGCTTAGACAAACAAGTGGATTTGACCTGTATCGAAACCGATAAGGTGGCCAAGGGCAAAATTGTGCGGATTCAGGGAAACCGTGTCGATGTTGCGCTTGATCAAGGCGGTTTGCTGATCTCGCTTTATATGAAAAAACCGGGCCTTTATGTTGGCAGCCAATCAGGCCTTGAATTTGTCATGCAAAGCTAGCAACAAACTGGGATAAGGATTTTGATGACCCAAATCGATCAGCAGAATAATGACCAAAAGCTGGTTCGCCCTGCCGATCGTTCGGTATGGTTGATCTGGCTTGGCATGGTGCTGTTGGCGGTGGCGATTTTGCCTTTTGCGGTTCGCAATAGCGAAATTGTTCGCCAGATTGCGGCAATGTGCGGGTTTACGCTGAATTAATCAGCGTTGCGCCGCGTTCCTTTCGGTGCCTATTTGGCGGTTTTTGGTGGCAATGTGCAGGTGAATAACATCGCCATATCGATATAATTCTGTAAATCTTCATCCTCGCCAAGCGCATCGGTAGCAATCATAACCCACCCCTTCATGGTTTTGCCATTCAGATCAAACAGGCGCGCATGGGGATCACACTCGACAAGCTTGCTGGCGCTTTCATTGCCAATGCGGATGACCAGATAATCATCCCACAAGGCAAAGCAGATATGATCATTCATCATATAGGCCAACCCGCCAAACATTCGGGTTTCTTCAAGGTCGAAAAGCGTCGCTGTCAATTCATGTAATCGGGTGGCTAGGCCGCGGTCATACATAGTCGCTCCAAGATAATTTGGGTGGCTCCGAAACAAATTGGCGATCATTATTCCGATATGATGTAACGGCCAGTCGTGGCACAAAAATATCATGACGGATCGATCGATTAGCGTTAGGTTATTTTTTGTCGATCACTTGTCATGGCAAAGATCGCGTTGTGGCTAGCCTATCATTGTTGAGAAAAGGTGTGCATATGATTATTCTTGATGGGGGGCTTGGTCGCCAGCTAAAGGCGATGGGCGCGCCGTTTCGCCAGCCGGAATGGTCGGCATTGGCGCTGATGGAGGGGCCGGAATTTGTGCGCGCCGCGCATGATGCCTTTATCGCGTCCGGTGCCACAATCATCACCACCAACAGCTATGCTGTTGTGCCATTTCATATTGGCGAGGATTTGTTTCGCGATCAGGCTGGTGCCTTGCTGGATTTGGCTGGCCGATTGGCGCGCGATGCTGCCGATGCCGCACCGCATTCGGTACAGGTCGCCGCCGGTGTGCCGCCAATGTTTGGATCATATCAGCCCGATAAATTTGACGCTGGCCGTGCCACCGAGATGATTGGGCTGTTTCGCCAAAAGCTTGACCCCTATGCCGATTTTTTCATGGCTGAAACCCATAGCTCGATTGCCGAAGCTTTATGTTTTCTGGCCGTTTTTGCTGATTGTGACAAACCTGTTTGGCTGTCGCTGACTTTGGAAGATGCCAAACCGCTTGCCGGAACGCCGCAATTGCGGTCAGGCGAGCCATTGACCGATTTATTGGCAGCGATTGATGACGCGCCGCCATCGGCTGTTTTGTTTAATTGCAGCCAGCCTGAAGTGATGGATGATGCAATACGGACCGTGGTTGCACATTTTGCTGGCAGGGCGGTGCCGCCACTTGTGGGGGTTTTGGCCAATGCCTTTCCTTTGATCGAAAAAACATATAGCGGCGCAAATGCTAGCCTGCATGAGCTTCGCGGCGATATTACGCCGTCGGCCTATGCTGATTATGCGGTGAAATGGGCGGCATCAGGCGCTGGCATTATTGGCGGCTGTTGCGGTATTTCACCCGATCATTTGCACGAGGTGAAAACCCGTTTAATTGGCTAGCATATCGCCATTGACAGTGCTTTTTGCGATTTGCCAGACCAGCCAGACAAAGTTTATAATTTTGCGAGAAACAAACCTGAAATAACTGCAACCGAAAGGCCGACCCATGAAAGATGCCAAACAATTCCTCCAAGAAGCCAATGCCGTCGTTCCGCGTATCTCCTCCGCTGATGGCATTGCCAAACATGATGCTGGTAACAGCCTGTTCATTGACGTTCGCGATAGCGGCGATATTGCCAAAAGCGGCACGATTGCTGGTGCGATTCGGATTCCACGCGGATTTCTGGAATTTGCAGCTGATGAAAACCTGCCCTATTTCAATGCAAGCCTGAGCAAAGATGCCGATATTGTTCTTGTTTGCGGTGCTGGTGGACAGGCCGCGCTGGCTGGCAAGACGCTAAAGGAAATGGGATATCAGAATGTGTGTAATGTTGGCGGCATTTCCGATTGGATTGCCGCTGGTGGCAAGTCTGAAGCCTAGGGTTTTGGACAAGCGTCCGAAAAGCCAATAATCAAAATCTGTTGCCAAATGGCACGGGCAGAAAAAAAGGGGGGTTTTGGCCCCCCTTTTCGTGATCGGTCATCAAAAGACCTGTTTTACGGGGAAATGCCCGTCAATTTCTGATCTAGGCGCACCCAGAAGGCTGCTCCTCAGCCCGCCAAACAGAAACCAAGTCCTTCGAACCAAACCGTTTATCACTAGACATCAGATCACCTCCTTTTCAATTTGTTGCAACGATGGAAATGAGCCTAGGAACAAAATCATCACCTGTCACTAGGTTTTTGCTGGATGATGATAAAGAGGGGCTTGCACTTGGGAAATATGATCACCATTTATTGCTCCATGACACGCAAACTCACCCATCGTTTTTTGTTGCTTCTTGCCCTATTTATGCTGAAAGGGGGCATCATGCCTGCCGCTGCTGCTACTGCCCATGATTTTAGTTTTACCAGCATTGATGGTGGTGATCTGCCATTGGAAACATATCGTGGCAAAGTGGTTTTGCTGGTCAATACCGCGTCGATGTGTGGCTTTACCGGCCAATATGAAGGGCTGCAAAGCCTGTGGACTGAGTATAAGGATAAGGGGCTTGTCGTTCTTGGTGTGCCAAGCGATGATTTTGGCGGGCAGGAATTGGATGATGCCAAACAGGTCAAGGAATTCTGCACGTTGAATTACGGTATTGATTTCCCAATGGCCGATATTGTTCATGTCAAAGGCCCAAACGCGCACCCCTATTATAAATGGATTGCCGATGCGCATGGCGGCCTTGCCGTGCCGCGCTGGAATTTTCATAAACATGTGATTGATGGCAATGGTGATTTGGTTGATTGGTTTGCCTCGACCACTGGCCCGAAAAGTGGCCGTCTTCGCAAGGCCATTGAAACCGCACTTGCCAAGTGATTATCTGACCGGCCTATTTCGCTTTTCCCGCTGACTTTATGTGCTAGATTTACGCTGATATTTCCGGCGTGATGGTGTTTGACGCGTTGTTATCCCAATAACGGGCGCGGGCGCAAAAGACAGAAGGTTGGGCTGTTTATGGACATCAGCATTGTTCTTGTGGTGCTTGGCGCGGCCTTTTTGCACGCCTTTTGGAATTTTCTGGTTCGTGGTACGCATGACAAGGCGCTTGGCATGGCGGCGGTTATGTTTGGCCATCTGCCGCTGGCTTTTATCGGCCTTTTCTATGCTGGCTTGCCGCCTGAAGGCGCATGGCCTTATGTGATGGCAAGTGCGGTGCTACATCTTGGCTATCAGGTATTTTTGTTAAATGCTTATCGTTTTGGCGAGCTGACGCAGATTTATCCGGTTGCCCGCGGGGCATCGCCGCTGTTGATTACCTTGTTTACCATGATCAGTGTTCCGGGTGTTTTAAAACCAATGGAGGTGATTGGCGTGATCATGGTGTCGGGGGCGATCATGACCTATGGCATTGTTCAATATCGCAACAAGGCGGTTGGCATTACCGGGATTGTTTTGGCGGTGATTACGGGCTGTTTTATCGCCAGCTATTCGATCGTTGATGCAACTGGCACGCGCCTGACGCAAAGCGCGATCAGCTATTATGGCGCATCGACCACGGCCAATGCGGTTTTATTGGGACTGTATCTGGCACGGTTTCATCCAACGGTTTTGACGCGCATGTATCGCGATGCGCCCCGCACCTTTGTGATTGGCGGGGCGGCGTCTTATTTTGCCTATGTTGCGGTGCTTTGGGCCTGTCTGTCGGCGCCTGTTGCGGTGGTGTCATCGCTTCGCGAAACCTCGGTTCTGTTTGCGGTGGCGCTTGGTGTTCTGTTCTTAAAAGAAAAAATGACATGGTTTAAAGCCGGCATCATCTTGATGATTTTCAGCGGGGTTATTGTTTTGCGGATGGCCTGATAGCGATGGCGCATTTCGCCGCAGGTTCGGGCTTTGGGGCTGGACAGTTTGCGCCGAAAAACGCAGTCTGAGACAGGGACATTGGTTTTTAGGATTTTTTCGTATGCAGGAATATGCCCTTCGCCGCGTTTTATCAGACGAGTTACATGCGCGTGCCTTTCACGATTTCGATGGTGCAGGCCGGTTTATCCGCTTTGTTTTTCTGGTTGGCGGTGATGACAGCAAAATTCTTGCCTATATCAATAAATTCCTATCTACCGAAGGCCTAGCCCCAATTGATACAGGCGAAAAATTCTGTCGCCATGACATGGCTGGCTATGCACTTCGCATCGAACGCCACACTGAATTTCTGTCAATCAGCTTTGTCGAAAAAAGCTTGCGGGCGAAAAATGGCCTCGCCGCCAACGCGTTTGATGAAACAGCGCTTGAGCATATGCCGTTTTCCTGGGCGCGGAATGCGCCAGCCCCGCTGTTTCATGCAATCTGGGTCGAGGTTGGCGGCAAGCCACTGCGCGGTCTGGATCAGGCACGCATGCTGGAGATTTTGCAAAGCCGTGTGGTGGCGGCAAACCAGTTCAGTGATGATGCCGCACAGGTGCATTTTGCGTTTGATATTGATGATGCCGGTTTTTCGCGGGTGGTGATTTTCAACCATGCGATTGAGGCGACCCGCATGGGGCGCGTTGTGCAACGTGTTGTCGAGGTTGAAACCTACCGATTATTGGCATTGCTGGGCTTGGCAACGGTCAAGGAATATTCGGGACGGCTTGGCCTAATCGAAGATGTTGTCAGCACATTGACCAATGACCTCGCCGAGCAGATCAAGCTTCCCGATGGCAAGGTTCAGGCCTTGTTGTCGGTTTTGTCGTCACAGGCTGCCGAAGTGGAAGACATCTATTCCAAAACCTCTTACCGGTTGGCGGCGACAACGGCCTATCTGAATATTCTGACGTCGCGTCTTGACCGGATGCAGATGACGCGCTTATCGGGTTTTCAGGGTGTTCGCGGTTTTCTTGATCGGCGTATGGCACCCGCGATGCAAAGCTGTTCGGCGTTTTCTGAGCGGCTTGCGAGCCTGTCACGGCGGATCAGCCGCGCTGGTGAATTGCTGCGCACCCAAACCGAATTGGTCATTCAACGCCAAAATCGGGATTTGCTGAAATCAATGGATGAACGCGCCAAGCATCAGCTTCGGCTTCAGCAGATGGTTGAACGCCTGTCGATTGCTGCGGTTACCTATTACGGGGTTGGGCTTGTTGGCTATGTTGCTGTCAGCCTGCCAATTGCCGAATGGGGGCTGTCATTGACCTATATCAAGGCCATGTCGGTGCCGGTAATTGCCTTTTTGGTCTGGGCTGCCATCCGGCGGGTCAAAGAAGTTGCCACCGGCGCGGCAGATCGCTCGGCCAGCTAGGCGCAGGCAAATGCCAATTGGAAAATGTTAGTCGGCAGGGGAAAAAGCCAATAACGACAATTCGCGTGCATAGCCTGTGGCAAGATCAAACAGAACCGCACCGCCTGAAGGTACGGCTATATTGGTGATGGCCTGAATGGTTACATAATGTGTCACCATAATGACTGGTGCGCCATCACGGGGCAGGCTGTCCAGCTTGGCTTGAAGCTTGGCCAAGGTTGCATCGCGCGGGGCATGGTTCTCATAAAATGAATTCAGCCCGCTAAACGGGGTGACTGGGCCTAGATCCAGCAAAAGCGCGGTTTCAAGACAGCGGCACCATTCGCTGGAATAAACACCTGCAAGATCAAGATTGGCCGCGGCGATGCGTTTGCCAATGCCGCGTGCCTGCATGCGTCCGGTCTCGTCAAGATTGCGCTGGGTTGCGCAATCCTTCAGATTGAAATTGGCTGGATCACCATTGCCAGGTGCCAAGGCATGACGCAGGAAAATAACCGTGCCGTCAAACCGGCCATCATCAGCCCGCACTGGCAGATTGACCGCCAAAAGCAAAATAGATAAAAGCGCCGCCAGTTTTCCAAACCGCAAAACCACCATGAAACAATGACGTAAAGACTGCTTTGGTTGGCATTTTATGCTGGCGGGCTGATCGGTCATTTTTATGCGTTAAGCCGGCTGACTTCGGCCATAAAGCGATGGCGGATAACCGGTGCATCCATGTCAATGACAGGTACCTTGATATTGCCTGACTCGCATTTGCTGACAATGATGGTCATCTTGTCACCGTCAAGCGCCGCTTGAACCGCCGCTGCGGTATCTTCGGCCGAACATTCAACAACATTGTCACAACCGCAAGCCTCGGCAACTTTGGCAAGCGATGTTTTCATGCCAGCATAGGTTGGCTGATCACCGGTTGAGCCATAGCTGCCATTATCGATAATCAGCAGGATGAAATTATCAGCCGGGTTATTGGCAATTGTTGGCAATGTCCCAAAATTGGTCAGAACCGAACCATCGCCATCAATCGCAATCACCTTGGCTTTTTGCGCTAGGGCAAGGCCAAGGCCGATTGATGAAGAAAGCCCCATTGTGCCAAGCATGTAGAAATTGGTTGGCTGGTCATCAAGTAGATGCAATTCTTGGGATGGCAAGCCAATGTTAGAGACGACCAATTGATCAGAAATCATTGGGATCAGTGTTTTTAGAACGTCGCTTCTAATCATCGGTTATGCTCCCTGCCAAAAGCTGGCATCGGTAAGAATGGCAACAGGCTTTTTCGCCATAAAGCTGTGGTTTAAAATAGCGTCCAGCTCGTCAGCGTCGCTTTGTTTATGGAAATGGTAGGTTGGGATATTCAACTGGTTCAACAATGCCTTTGTATGAACCGCCATTTCGACCTGACAGGCAACAGGCTCGCCAATTTCACCGCGATAGCTGATCAGCATCGGCAGCGGAATATTGTAATATTGGATCAAAGTCACCAGCGTGTTGATGGTGACGCCAATCGCTGTATTCTGCATAATGATCGCCGAGCGCTTGCCGCCCATATAAGCACCAGCGCAAAGCCCCATCCCTTCATCTTCCTTATTTGATGGAATGTGATAAATGTCTTTCGAAGCTTCGATCTCGTCAATGACGCCAGCTAGCTGTTTACATGGTACGGTGGTCACAAATTCGATTTTATTCTTGATAAAATCATTCACAATTTTTTGGTTTATCGACATGGGAGCAGCACTCTTTCTGGCTCATTTTCACTAAGATGTTGCGCTAGCGGCAACGCAAATTTTATTTTTTGGGACTGGAAATATCTTTCGATCAGCCGGAGTAAAACATAAAGTTTAGGCAATACAAAGCGCAAATTTTTGCTTTGCGACATGCGGTCTAAAAAGATGTATTTCTTGAGACTTTGCGTTAGGTTTGACCGATCATAAGGCAGGTTTCTGCCATCACATATCTAACCCGAAAGGGATAAGCCGAGATGACATCACTGATCCTTCATCATTACCCGCAATCGCCGGTTGCGCATAAGGTGCGAATGGCGCTCGGCATTGCTGGTGCTAGCTGGCAGTCGGTAGAAATTCCACGTTTGCCGCCAAAGCCGCTTTTGGTGCCGCTAACCGCTGGTTATCGGCGAACGCCAGTGTTGCAGATTGGGGCTGACATTTATTGTGACAGCCAGAATATTGCACAAGCCATTGATCAATCAGCCGCGCCGCACCGTCTGTTTCCCGATCAAACTTATGGCATGGCCATGATGATCAGCAATTGGGCCGAGACCACGCTTTTTGATTTGTCGGTAAGGCTTGTTCTAACGCATGCGCTTGGCAAGGTGCCTGAAGAGTTTATTCGTGATCGCGGATCGCTGTATTTTGAGCCGAACTGGACCGAAGCCAGCCTGCGGGCAGCTCTGCCATCGGTGATGCATGAATTGCGGGCGTCACTTGGGTTTGTTGAGGCGCATCTTGGCGCAACTAATGGTGTTTATCTTGCGGGGCATCAGCCTTGTTATGGCGATGCCGCGATTGGCTATATTTGCTGGTTCCTGCGTGGACGATGGGATGGCGGTGCGGCGTTGCTGGCAAATTACCCGGCTTTATGCGCGCTTGAAGCTGCGCTTGACCAGCTTGGTGATGGCCAGCCGCAAGATTTGAACGCCGAGGCCGCGCTTGCCATTGCCAAGGCCGCCAAGCCGCAATCGCCAATCGGCATTATTGACAGTGCCAGGAGTCTTGCCA
Source organism: Candidatus Puniceispirillum sp. (assembly GCA_017859295.1). Lineage (GTDB taxonomy): Bacteria > Pseudomonadota > Alphaproteobacteria > Puniceispirillales > Puniceispirillaceae > UBA3439. The sequence goes on along the minus strand of JAFMNI010000014.1, from coordinate 6,620 downwards.
TCGGCCAGAGTGTGATGATCCGGCCAAAAGGCGAAACTGCCGATCCTGATGTTGTTGGCAGGCTTCGCTATTGCGATGGCATACGCATTTCGATTGACCGTAGCCACGAACAGGTTGGTGATATTGCAGTACATTTTCCGGTTATCGGTTATGTCATGACGCCAATTGACTGAACTGTCTGATGTTCAATCCGGAATAGAACCGCAAGGCGCAATTATCCGGCAATCATACGGCATTGATTTGGAAAAAAGAATTAACCGGCCCCATTCTAATAGTTGGATGGGGCGGGGATAGCCCTATCGGCCATATAATGCTTATGGGGATATTTGATGCGACAATCAACATCGCTGAATGAAGCCGAAATTCAGGCTTTTACCGATCAGGCATTGTTTGCCAAGCCGCAGACCCAAAAAGGGAAGATGCCATCGGTCGCGATGTGGACCATGGCAGGTGTCATTATGGGCACTGTTTTAACGATCGGCATTTTTACGATTTTGACATGATCAAGCACCGATCAAAGCCACTGATCAGAAGATGATCCATTGGGGATATGACCCAATAAAAGCTGTTACATACCGCTAGGTGGTGATGGCATAAAGCCCTGACCGCTCGCCACCAATATGGATGATCTTTTCCGCGCTAATCAGCCGGTTGAATGACCGGTAAACCGTTGGCATCGGAATGTTGCGAACAAGATAATGTGATCGAATATCATGGATTGATACTGGTTCGTTGGTGTCATTTGATAGCAGTACAACGGCTGCATAGACATGCTGTTCATTTGCGGTGAAATCAGCCAAGCCAACGTCTTTTTCCATATCCGTAATGGTTTCAAGCAGTCGTGCAAACACAAGGCGGCTAGACACTTGTAAATCTCCTGAACGCTTTTAGCACTCCAACTAATAGTAATAAGACTATCACAAGTCCCATAACATCGCCAATAATGAAACGCGTTATTACATCAAAAGTATCCTCAATCGGAAACCGACCTTCAAGAAATAGGGTTGAGAAAAAGGAGTTGATAATCGAACTTAAAAGTCCGGCAAAAACCAGCGTTCGCCAGCTAATCACGCCAGTTGATTTCGGGTAAACATCAATTCGGACAAAACGCATCAATTCGAACGCAACCGGTGCGCATAATGCGCCAACCATCGGAATGATAAAATCTGCCTGGGTCAAGGGGCCAGTGTCGGGGCGCGTTACAAAATAGACGCAGATCGAAGCGGGAATAAGCGCCAAAATCGATTTTGGCCCAACCATCCATGCTCCTAGCACCCTTACCGCATGGGGTAGGTACAAAAGGCTGACGACAGCAACATTGCGTTCCACCATGATTGTTTCAATTGGCATGATCACCAGATGTTGAACCGTGATCAAGCCAAGATAGGCAAGAAAAATAAGTCCAAACCAATGCAAGAATAATTTTGAAAAATGCTGGTTCATGGGGTCTTTGTAAGTCTCGTAGTGAATCAAAATTAGATAAAATGCCGGAAAATACACGCAACAGTGCCAGCCAGTCTCAGACTATTAACATTAGAGAATTGTAATGTTTTGATCATGGCAAGCCAAGGGCGCTCGGCCTGATTTTTTCAATTAAAACCAGCGAAACATGCCAATTAGCCCTGCTGTAGCGTAAAATAGCTGAAGAAGCATGATGCCACGGTGCTTGCCAAAATAGGCCCATAGGCCAATCAAACCTGCCGACAGAAACAAAAGCAGGAAGCCGATAAATTCCGCGCCGATATTTAACGCAATCAGCATTGAATATAGAATTGCTGTTCCAACACCCGTCCATTCAAGCCATTTTTGCCTATCCATGATGAATGACCTTTTTTATAATGGGGCGTGGCGTTGGAACAATTTTTGTTTTGTTTGTGGCGGCCTATTGTGCGACGAGCCAGCCACCATCAACGTCAATTGTGGTGCCAGTGATAAAATCATTCTCGATCGCAAAGATAATGGCTTGTGCCACTTCGGCAGGGTGACCCGCGCGGTCCACCAGATGGGTCTTTGTGACATTCTGGTAATGTTTGGCGCGATCCTCACCGCTCAACGCCACCATTGGTGTGTCGATAATGCCCGGTGAAACCACATTCACCCGCTTTGGTGCGATTTCGGCGGCAATGGCACGCGCCAAGGCTTCAACCGCGCCACCAACAGCCGATAGGGCAATCTGCCCGGGCTTTGGTTTGCGGGCAGGGCTGCCGCTGACAAGAACGATGCTTCCATGATCGCGAACATGCGATGCGCCATAGCGCAGAACATTGGCATAGCCCCATAGCTTGTCAAACGAGCCTTGAAAGCCTTTCATATCCATTTCCATGAATGGGCCAAAGGCGCGTGAACCGCCGGTGGCTGAATTGACCAGAATGTCGATATCGCCTTCAGCATTGAAAAAGGCTTCAACCGCCTCACTGTCGCGACTGTCTAGCGCGGCAAGGCGAATGCCGGCCGGAACATCACCAGCTTTGCTTGGGTCACGGCTTACCGCAACAACATCTGCACCTTTTTCAACAAGCATAAGGCTTGTCGCAAGGCCAATACCTGATGTGCCGCCAAGAACGATGGCTTTTTTACCTGCAATATCCATAATGTCTTTCGATCCTTTATCATCAACAGTAAATCTGAAGACGCCAAGCTAGAGCATTTTGCCCATTATCAGCAATATGATAATGCGGCCTGTCAGTAGTTTTGGCGAATTTGTCGCGCTCATTTACCAGTAATATCGCGGCTTTCATTCAAAAAAAGGGCGGATGTATCATCGCCGCTGCGCGCAATCATGGCAAAATGGTTATTTCATTTTGTTAACCACCTTTTTGATTTGGCGAAGGCTGGCGGTAGCTGTTTTCAGGCTTTGTTCGAGCTGTTCAACCTGCGCTTTTAACTGGGTGATCTGGCGTTCAGGCAGGGCTGATTTTGGCGGCTGCTTGCCAAGCCCGCTTAGCAAATAAGGCGGTGAGATATTCAAAATACCAGCAAGCGCAACAAGCTTGTTTGCCCGTGGTTCAGATCGGTCTGCTTCCCATGCTTCATAGGTGTTTGCCCGCACGCCAAGGCGTTTGACAACATCGGCAACACTTAATCCCGATGCCTCGCGTGCCATTGAGATGCGCCCGCCAAGGGTGGTGTCTTCCTCATTTTCGTGAAAAATGGTTCTATGTGGCATGGTAATGAGCCTCGGTGCGATGAAAAGGGCAAAGCGACTTGCGAAAAACGACTTGCCAAATGAAAAGCTATGACCCCAAGCCTAACCCGAGCCAAGGATGCCGATCAACCCTTAGCGGTATATTTGCGGCAGTTAGTCTGTGGCAATAGATTTGTTTGGCCGCGATGATGATTGATCAGCGATTGACGAATGCTAGTTTCTGGGCAAACATAAAATTTCACCGTTTTTGCCTGTTTGGCGATCGCACGATTACCTGTTTTCGTCAGTGAGTCATATCTGAAATGCTTGTTATTCAAATTCTAACTGTTGGCGTTGTTGCCTGTGCTATTTTTGATCTCTGGCAGCGTGTGTTTCAAAAGATGACAGCGATTCCGCCAAGCAACTGGGCGATGGTAGGGCGATGGAGCCTTGGTTTAATGACCAGTGGTCAGTTAATCGCCCGTGACCTCGAATCTCAAGCTGAACGGAAAAATGAATTGGCGGTTGGCTGGCTTGTTCATTACAGCGTCGCGATTGGGTATGCGGCCGTTTATGCGTGGCTTATGCATGCCACTATTTTGCAGGCAGGGTTGATTGATGGCTTGATTTTTGGCGTGATAAGCGTGGTGGTGCCTTGGTTCTTTTTTCTGCCTTGTCTTGGCAAAGGCATGTTGGCGCGTTTAACGCCAAATCCGCCACTGGTTTGCGCATTGGCCTTGATGATGCATTCGCTTTTTGGCGCATCGATTGGGCTTGGCTTTGCGGTTTTCGCCGACTAGGGGTGCTAGGCGCAAATTTCCCTCACAATGACTCATCATCAACCGGCTGGATTTTTTTTACCAGATAGCGATGCGTTCCTTCCATGATAAGCTGGTCATGTTGGTTCAACACAATTGCCCGCATTTCGATAATGCCGGTGGTGCGCTGCGGCGTTAATTTGACGATTTCCAACCCCGGATAGGCGGTATCACCAGCATAAAGCGGGTGATGCATTTCGCCGGAAAAAGATAAAAGCGCAACAAGGCTATCGGCTGTTTGCTGGGGAAAATTACCCGCCCCGGCGGCGGTCTGGATAAAAACCTGCAGGCCATGCGCCAACATTGCTGGATGGCCACGTTCTTTGCAGAATTCGATATCATAATGGATTGGGTCATTGTCGCCCGATGCCAATTGGAATGCTGCAAACAGCGCATCCGTCATTGTTCGTGATGGAATATAGAAAGTTTCGCCAATGGCAAAATCGTCAAACCATCTTGTTTCGGGGGCATGAAGGCGGGGCATGATCATGTCCTTTCAGCGGTGCAGCATTGTGCCTTTAGCGCGTGATTTCATGCACTTCGATAATGTTACCATCTGGGTCATAAAAGAAAATCTGCTGCCAGCCCGCAACCGCGGTTTCGCCCCAATCAGAATAGGCAATGCCCTTTTCCTCGAGATGCGCTTTGAAAGCGGCTAAATCATCGGTGCGATAGGCAATGTGACCGCGTTCAAGCGGGTTGACGATATGGCCGGTGCGAAATCCGACTTGCAAATCCTTTTGCGCCAGATGCGTTTGGATATGGCCGTCTGAAACAAAGGCAACATCACCATCATAGCCCTTTTTCTTTTCCAGAACCGGCAATCCTTCGGTTTCGGTTTTCAGCCCCAAAACATCGCGGTAGAATTGATCCATACCAGCAACATTATTTGTCGATAAATTTATATGATGCAGCTTTAACTTCATTTTACCCTCGTTTTTGCGCTGTGCCGGTTCTCTATCAATCCAGCTTGTCAAGCTGGCGTCAATCAGAGACAGTGAATTGGCTAATATTTTTACTGATAAGCCGACCCTACCGGCCTTTAGTAAAGCTGATCTTGATCAAAACTGATCTTGATCAAGATTGATCTTTTCGGAGATCGCCAACGAGCCAACATAACCTTTGGAGATAGAGCTGATGAAAATGGCAATTGTAACAGGTGCAGCCCGCGGCATTGGACTTGCCACGGCGCGGCTTTTTGTCGATCAGGGCTATCAGGTGGCGATGGTTGATCGCGATGAAGACGCGCTTGATGCGGCGGCGGCGTCACTTGCTGGCGGCACGGCCTTTGTTTGTGATGTGTCTGACCCTGCGGCTGTTGACGAAATGGTTGCTGCGGTTCTGGCGGTTTCAGGGCGGATTGATTGTCTTGTCAATAATGCGGGCGTTGCCGATTTTTGCTCGATTGAAGATACCAGCTTTGCGCGTTGGCGCACTGTTATGGCAACCAATCTTGACGGTGTTTATCTTTGTTCGCGGGCGGTTCTTGCCGCGCTAAAACAAAGCCGTGGCAGCATTGTTAATATTGCTTCGATTTCCGGATTGCGCGCATCAACATTGCGCGTTGCCTATGGCACGTCAAAGGCTGGTGTGATCCATCTAACCCAGCAATTTGCGGCCGAAATGGGTGAATTTGGCATTCGGGTGAATTGCGTGGCACCTGGCCCGGTGCTTACGAAATTGGCAATTGCGGTTCATAGTCAGGCGATTATTGATGCTTATCATGATGCGATCCCGCTGAACCGCTATGGCAGTGAGGCCGAAATTGCCGAGGCGATTGTGTTTCTTGGTTCGGAAAATGCAAGCTATATTACGGGCCAGACATTGGCGGTTGATGGCGGTTTTGACTCAACCGGTGTTGGCCTGCCCGCCCTGCGTGATTGAGTGGCGTGTTTGACTGGCGTGTTTGATCGGCGTGTTTGATCGGCAATGGGAATTTGGCTTAAATTACGTGGCTAGCCATTGCGCTCAAGCATGATATTGCCACGGGTGCGCGCCGCAGCATGATAGCCATTGGCCAATAGCCAGCTTAGAATGTCGCGTTCCCATTGTTCGTTAATGCCATCTTCCATCACAATCAATTTTGGATATTGCGCTTTGGCAATATTTTCAAAATAGGGAAAAAGGGCGCGATCTTCCATACCTTCAATATCGATCTTGATCACATCGGCACGGGCTATGTCATTGATGTTCAAGATTTCAACAAGCGGCAAAACCTCAACATCGATATGCGTTTTGCCAACGCGCTTATTGACGATTGAGCTGCTGCCAAAATCATTGTCTGAAATGCTTAGATGCGCGATGCCTTTTGTGGCCCCAATGGCAACATCATGAACGGTGATTTTTGATTGCAAATCATTGAGCGCAATATTGTCGCGCAGCCGCGCCAGAACGGGCGGATTTGGTTCAATTGCGATGATCTTGCCAGCACTCATCAGCGCAACATTCAACGCGTAATATCCGATATTGGATCCAATATCGACAAAAACGCCGCCATCGGCCAAATGACGCTTGATCAGCGCTAATTCGGCGCCTTCGCGTTGTTTTGCACTGAACATGATTTTGGATTCGATGGTGTTTTGACGCGGTTGAAGCCGCAATTTCAAATTCTGGTAAATCAGATCAACAGGCTTGTCGCCATTGATCCGGTTCCAAAGCTGCGAGAACAGCAATTTTAA
>JAFMNI010000142.1 GCA_017859295.1 Candidatus Puniceispirillum sp. | reverse complement strand
CGCAATGCGCCGCCAATCGAGGTGACAATCAGCCATATTGGCGGGCGCGGCGATGGCATTGCCAAAGCGCTTTACACCCATAATTACAGCGAAGCCGAACATGATGTATTTGTTCCGGCCAGCCTTCCGGGCGAACGCTTGTTGGTTCAGCCGCTCTCGCTGACGTCACAAGGCATCAAGGCGCGCATTATCGAGCTATATACGCCATCACCCGATCGCCATTCACCGCGCTGCGATGCCTTTCCAGCATGTGGCGGCTGCCGGTTCCAGCATTGGGATGAAACCGAAATCAGCAACTGGAAAAGCGCCCTTGTTGCCAATTTCCTTGATCGTGCCAAAATCAAGGCTGGCACGATAAGGCCGCTTTACAGCTCGCCGCTAAAAAGCCGAAGACGCGCCAGCTTCCATTTGAAATGTATTGCTGATGGGGCGATTGTCGGTTTTCGCGAACATATGGGTCAACATATTGTCAGCCCTGACGGCTGCGCTGTTCTTCACCCAAACCTGTTGGCTCTGCAAGACGCCTTGCAGGACTTTGCCAGCGCCCATCTTCCCGCTGGCTTTGCTGCAGATGCACATGCCAACCTTCTTGACCGCAGCACCGGCAATGAAAAAGACAGCAATATCTGTCTTTACATTGAGCCAATTTCAGGGGCGCAGCCTTGGAGTCCGGATATGCTTGCCAAATTGGGCGATTGGGCGGCAAGCATAAGATTGGCAAGGCTGTCAGTTACTGATCATGGCAGTCCGATGACGCTTTTCGCCCCTGAAATTCCTGTGGTTCAATTTGGCAAAATCGGCGTTTCACCGCCTCCGGGTGCTTTTCTGCAAGCGACCCGTGATGGCGAGGCTATGTTACAAAATGCCATTGCTGAAATCGCGGGATCAGCGCGCCAGATTGTCGATCTTTTTGCCGGATGCGGGACGCTTAGCCTGCCGCTGCTGGATAATATCACCAATCTTCTGGCGGTCGAACAAAGCGAAGACGCCCTTGCGGCGTTGAAATTTGGCGTTGATGCTGCAGGCATTGGCGGGCGAGTAAAGACCGCCAGCCGCAATTTGTTTGACGCGCCATTAATGCCTGACGAGCTGGAAGGCTTTGACATGGCCATTCTTGACCCGCCGCGAAGCGGCGCTGCTGCACAATGCCAGATGCTGGCGCAATCGGGCATTGCAACAATCGCTATGGTGTCATGCAATCCGGCAAGTTTTGCGCGGGATGCGGCCATTTTGACAGAAAGTGGGTTTCAGCTTGAATGGATTCAGGTCATTGATCAATTCTCATTCAGCAATCATCTCGAACTGATTGGCGCTTTCCGCCGCTAGCATCAATCGTCATTGGCGGCATCACAAATCTTGGCCACGGCCACATTGCCAAATGCCTTTGCCAAAAACGGGTTTGCCAAAAACAATCTTCAAAGCGCATGATATTACGATGATGATCAAGCGATCCATGACCATTCACGGACACCGGACAAGCGTGTCATTGGAACAGCCTTTTTGGGACATGCTGCAAGATATTGCAGCCAGTCGCGGGCAATCGCTTGCCAGCCTTGTGCAAAAGATTGACCGTAAACGTGATGGCGGGCTGTCTTCGGCCTTGCGGCTATTCGTTCTGGCCGAATTAAAAAAAGAAACTGCCGTTGTTAAGACAGATATAAAGCCGCTGGATCACTAGCCTTTTCCGGATTATAAGTCGTTTTGGGATCATAGGTTGTTTTGGGTTAGCATTTTAGTGCCACGGATAAACGAGCCCTGCGCATAGATAGGAAGCATCACATATGCATATCGCAATTCTTTTGGCCGGTCATACCAACAAGGCAATGCCCCAGCGCTTTCATGATTATAATGATATGTTCAGCGATCTTTTTGCCAGCCTTCCGCTTGGCAAAAATTTCCGCTTTACCACATTGGCCGTGGTCGATGACGTGTTTCCGGCGCAAATTGACGATTATGACGGCTATCTTGTTTCGGGTTCCGCCTATGGTGTTTATGACGATGCGCCATTCATTCCAAAATTAATGGATTTTCTGCGCCAGATCTATGCTGCCAAAAAGCCGCTGGCGGGCGTTTGTTTTGGCCATCAGATCATTGCGCATGCGCTTGGCGGTCATGCCCGCAAATGGGATAAGGGCTGGGGTCTTGGCGTCAAGGAACTGGCCTTAACCGACCTTCCGGACTGGATTGAAACAAGCCGTGACAAAATCAATCTGATTCATGTTCATCAAGATCAGGTGACCAGCCTTCCCGATGGGGCGCGGCGCATTGCCAGCGCTGACCATTGCACAAATGCGGCTTTTGTCATTGGAGATGATGTTTTTGCCATTCAGGGTCATCCCGAATTTGACGCTGACTATACCGATGCGCTTTCTAACCTGCTGGTTGATCGAGCCGGCACCGATTGCGTCAATGAAGCGCGTCAATCACTTGCCACACCGCATGATGGCAAATTGGTTGCAAGCTGGATTTTGGCATTTTTTGCCAAACATGCGCCAACGGGATAGTCGCATTTTATGGTGGCCGGCGTAATTTGCGATCTGGCACCAAACCAAAAGGAATAATCGCATGTCACTTGTAATCGGCCTTGATACCGGCGGCACCTACACTGATGCGGCGCTTCTTGATGTTGATCGCGGTGTTGTCTTGGCAACTGGCAAGGCACTGACCACACGCGATGATTTGTCGGTTGGTCTTGGCGGTGCCATTGCCAAAATTCTTGCCGATTTTGACGGCACGCCGGATGATATCAAAATGGTGTCACTGTCAACAACGCTTGCCACCAACGCTGTTGTCGAGGGTGTTGGCGGGCGTGTTGGCCTGTTTTTGATCGGATTTGACGAGGCCGCGCTTGAACGCGCCGATCTGGCGCGCGCCCTTGGACAGGATCCGGTTTATTTCATCAATGGCGGCCATCGCCCCGATGGCGGCATTCAGGCACCATTGGACATTGCCGCGCTAGATGCCGCTGCAAACAAGCTGAAATCCGAGGTTTCGGCCTTTGCGGTTGCTGGTCATTTTGCCACGCGAAACCCGCTTCACGAGACCGAAACCCGCGATTTGCTTCGCGAAATAACCGGCCTTCCCATCACTTGCAGCCATGAATTATCGTCATCGCTTGGCGGGCCACGACGCGCCCTGACCGCGGTGTTGAATGCCCGCCTGATCAATCTTCTGGAACGGCTGATTACCGCCACGCAAAACATTATGTCACAACAAGGCCTGACCTGCCCATTGATGGTGGTCAAGGGTGATGGCTCGCTGCTTCATGCCGATTTTGCCCTGTCGCGTCCGGTTGAAACCGTTTTGTCAGGTCCGGCCGCCAGCCTGTCGGGCGCGGCGTTTCTGGCTGGTGCTAAATCAGCCTTGATTGCCGATATTGGTGGCACCACAACCGATATTGCCTTTTTGCATAATGGCACGCCGCGTTTAAAAAAAGACGGTGCCTTTGTTGGCGGCTGGCAAACCATGGTCGAGGCCGCCGAGATACGAACCTGCGGGCTTGGCGGCGACAGCGAGGTCACGCCAATTTTGCGCGGCAGAACGGGCGGGCTTAGCCTTGGCCCAAGACGGGCGACGCCATTGTCTTTGCTGGCGCTGCGCTGGCCAACATTAAAAGACCATCTTTCGCGCCAGCTTGATCTTGCCGTGCCAATGGCAACAGATGCACGGTTCGTCTTTCCGATCATGCCTGATGGCGTTCCGCAATGGCTTACGCGGTCGGAAATCAGGCTTGCCGAAAAGGCCATTGCCGCTGGCCCCGCACCGGTTGCTGAATTGGCGGCAACGCAATTGGCGCTTGGCGCGGTTGACCGTTTGATCAGCCGCGGGCTTCTTGGCCTGTCCAGCTTTACCCCCACCGATGCGGCGCATGTCACCGGTGCCTTTACCGAATTTGACGAAGAGGCCGCCATGCTTGGCGCAAAATTAATGGCACGCCAGCGTAATGGTGCCGGCATTGCAATTGCGGCAACGCCGCTGGATCTTGCCGAAATGACGCTTGACGAATTGCACCGGCGGTCGGCTTTGGCCTTGATGGATGCGGCCTTGGCGCATGAAGGCGGCGGCGAAGCGGCGGTTTCCAGCAACCCGCTGCTCGCACAATCATTTCGCAAAACACCGGCCAGCAACGACCAGCTTGTCTCGGTTGGGGTGAAATTAAATACCGGCCTCATTGCGCTTGGCGCATCGGCCGCCACCCATTATCCGCCAATCGCCAACGTGGTGGGGGTTGCGCTGACGGTTCCTGATCATGCCGATGTTGCTGGCGCGGTTGGCGCAGCGGCCGGATCGGTTCGCCAACGGGTGATGGTGTCTATCACCCAGCCTGCTGAAACAAAATTCCGCATTCATCTTGCTGATGGCCCGATTGATAAATCCAGCCTTGACGACGCGCTTGCCGCCGCACGGATTGCCGCCAAACAGCTTGCCGAAGCACGCGCCAAAAGCGCCGGTGCCACCAAAATTGATCTTCATCTTGAAGAGGATATAAAGCTGGTGCCATTATCATCGAATAAGGATTTGTTTATCGAGGCGCTTATCTATGCCACTGCCGAAGGCCGCGCAACGTAAGGCGCGCTTGCCCACTAAAACAAACGCTGGCGCATCACATCACAATCAGCGGTGAATAATTTATGGTCGCTAT
>JAFMNI010000141.1:2262-4683 GCA_017859295.1 Candidatus Puniceispirillum sp. | reverse complement strand
TGCGGGGGGTGCTAAGGCATTGCTGGTTCATCTACTGGTTCCGAAAGGGGTGCGTCATGGATAACGCCAACCTTTTCCAACTGGGGATAGGTCTGGCAACGGGCACCCAAGCGGAAGATTTCGACAGCGGCAATGATGCTGCGCGTCACAACGATTCTGATCAAGCATATCATGGGCTAAAACTCGTCAGCGATGAAGCGCGCGATGATCATTTTATCCGCCGTGATGGCAAAATCTTTGCCGGTACACATCTTATCATCGAGGTGGTTAATGGTACCGGTCTTGATAATGAAGATTTGATTCAATCAGCATTCCGGCGCTGTGTTGATGAATGTGGCGCAACCTTGCTGCATATTCATACGCATAAATTCAGCCCGCAAGGCGTTTCCGGCGTTGCCGTTTTGGCCGAAAGCCATATTTCGGTTCATACATGGCCGGAAATTGGCTATGCCGCCTTTGATGTGTTCATGTGTGGCGATGCACAGCCATGGAATGCAGTTGGCGTTTTGGCGGAAATGTTTGAAACAGCTGATGTTCGGGTTCGTGAATTGCTTCGCGGCGACGGCGTTGTTGAGGGTATGCTATGAGCGAGCGTTTTACCGAAACATTGCATGTTGACTATGCACAATCGCTTGGCGTGACCAAAGTCCTTTATGACAATAACAGCAGCTTGCAGCATATTCAGGTCTTTGAAAATGACCGCTTTGGAAGGGTGCTGACGCTTGATGGCGTTGTGCAAACAACCCAAGGTGATGAATTTATCTATCACGAAATGTTGACCCATGTTCCGATTTTGGCGCATGGCAATGCAACCCGTATTTTGATTATTGGTGGTGGTGACGGCGGTATGGCGCGTGAAGTATTACGCCATAAATCGGTTGAAAAAGTCACGATGGTCGAAATTGACGAAGGCGTTGTTGCCTTTTCAAAAACCTATCTGCCAAGTCTGTCAAATGGCGCATTTGATGATCCGCGTCTTGATCTGGTGATCGCCGATGGTGCCGATTTCATGGCAACATCAACCGATGAGTTTGACGTCATTATCATTGATTCAACCGATCCTGTTGGGCCGGGCGAAGTGCTGTTCACCGATAGTTTTTATGGCCATGCCAAACGCCGGCTTGCGAAAGATGGGGTTCTGGTAACGCAAAATGGCGTTCCGTTCATGCAGCCAAGCGAATTGACCGGCACGATGCGCGCCTTTCAACAGCTTTTTGCCGATTGGGGATGCTATATTGCCAGCATACCAACCTATGCAGGTGGCCCAATGGCCTTTGGCTGGGGCAGTGACAGCAGCAAAGCAAGAGATGTCGATGTTGCCGTTCTGACCAAGCGTCTTGACGCGGCTGGTCTTGATCTTGGTTATTACACGCCATTGGTTCACAAGGCCGCCTTCAGCCTGCCGCGCTATATCGAAAAGCTATTGCCCTAACGCCGATTGCGCGGCTTAATGAGCCGCGTTAACGAGGTAACTGGGTCTTTTGATGGTATCTGCCAACATTAAGGGCGCCATTTTGATGACAATTGCGCGTTTTGCGTTTGTCACAAATGACGTTTTTATGAAATTTCTGTTTGTTGATATGTCGGTGTTTCAGGCGATGTTTCTGCGCGGCACAGTGGCAGTGCCGATCATTGCTGGCCTCGCATGGTACCGCAATTGCCTATTGGTTCGGCTAAGTATGGCTGATTTTGGCCTTTTGTCGATCCGCGCGGCGGCGCAAATTGGCATGGCCAGCTGTTTTTTGACGGCGCTTGCCCATATGCCAATTGCCAATGTTTCAGCCATTATGCAAATCGTGCCTTTATCGCTGATTGTGGTGGCGGCGATATTTCTGGGTGAAGTGGTCGGATGGCGGCGCTGGAGCGCGGTTGTGATTGGGTTTTGTGGGGTGTTGATGGTGATCCGCCCGGGAACCAATGATTTCAATAGCTATTCATCGCTTGCTGTTGGGGCGGTGGCCTTTGCCACGGTCAATGATGCGGTGACGCGCCATTTGCCGAACCGTGTGCCAGCGTTATTTGCAGCGTTGTTTACCGCAATCGGCGTCTGCCTGTTTAGCGGCGCGATGGCCGCGACCATACCGTGGCAGGCAATTTCTGCCTTTAACTGGCTGATCTTGTCATTTTGCGGGCTTAGCGTTGCTGCGGGATATTTCTTTCAGGTGATGACCATGCGGTTTGGCGATCTAAGCTTTGTCGCGCCATTTCGATATATCGGGCTGGTTTGGGCGGTTTTATTGGGGGCTTTGTTATTTAACGAATGGCCCGATGGCTGGACCGGATTTGGCACAATCCTTGTTGTTCTAAGCGGTCTTTATTCATTTTATCGTGAGCATCAGCAGCGCAGTGCCAATTAGCCATTACCCATGGATAAAATATGCGCCGGATTTAGTGGTATTATGCTTGTGACGCCGCTACAAT
>JAFMNI010000141.1:0-2041 GCA_017859295.1 Candidatus Puniceispirillum sp. | reverse complement strand
TTATTTACCCCGATTGAACTATCCGGTCTGGCGCTTGCCAACCGTGTTGTGGTGGCACCAATGTGTCAATATTCGGCCAATGAGGGAACGATGAATGACTGGCATCTGGCAAATCTTGGCCAGTTTGCGATGAGTGGCCCGGGGCTGATCATTATCGAGGCGACTGGTGTTGAGGCAGAAGGGCGTATTACGCATGGCTGTTCAGGGCTTTATTCAGATGAAAATGAAGCCGCGATGAAGCGGGTTGTTGATTTCTGCAAATCAGTTGGTCAAAGCAAGATCGGTATCCAGCTTGGCCATGCTGGCCGTAAAGCCTCGTCACAGCGGCCATGGGAAGGCGGCAATGCCTTGTCACAGGATGTTTGGCAAACCTATGCCCCATCAGCGATTCCTTTTGCCGATGGCTGGCATACGCCCGAGGCGCTTGATGATGCAGGTTTGGCACGGATCAAACAGGCCTTTGTTGATTCGGCAAAACGCGCTGTCAGGCTTGGCATTGATGCGATCGAGCTGCATGCCGCCCATGGTTATCTTCTTCATCAATTCCTGTCACCGATCAGCAATCAACGCGATGATGCCTATGGCGGTTCACTGGAAAACAGACTGCGTTATCCGCTGGAAATATTTGATGCTGTCAAAGCCGTTGTTCCTGCCGATATGCCGGTTCTGGTTCGTGTTTCGGCCTCGGATTGGGTTGATGGCGGCTGGGATGTTGAGCAGACCATCGAATTTGCCAAGGCACTTGATGCGGTTGGCTGTGCTGCGCTTCATGTGTCGAGTGGTGGCAATTCATTGGCGCAGAAAATCAACATTGGCTATGGTTATCAGACCGATCTTGCCAAACAGATCCGTGATGAGGTGGCAATGCCGATCATCGCTGTTGGGATGATTACCGACCCAATTCAGGCTGAAACGATTATCCGCACTGGACAGGCCGATATGGTTGCTTTGGCGCGTGAGTTTTTGCGAGATCCGCATTGGACATGGCGCGCGGCAAAGGCGCTTCGCAGCACGTCATCAGTGCCAGATCAATATGCACGCGCCGTCACCTTTAGCTAGGGGATGGCTTGGCATTGGCCTTGTGATGGAGATTGACTCAAAAACGCCAGAATAGAAACTAACTCTGGCAAAAGGAGGAGTGCTGGCAACATGGCCGGTCTTCATGAAACCGAAGCCTATGCCATGCTGTGCCGCAATTGTGGAACAGCTGGGCATGTTGGCAGCGCGGTGCCGTTAACCGCCTGTCCGTCTTGCCAGTCAAACCATATTCGCACCCATCCTGATCTATTCAACCTGACCATTGCGCATATTGATTGCGATGCCTTTTTTGCGTCGGTTGAAAAGCTGGATAATCCGGCGCTTGCCGATCGGCCAGTGATTGTTGGTGGTGGTGATCGCGGGGTTGTTGCGGCGGCATGCTATATCGCCCGTCAATTCGGTGTGCGGTCGGCAATGCCAGCATGGCAAGCCTTGAAAAAATGCCCTGATGCGGTGGTGATCCGGCCAAGAATGAGCCGTTACGTTGATATTGGCCAGCAGGTTCGTGACAAAATGCTGTCTTTGACACCATTGGTGCAGCCATTGTCAATTGATGAGGCCTTTCTTGATCTTGCTGGTACGCAAAAGCTGCATCGTGCCAGTCCGGCCGAAGCGTTGCACCGGCTTCAACAGGAAATCAAACGTGATATTGGCATTTCGGTTTCGGTTGGGCTGAGTGGCACAAAATCGCTTGCCAAAATGGCATCTGACCGTGATAAGCCTGACGGGTTTTTTGTTATTGGCACGCGCGAAGCGGCGGCATGGCTTGCCCCGCAGCCAGTTTCGGTTTTGTATGGCGTTGGCAAATCGGCAATCGCACGACTGAATGTGATTGGTGTTTTTACCTGCCATGATCTGGCTGAGGGCGACCCAAAAGCGCTTTCAGCTGCGCTCGGCAGCCAAACAATAACGGTGATGAATCTTGCCAAGGGCATTGACCCGCGCCCTGTCGTAAGCGAACGCGAAACAAAATCAATTTCAAATGAAACCACCTTTGCCAAAG
>JAFMNI010000140.1 GCA_017859295.1 Candidatus Puniceispirillum sp. | reverse complement strand
TGCATATTGATCCGCATCATTCGGTTGAGGATTGCGCGATTGCGCTTGGACAGGCTATTCGCGGTGCGCTTGGCGACAAACGCGGCATTGGCCGCTATGGATTTTTCCTGCCAATGGATGAATCACTGGTTCAGGTGGCGCTTGATTTTGGTGGTCGGTTTTACCTCGATTTCAAGGCTGATTTCCCCGAAAGCCATGTTGGTGATTTGCCATGCGATATGGTGCCGCATGTGTTTTATTCGCTTGCCGAACATATGCAGGCCAATCTTCACATCGCGGTAACGGGTGAAAATACGCATCACATGGTCGAGGCTTGTTTCAAGGGATTTGGCCGCGCCTTGCGTCAAGCCATTCGGATTGAGGGCACTGAAATGCCAAGCACAAAGGGAACGCTATGATCGCCATTATTGATAGCGGCGGTGCCAATATAGCCTCGGTTCAATTTGCCTTGGAACGGCTTGGCGCGGAGTCGGTTTTGACCAAAGATGTCAAAATAATTCAATCTGCCGACAAAGTTTTGCTTCCGGGGGTTGGTGCCGCACCGATCGCCATGCAAAACCTGGCTGAATATGAGCTGATTGACTGTATCCGAAGTCTGACCCAGCCAGTGATGGGTATTTGCCTTGGGATGCAGCTATTATTTGCAGTTTCGCCCGAGGGCAATACCCCGCTTTTAGGCATTTTTGATGCTGATTGCGAAACCTTTACCCCCGCGCAAGGCCGGTCAGTGCCGCATATGGGTTGGAACCGGCTGTCAAAACAGCAAGACCACCCTTTACTGGCTGGGGTTGACGAGGGGGCGCATGTCTATTTCGTGCATAGCTATTTTGCTCCTGTAACAGCACAAACAATCGCCGCAACAAACTATGGTGATGATTTCACCGCGATTGTTGCCGAAAATAATTTTATGGGCTGTCAGTTTCACCCCGAAAAATCGGGGCTGGTTGGTGCGCAAATTCTACGTAATTTTCTGGAGATGCCATCATGATCATTTATCCGGCGATTGACCTTATTGGTGGCGCTGTTGTGCGGTTGCATAAAGGTGATTTTGACCAATTGACGACCTATGGCGATAATCCAGTTTCGGTCGCGCAATCCTATGCTGATGCCGGCGCAACATGGCTTCATCTGGTTGATCTTGATGGTGCCAAAAACCCGGATAACCGCCAGATTGATCTGATTGCCAAGATCATCAGCAGCACCGGCCTAAAGGTTCAAACAGGCGGCGGTATTCGCTCATTTGCCGATGTTCAGGCCTTGGTTGATGCTGGCGCAAGCCGGATTGTCATTGGCAGTCTTGCAGTTCGTGATCCGGAAATAACCAAAACAATTTTCAAAGCCTTTGGACCAGAAAAAATCTGTCTTGCGGCTGATGTGATCTGGCAGAATGACGGATTTTATATTGCGGTTTCTGGATGGCAGGAAGCAAGCAGCCTGTCACTTTTCGATTTTATCGAAACCTATCAGCAAGATGGGCTTTTGCACGCGCTTTGTACCGATATCGACCGCGACGGCACCTTAACCGGCTGTAACCGTGATCTGTATCAAGAGGTAAAACAGACATATCCAAAACTGCAATTGCAAGCCTCTGGCGGGGTTAGCATGCTTTCCGATCTTGACGGATTGACCGCCGATGGCGTGATCATTGGCAAAGCATTATATGAGGGGCGCTTTACCGTTGCACAGGCGTTGGAGGCGGTGGCATGCTAACCAAACGGATTATTGCCTGTCTTGATGTTAAAGATGGCCGTGTTGTTAAAGGCGTTCAATTTCGCAACCATGTCGATATGGGCGATATTCTTGAGCTTAGCCAGCGTTATGCTGATGAAGGCGTTGACGAGCTGGTTTTTTATGACATTACCGCCAGCAGTGATGGCCGTGTTGTCGATAAAAGCTGGGTTAATCAGATTGCACGCCGGATTAATATTCCGTTTTGCGTTGCTGGCGGCATTCGCACCATTGCTGATGCCAAGGCAATTTTGAATGATGGCGCCGATAAAATTTCGGTGAATTCACCTGCTTTGGAACGACCTGAATTTATTTCCGAACTTGCCGCGACATTCGGCACCCAATGTGTTGTTGCCGGCATTGATAGCCGCCGTGAAGGCGATAAATTGCAGGTTTATCAATATACTGGCGATGAAACCAAAACCATTAAATCAAAGCGTGATACTGTGTCTTGGGCGCGTGAAGTCACCCGTCTTGGTGCTGGTGAAATCGTGCTGAACTGCATGAATAATGATGGCGTTCGCCAAGGCTATGATATCGATCAACTTGCTGCGGTTCGGGCGGCTGTCACGGTGCCAGTCATCGCATCAGGCGGGGCAGGCGATTATGTGCATTTTGCCGATTTATTCCGGCAAAGTGATATTGATGGTGCCTTGGCAGCATCGGTGTTTCACAGCGGAAAAATTCCAATCCCGACATTAAAAGCCTATCTGAAATCTGAATCAATCGAAGTGCGAGTTTAGCCATGCCAGATATCAATCTTGATAAAATTGACTGGGATAAAGGCGACGGGTTAGTGCCTGCCATCGTTCAAAACATTGATAACGGCCAGATTCTGATGCTTGCCTATATGGATCGTGCAGCCCTGGCGCAAACGATCAGCAGCAAAAAAGTGACCTTTTTCAGCCGGTCGAAAAACCGGCTTTGGACCAAAGGCGAAACATCAGGCAATTGGCTTGATTACATTAGCGGCGAAATGGATTGCGACGCTGACACGATTTTGATCCAAGCCCGCCCGCAAGGCCCATCTTGCCATACGGGCAGCGTGACCTGTTTTAATGACCAGACGCCAAGCAATATCGGCTTTCTTGATCAGCTCGGGAGGCTGATTGCCGAACGCCACAAAACCATGCCCAAAGGCAGCTATACAACAAGCCTGTTTACCGAAGGCAAGGCACGCATCGCGCAAAAGGTTGGCGAAGAGGGGGTCGAGTTGGCCTTGGCACGAATGAAGGATGACAGCGCGGAAATGGCGAATGAAGCCGCCGATTTGCTGTTTCACATGATGGTTCTTCTTGAAGATGCCGGACTAAGCTTGGCAGATGCCATCACCGTTCTGCAAGACCGCCATAAATAGTGGCGCATGGCGCCATAGGCATAAACCAAAAAGCCATAGCACCCATTTTTGGGCATCAATCTGTGCGATCAGATGCTTGGTCAGATGCTGCCTAAAGGCCGAAATAGGCCCAAACCCCAAACGCTGCTGCAGCGATGAACGCTGTTTTAACGGGGAATTTTACGCCTTGTTTGCGGGAATGGCTGTGTGAAATCGCATTTGTTACTAAAAAATCCATTACTTGGCCTTTTTTTATGAGGGCTAGTGACCGACCTCAGTTTCGAGTGAATATAGCTAATCACATTATCGCACGAAGAACTAATATAATCGTCGCTTCAATCGTCGATTTTGGTTTTAGGCTTAAGAAAAATGATATGCAAAGACACCTACGCCAAAGGCGCGATGGCAATCAGATGTGATGAAAGGAATGGCTCCCCGGGACGGATTCGAACCGCCGGCCAAGCGATTAACAGTCGCTTGCTCTACCGCTGAGCTACCGGGGAATAGTGCCTTGCCAAGCGTTATACAGAACAAAAATTGATATGCAAGCCCGTTTTCGAGCAAAATCACTCATTGCCGGTGAAAATGAAAATCCAGCTTGGAAAACCGGCCTTGGGTATGGGTATTACCGATCAAGACGGCCAAGAGCCTTGGCAAGCCGCCCAATATCATCATCATCAAGCGTTGTTGCGCCAAGCGTTTGTACCTCGATCAAAGGGCGCGATGCGCTTGATCGTGCATAAGCGGGGTCATAATGCGTTTCCAGCAGATTGTGAACAAAGCCGCGCCAGTCACCTGCCTTGATTGTCGATTCCCATAGATCAAATGTGGCGGTGCTGTAACGCTGGCGAAGCCCTTGCAGCAATTTGATAAGATGTTCAGGCTGTTCGATGATATGGCGATAATCACGCTGCAAAAAAGCAATGCGGGCGTCAATTGGGGCGGTCAAACTTACCCGGCTTGCCTGTCGCATTGATGCCCACAGTGCCGAGGGAACGTGGATTTGCCCGATTTTATTGCTTTCTGCCTCAATAAAGATCGGGCGGTCAGGGCTGAAATTCTGCAAAGCGGCGCATAGCCGCGATTCAAACAAACGTTGGGCGGGTTGGGGTGATCCGGGTTCACTGCCAAGAAGCGAGCCTCGATGGTTTGCCAGACCTTCAAGATCAAGCACCTGAAGTCCGTTTTCCGCCGCCGCACGCAAAATATGGGTCTTTGCCGTACCGGTTGGCCCGGATAAGACGATCAGTCGAAATGTGGCAGGCAGATGATCAAGATCATCGAGAACTGCCTTTCGATAGGATTTATACCCGCCTTCAATCACGGCGCTATGCCAACCGATATCGCTAAATATCTTTGCCATTGCGCCGCTTCGCTGGCCGCCACGCCAGCAATAGATCAGCGGCCGCCAATCGCGATCTTTTTTGGCAAGATCAGTTTGAAGATGACCAGCTATATTCTGCGCCACCAACGCCGCGCCTGACCTTTTTGCCTCAAACGGATTGATTTGTTTATAGATCGTGCCAATTTCGGCGCGCTGCGCATCATCCAAAACCGGCAAATTAATCGCCCCTGGCATATGGTCATCCAGAAATTCGGATGGCGAGCGCACATCAATAATGCTGTCAAAT
>JAFMNI010000139.1 GCA_017859295.1 Candidatus Puniceispirillum sp. | reverse complement strand
CCAGTCATGCAGAAATATTTCGAAAAAGAATTGATGATGATGGCATTGTCAGTATAGGCAAGCGCGCTCTTGGTTCGTTTGCCAAAGGTCAGGCCATGATAGATTTCATCCATGATCAGGCGCACACCATGCTTGTCACACCAGCGGCAGACGGCTTCAAGCTCGTCATCGCGCATCACAACGCCGGTTGGATTTGCCGGACTTGCCAGCAACAGCCCATCGGGAATGTTATCGGTTGCAACCAATGAGTCGAGATCGGGCATCCAGTTTTGCGCGGCACGGGCGGGCAGCAATTGCGGCTTGATCCCAAGCGCCAGCATCAGATTGAAATAGGCCGGATATCCGGGCGTGGCGATGGCAATACGATCGCCCTTGTCAAAGGCCGATAAAAAGGCAATCGCAAAGCCAAGTGATGATCCGGGCGTGACGGCGATCCGTTGCCAATCCAGCGGCAATTGATACCAATCTTGATAATGCTGTCCGATCCGTTGCCGCAATTCAGGCAATCCCAAACCAACCGAATAGCCATGCGACGCGACATGTTTCAAGGATGTTTGCAATGCGTTTGAAACGGCGGCAGGCGGTGGCGTTGATGGCTGTCCGACCTCAAGATGAACAAGGTCGCTTCCGGCGGCCTGCATCTCTTTTGCACGTTTCATTACCTGCATGGCAAGAAAGGCAGGGATTTCGCTTGCTTGACTAACTTTTAAGGCCATTGTTCATTCCAGTGAATTCATGCCATGATCAGATCAATATGGCAGGGGGATTGTGTTTGCATAGCCTGCAACCGCACGCTACAGGGACTAGGCTATAGCAGTGCTGTCTTAAACACGCCATAAATTTGTCGGAAAAATATTCCATGCGCTATTCATTTTTACGAAAGCTGGCTTTGATATCGCTGTTTTCGATCACCATTGCCCAATCAGCATTGGCCGGATTGATCAGAGATACCGAGTTGGAAACCGGCCTGCAAACCTTGGCAACGCCATTGATGCGCGCTGCCGGCTATGCGCCGGATGCCATTAGCATCAGGATCATTATCGACAGCAGCTATAATGCTTTTGTGGCTGGCGAGCGCGTTATCTATATCCATTCGGGTCTTTTGCTCAACGCCCAATCAGCTGAAGAAATTTTAGGCGTGATCGCACATGAGCTTGGCCATTTAAAAGCCGGTCATGTGCCGCGCCGTGATGAGGCTTTACGCGATGCCGGAACCGCAGGCACGCTTGCCGCGATTGCCGCGCTTGCGCTTGCTGCCGGCGGGGCACCAAGTGATGCGGCTGTTGGGGTTATGGTTGGCGGCACCGATCAGGCCAAGCGCAAATTGCTTCGTTCATTCCGCTATGATGAAGCTGTTGCTGACGAATTGGGGCTTGAATATCTAGACAAGGCTGGCATCAGCTCGGCTGGTCTCGAACAGATGATGCGGCGTATGGCAGCGCAACGCGCCCTTCCCGAAAGCCGGCAAAGCCAATATTATCAAACGCATCCCGATTCAGCCCAGCGCCTTGCCGTCTATCAAGATCATGCGCGTCAGGACGGCCATAAATCAGTCCCACTTTCAGCCGATGACACAAAATTGATGAACCGGCTTGTGGCCAAGCTTCGCGCCTATAGTGAACCAGCGCAAAGCGTTTTACGTCAATCCGCCAAAACAGACAGTGCCGATGCGATCTACAGCCAAGCGATTGCACAATATCGGCGCGGCGATTTAGCAGCAGCAATCACCTTGATGGATCGACTATCCGCGGCGCATCCTTCTGATCCCTTCTATCATGAATTTCGCGGCGATATTTTGCTGTCAATGGCCAAGGCTGAGGCGGCAGCGGCAGCCTATGAAACGGCGCTGACTTTCCGACCGAGCAGCCCGCAAATTCTGGTCAATCTTGGACGGGCGCTGATTGCGACAAATGACAAAAAGCGCTTTTCACGCGCGATCGAGGCGATTTCAGCGGCACAAAAAACCGAACCGAAATGGGCCTTCATCCGCCGACAATTAGCGATTGCCTATGGACGAAACGGCGATATTGCAGCGGCTGATCTAGCGCTTGCCGAAGAAGCGCTTTTGCTTGGCGATGACCAACAGGCGGTGCGAATGGCCAAACGGGTTTTGGCCGATGACAGGCCGAAAGATGAGCTTCGCAACCGCGCTAATGACATTCTGTTCCGCTTTGGCAAACTCGCGCCGTGACGGCTTTGCAATAGCGACATTAATCCGTTATAAGATGTGAGGCATTTGGCTGGGTTATTAGTTTCCAGCGGCGATTTGCCCAAAATGATAAAGGGTCTCAAAATCAAAAGGATAATGTGAATGTCACGCTTTTTTGTCTCTATGATTGCATTGCCTTTGATGTTGATTGGCCTCGCCACGACACCGGTAACGGCTGATATGGATCAAAAAGACCGCGCCGAAATGCAGCAGGTGATCGAACAATATATCAAGAACAATCCCGAAGTGCTTCGTGATGCGTTGGTATCTTTGGCCGCACGCGAAGAAGCCGAACGCGCGCAAGCTGGCATCATGCTCGTTCGCAATGATGATGGCGATCCGGTTATGGGCAATCCAAATGGCAGCCTGACTGTCTATGAGTTTTCCGATTATAATTGTGGTTATTGCAAACGCATGTTTGCCCCGATCATGCAAATGCTTGCGGCAAATGGCGATGTCCGCTTGGTGGTCAAGGAATTTCCAATCCTTAGCCAATCATCTGTTACCGCCGCCAAAGCTGGAATTGCCGCCCAGAAACAGGGGAAATTCAAATCGTTCCACACTGAAATGATGACCTATCGCGGGCAGGTCAATGACGCCTCGATCATGCAAGCTGCTGGGGCGGCAGGTCTTGACCTTGCACAATTAAAGCAAGATATGGACAGCCCCGAAACAACGGCTATTATCACACGGACACGAAGCGCGGCAGCGGCCTTGAGTATCAATGGCACGCCGGGTCTTGTGATTGGCGATACGGTGATTCCCGGTGCGATTGGCATGGAGGAATTGCAAACTGTGATTGATAAGGAGCGCACCAAACAGGGCTAGGCTGTTTGCATGGCTGGCGAAGTGAGTGTACTGTAACCGAACAATGGCAAAATCAATGAATATTCTTGTTATGAACGGCCCAAATCTCAACATGCTTGGCATGCGTGAGCCCGATATCTATGGCCATGAAACGCTTGGCGATATTGAAGCACAATGCCGTCAATTGGCAGCCGGGCATGGCATGGAACTGGATTGGTTCCAATCCAATTTGGAAGGCGAATTGATCGAGAAAATCCAGCAAGCTGTTGGCAAGGTGGATTGGATCATCATCAATGCTGCTGGACTGACCCACACATCGGTTGTGCTTCGCGACGCGCTGTCGCTATTTCCGGGCGAGGTCATCGAAGTGCATCTTTCAAACGTCCATAGCCGCGAATCTTTCCGGCATGTATCGCTGATTTCAGCGATTGCCAAAGGCGTCATTGCCGGTTTTGGCGCATCATCCTATTACATGGCCATTAACGCCATTCCCAATCTGCATTCGGAGACATAGATCAAAATGGCAACGACACCAAAAAAATCAGCGGCAAAAACCGCCGCCGCAAGCAATGAAGCCAGTTTTGTAAAAGAACTTGCCAACATCCTTGATCAGGCGGGGCTTGCCGAGCTTGAATATGAAACCGAAGCTGTTGCGATCCGGTTATCACGCGTTACCACTGCTGCGCCCGTTGCCGCTGCCGCGCCTGTCGCTGCTGCGCCTGTTGCCATTGCCGAGCCTGTGGCAGAACTGCCGGCAAACCCGGCCGATCATCCGGGCGCCGTCAAATCGCCAATGGTTGGCACGGTCTATACAGCCCCTGAACCTGATGCGCCTGCCTTTATCACCGAAGGCGCAACCGTTACCGCCGGTCAAACCCTGTTCATTGTCGAAGCGATGAAGGTGATGAACCCGATTACCGCGCCAAAGGCTGGCACGGTTGTGAAAATTTTCGTGCAAAACGCCCAGCCAATCGAATTTGGCGAAGCGCTTGTGATTGTAGAATAGTCGCCATGTTCAAAAAAATCCTGATAACCAACCGTGGTGATGTTGCCTTGCGGGTGCTTCGTGCCTGTAAAGAGCTGGACATTCCATCGGTGGTGGTTCATTCGACCGCTGATGCCGATTCAATGCCAGTTCGCCTTGCCGATGAATCGGTTTGTATTGGCCCGCCAAGCAGCGCCGAATCCTATCTGAATATTCCGGCTATTTTATCAGCCGTTGCCATCACGGGTGCCGATGCGGTGCATCCAGGTGTTGGTTTCCTGTCTGAAAATGCCGATTTTGCCGAAATTGTTGCCGCCCATGGATTGACCTTTATCGGCCCTGAGCCGCGCCATATTCGCGCAATGGGTGACAAGGTTGAGGCCAAAATCACCGCCGCCGACGCCGGCCTGCCACTTGTTCCGGGCTCACCCGGTGCCGTTCACACCCTTGCCGAGGCGCAACGTATTGGCAAGGATGTCGGCTATCCGCTTTTGGTCAAGGCCGCTTCGGGTGGCGGGGGACGCGGTATGAAAGTGGCCGAAACGGCCGATCACCTTGGCGAGGCCTTTTCGGCTGCACGCGCCGAAGCCAAAGCCGCCTTTGGTGATGATACGGTTTATCTTGAGCGTTATCTTGGCCAGCCGCGCCATATCGAAGTGCAGGTGATTGCCGACTCGCATGGCAATGTTGTGCATCTTGGCGAACGCGAATGTTCGGT
>JAFMNI010000138.1:2522-4743 GCA_017859295.1 Candidatus Puniceispirillum sp. | reverse complement strand
ACTGAATCACTGGCAACTGAACCAGTTGAAACCGACTTGCCAGCGGCAACCGCCAGCCAGACAGTGCCAAATGATGGTCTGGGAACAAATGATGTTTACAGCAGCGCCAAAATTGGCCGCCGGAATATTTCAGATGTTGGGCTTGCGGCGATTGGTGTTGGCGATACGGGCAATAGCCAGCTTGACAGCCTGATCTGGCGTGGAACTTCGGCTCGTGATGCGGTGTTCCTGCTGCAAAAATCAGCAATTGCCAGTCAATCAAAGGCGATTACCGAACTTGCTTATGAAGTTGTGGCACGGCAATCAGTGCCGCCAAGCGGGGCAAATAATGTCGCTGCCGATCTTGTCGAGGCGCGCTTGGCCTTTCTGGCAAATGGTGGCAGATCAGGTGATCTTGCCTTGCTTGCAGCACAGCTTCCCGAGGCCGAAAAATGGGCCGATTGGCGACGCTGGCTAACCGAACATTATCTGATGATCCGTGATGATGTTGCGGCATGCAGCATTGTCAGCCGTCAGATCACCCAGACGATGGATCCATTTTGGCATAAATCAAATGTGATCTGCCAGGCGGTTCAGGGCAAAACGGGCGGGGCGCGATTTGCGGCTGATATTCTGGCGGCAAATGGTGTTGATGATCCGATCTTTTTCGGCCTTGTGGATGAGGTTTTGAACAATAATCTGGCAATGCCCGCCGATTTTGCCAAGCTTGATCCGGCCAAGCTTGATTCGGCGCATATCGTGCTGATGGATGTGGCGAACCGGCCAATCCCGCTTGAAGGGCTTGCTGTTCTGCCAAAACAAATGGCCGAAACCGTTATCAAATTGAAATTTTTGGGGCCGGATGCCCGCATGGTTTCGACCTTTGATGGGTTGAATCGCGGGCTGATCACGCATCGTCAGGCTGGCAAATTATGGCGCAGTGCCGGACAGGAAAATAATGATCCGCAATTGGCATTGACCCAGCTTGATGGCAAGGGTGATGCGCTTAGCACTGCGCTTGCCTGGCGGGCACTTGATGCTGATACGCAAATCGATCGGTTGGCGCTGGTGGCAAAAGCGATCAAGGCCGAAATCAATGGCGGCAATGGCGCGGTGATGTTGCCGCTATATGCAGAATTGGTGCGTAATGCGCTTGCCGATGAAGCAGTGGCGGCCAATATGCGGTTTGATGACCTGGATGTAGCGCCGAAAATGGCGTTTCTGCTGGCGATAAACCAGCCGAACGACACCACAACGCTTGCCGCTTTTGCGGGCAATGGCGAGGCGCTTATGGCCGCTGAATTACTGCGCGGGCTGTCGGGCGATGCGGTTGATACAAATGTGATCAGCGCGTTGAATATGTGGCATCTTCTGCCTGTTCTTGAGGCTGCTGGTGTGGCGGTGGATGAACAGGATTGGCTTGATCTTGTGAAAAATGCACCTGTATCGGGTCAGGGCTTTGCCGGCTTGCCGCCGCTATTGCTAAAGGCGGTCACGGCCGCGGCAGAGGCGCGTCATGTTGCCGAAACCGTGCTTCTTGCCAATTGGCTTTTGCATGATGTAACGCTTGAAAAAACCAATCCGACAGATCTGGCCGCGGTGATCCGCGCACTTGATCTGATCGGACAGGGTGATGTTGCCAAAGCCTTTGCTCATGAGATAATGGCGGCGCATTTAATGCAGCGTTTGGCTGCAATGATACCCGATGGCACGCAAAGCTAGCATCGGCAAAACCGCCGATCGGCATGACCCGCTTATTGACGGGTTTCTTCAGGCCATTTCGGCCATGCGGGCAGCGTCACCAAACACGCTTGCCGCCTATCGACGCGATCTTTTTGATTGCCAGATGGGTCTTGCCAAAAATGGCCAGACGCTTGCGGCATGCAATGCAGATGAATTACGGGCGGTTATTGCATGGTGGCATCAACGCCAATTATCCCCGCGTTCGGTTGCAAGGCGGCTCAGCGCGTTACGTCAATTTATGGGCTGGGCTGTCGAAGATGGGACTCGGTCGGATAACCCAACCCGCTGGATCGACAACCCGTCTTTACCGGCCTCACTTCCCAAAAGCCTGAGCGAAGCTGAGATCATCCACCTGCTTGAAGCCGCCGCAGCCATGACGCCTGAAATGGCGGCATTGCGTGCCTTGGCGATGCTGGAAATTTTATATGCAACAGGGCTTCGCGTTTCGGAATTGGTTGGGCTTCTGGTTTCGCAATTCAGGCGCAATCCTGAAGTGATT
>JAFMNI010000138.1:0-2236 GCA_017859295.1 Candidatus Puniceispirillum sp. | reverse complement strand
TGCAAAGCCTTCTTGGCCATGCCGATATTTCAACAACACAAATCTATACCGCAAGCCGCCCCGATCGGCTTGCTGGATTGGTGGCATCGGCGCATCCGCTTGCCAGTCGCCGTCAAGATAGATAAACTGCCTCTAAAGTTACAATTCGCGATAGTTCGAAATGCGCGTTGCCCTGACGCAGAATGGAATGACCCCAAAATGAGACATTTTCTTGATTTTGAAAAACCGATTGCCAATCTTGAGGGAAAGGTCGAAGAGCTTCGCCATATGAGTACCGATGGCAGCATCAATATCGCTGATGAAATCGGCAAATTACAAACCCGCATCGAACGCGAATTAAAACAGACTTATGAAAAGCTTGGCGCCTGGGAAAAAGTGCAGGTTGCCCGCCATCCTGACAGGCCGAAAATCCGCGCCATTTTCGACCGGCTTTTTGATGATTTCACGCCGCTTGCCGGGGATCGTAATTTTTCCGAAGATCATGCGATCATTGGCGGTATGGCGCGGTTCCGCGGCCAGTCGGTGATGGTGATGGGAACCGAAAAAGGAAGCAATACCGAAGAGCGCATCAAACGTAATTTTGGCATGGCGCGCCCCGAGGGCTATCGCAAGGCCGCGCGGCTGATGGATTTGGCGGGTCGCTATGGTCTTCCGGTTCTCAGCTTTGTTGACACGGCGGGTGCTTATCCCGGACGCGGTGCTGAAGAACGTGGTCAGGCCGAGGCCATTGCCAGTGCCATTCGCGCTTGTTTGAAATTACCAACACCGATGGTTGCGGCGATTATCGGTGAAGGCGGATCAGGCGGTGCAATTGCGCTGGCAACGGGAAACCGCGTGGTGATGTATGAACATGCGATTTATTGTGTCATTTCACCTGAAGGCTGTGCATCGATACTGTGGCGCAGTGCTGATCATGCGCGTGACGCTGCCGAAGCTATGCGTATCACATCGGATTGGATGCATCGGCTTGGCGTTGTCGATTCAGTGGTAAGCGAGCCGCTTGGTGGCGCGCATCGTGATCCGGTTGCCGCCATTGATGCGCTTGGCGATGCCTTTGCCGCCCAGCTTGACTCGATGGCCGGAATGGATGCCGCTGCGCTGATTGCCGATCGAAATGACAAATATATGCGCATTGGTGATAACGGCCTTGATTGATCCGGATGCGGTCTTTTCGGTTGCCGCATTAGGTAATGAAACGCGTTGGTTCAATCGCCGGATTGGTCGTTAATGAGGGGATGGCCTGACGCGCTTTGGCAACCGCGGCCAAATCAAGATCGGCCGATATCACCGCATCACCCTCGCCTGCATCGGCAATGATTTCGCCCCAAGGGCTGATGATCAGCGAATGGCCATAGGTTTGCCGCCCATCAGCATGCGTTCCAGATTGTGCCGGTGCCACGACAAAACAGCCCGTTTCAATGGCGCGCGCCCGAAGCAATATATGCCAATGCGCCTTGCCGCTGATCGCGGTAAAGGCGGCGGGAACCAGCAACAGCTTGGCACCATCAAGCGCCAATTGGCGATAAAGATGCGGAAACCGCACATCATAGCAGATGCTTAGCCCGACCGGCACATCGCCAATCATGGCAAGGACCGGCGTTGAACCTGCGGTAAAGCTGGCCGACTCGCGATAGCTTTTGTCGTCGCCAACATCAGCGTCAAACATATGGATTTTGTCATAGCTTGCGACAAGCCCGCCATCAGGGCCGAAAAGCAGGCTTCGATTGACTAATTTATGGTCATCGCGGCGGCGTATCATCAGTGATCCGGCAAGAAGCCAGATTCCCAATTGCCGCGCTTGATCGCCAAGCCAGTTTTGACTGTAGCTGTCATCTTCCCATTCGGCATGGGTGGCAAGCTGTTCGCGGCTGGCGGCAAGATAGCTGGCGCATTCGGGAAGGGTTACAAGCGTTGCACGCGATGCGGCCTCGGCAATCAAAGGCTGGATATGCGCCAAAGTGTCTTTTGCATTGTCATTCGCGCAATATTGAATGGCAGCAACGCGAAACATGGCCAATTAGGACGCCATTGATAACAGCTTGTCGAGATGGCCTGCCTGATCAAGTGCAAAAAGATCATCACAGCCGCCAATATGATCATCATTGATAAATATCTGCGGCACCGATGTTCGGCCATTGGCACGGCTTCGCATGGTTTGGCGTTTTGCCGCGCTTAAGGTCACGTCAATTTCTTCAAAGGCAATGTTTTTGGCGGTTAGTAATTTCACCGCGCGCGT
>JAFMNI010000137.1 GCA_017859295.1 Candidatus Puniceispirillum sp. | reverse complement strand
CCGCGAAGATCAGTATGGTTAAGCTGGATTGCCACTTCGGCCAACAGCAATGGCTTGCCCTCAAACGCCACGCCCATGCCGGCGGCTTGCAGCATCGCCAGATCATTTGCCCCATCGCCAATGGTCGCTGCATCAATCGGATCAATGCCGTTCTGCTTGCAATAATGCGCAAGATAGGCGGCTTTGGCGTTGCGATCGAGAACTGGCGTTTGAACTGTACCCAGAATTTTGTCATCGCGCACATGCATATGATTGGCGTGATGGTCATGAAATCCACAAAGCGCGGCAACGGGGCCGGTGATGACGTCAAACCCACCCGACACAAGATAGCATTTTGCGCCATTGGCACGCATTGTGTGAACAAGTTCGATGGCTCCGGATGTCGGCGTTGCGCTGGCAATCAATTGATCAAATAGGCGACTGGATTTGCCAGCCAGCATGCTGACACGTTCAAATAACGCGCCTTCAAAATCAATTTCACCCGCCATTGCGCGTTTGGTGATGGCAGTCACCGCATCGCCAAGACCGGCAAGTGCGGCCAGATCATCAAGAGACTCGCTGATGATGATCGTGCTGTCCATGTCGGCAATTAGGATTTGTTTGCGGCGTCGGTCGGCGGGAACGATATTGACGTCCAATTGCTTGTCGGCGGCGTGGCGGCGCAATGTCTGAAAGGCGTCGTTATGCTGCAGATTTCGTGCCCCAAAACCGTCATCAGGCTTGCAAAGCAGTTCAGCCGCATAGCCGTGATGAAGCCAATATGGCGCGTCTAAGGGGCGTAGAAACGCAAAATCACCGGCAAGATCGGCGATCCATGCTGCCGCATCACCATCGCCGAACGAATGCTTCGAGGTTGAAAAAACAAGTGCATGGTGCATAGTGCAGTCACCTGCCGCCAAATTGGCGGTAAATTGGAGTTGAATGTGTCAAAAGCAGTGCAAAACGCCCTGAACGGCGAACTGCCCGCCAGCTATATCATGATTGCAGGCCCGACTGCATCAGGTAAATCACAGCTTGCGGTTGATCTTGCTTGTCAGCTGGATGGCGAGGTGATCAATGCTGACTCGATGCAGCTTTATGCCGATTTGTCGATTTTGACAGCACGCCCGTCAAAGGCCGAAATGCAGGATATTCCGCATCATCTTTACGGTGTTCTGGATGGCGGGCATCGGGCGTCGGTTGCCGCATGGCTTGAATTGGCGGCAACGGCGATGACCGCAATCCGGGCGCGCGGCAAAATGCCAATCATTATTGGCGGTACGGGCATGTATCTTGATGCGGCGGTAAATGGCATTGCCCCCATTCCCGATGTGCCAGCCACTATCCATGAAGATTGCATGGCGCTGTTTGATGCCATCGGCGGGGCTGCATTCCGGCAAAAGCTGGCGCTTCATGACCCGTTGGTTGCGTCACGGCTTGCCGATGGTGATCGTCAAAGGCTGATCCGCGCAATGGGGGTTTTTAACGCCACTGGCATCGCGCTTGGCCAATTCCAGCAAGCCGAGCATAAAGGCGCGCTGGCTGGCAGGCCGGTAAAAATTGCAATGCTGCCGCCGCGCGATGTTTTGTATGCCCGCATTGATGCGCGTTTCGATGTGATGCTGGAACAAGGCGCGATGGACGAGGTTAGACAGTTGATGAGCAGGCAGCTTGACCCGTCATTGCCATTGATGAAGGCACTTGGCGTCACCGCGTTAAAGGCGGTTCTTGAACAGGAAATGACAGTTGATGAAGCGGCCTATATCGCCAAACGCGACAGCCGCCATTATGCAAAACGGCAAATGACATGGCTGCGAAATAATTATAATGCGCAAATTACGCTAAATACGAAATTATCGGAAAGTTTTATGGAAAGTATCTTTTCACTTATTCGCTAAAAATGGTTGACCCGTCAGGTAAAAACTGGCAAACCATTGCAATAAACCAAGCTGTTCTCTGGAAATTGAAGATTTTGTGATGACGTTTTGCTTGATCGCGCGTCATTACGATATTTTTGACCCATTGAATCGATTGGTTTGCGTTATTTGAGCTGGTTGAAAAATATGAGGCCAGCAATTGCTTTGACATATATGGGAAACAAGATAATGGCGAAATCTGCCCCCACAGACCGCAAACAGGCGGCATCGGACAATGGCGTATTGGCGTTAGCTGGTGCGGAAATTCTGCTCAAGGCTCTTGAAGATGAAGGGGTTGAGGTAATTTTCGGCTATCCGGGCGGTGCGGTATTGCCCATTTATGATGCGTTGTTCAAAAACAATAAGATCAGACATATTCTGGTTCGCCATGAGCAGGCTGCGGTTCACGCTGCCGAAGGCTATGCACGGTCAACAGGCAAGGTTGGGGTGGTTCTGGTCACATCGGGCCCGGGGGCAACCAATGCGGTGACAGGTTTGACGGATGCGTTGATGGACTCAGTGCCGGTCGTCTGTCTAACCGGACAGGTGCCAACGCATCTGATTGGTAATGATGCGTTTCAAGAGGCCGATACTACCGGCATCACCCGCGCCTGCACCAAACATAATTATCTGGTCAAAGATGGTGATGTTTTGCAGCACACTGTTGCCGAAGCCTTTCATGTGGCACGGTCGGGTCGGCCGGGGCCGGTATTGATTGACCTGCCAAAAGATATTCTGATGGGGGAATATGGCTATAAAACAGATGGCGTTGCCGCTGCGGCGAAAAAGCGTTATGCCCCGCAAACAAGACCCGATCCAGAAGCGATCAAAAAAGCCGTCGCGATGATGAAGCGGGCCGAACGCCCAATCATCTATGGCGGCGGCGGTATCATCAATTCCGGGCCAAAGGCGTCGGCGCTGTTGCAGCAATTGGTTGATATGACCGGCTGGCCAACAACCCTGACTCTCATGGGGCTTGGCGCTTTGCCAGCGTCGGACAAGCATTTTCTTGGGATGCTTGGGATGCATGGTACTTATGAGGCCAATTGGGCGATGCATGATTGCGATATCATGCTGAATATCGGCGCACGGTTTGATGATCGCGTCACCGGCCGGATTAGCGGCTTTGCGCCAAAATCTGAAAAAATCCACATTGATATTGATCCATCATCGGTGAATAAGAATGTTCAGGTTGATCTGTCGATCATTGGTGATGCGACGATTATTCTGGAAATGCTGATTGCCGAAATGAAGGCGCAATCCTTTACCCCGCATCAGCCATCGCTAACAAGCTGGTGGAAACAGATCAAAAGCTGGCAAAGCATTGATTGTCTTGGTTTTGATCAGGGCACTGATGTCATCAAGCCGCAACATGCCATCAAACGGCTTTGCGAATTGACCTGTAACCATGATGCCTATGTCACAACCGAGGTAGGCCAGCATCAAATGTGGGCTGCGCAATATTATGATTTTGAAAAGCCAAACCGCTGGATGACATCGGGCGGGCTTGGCACGATGGGATATGGCTTGCCATCGGCGCTTGGCGTTCAGGTGGCGCATCCCGAATCATTGGTGATTGATATCGCCGGTGAAGCATCATTCATGATGAATATGCAGGAATTATCGACATTGGCACAATATAATCTGCCGGTGAAGATGTTCATCATCAATAATGAATGGATGGGGATGGTGCGCCAATGGCAGGAATTGATCCATGGTGGCCGCTATTCTGAATCCTACAGCGCCTCATTGCCTGATTTCCGCAAGCTGGCTGATACGTTTGGCATGGTTGGTCTGGTCGCTGAAAAGCCGGATGATCTAAATGGGGTGATTGCTGAAATGCTGGCAACACCGGGGCCGGTCATTGCTGATATTCGCGTTGCCAAAGAAGAAAATTGTTTCCCGATGATTCCGTCGGGGGCAGCGCATAACGAGATGCTTTTGGGGCCGGATGATCAGGCCGCAAAGCCAATTTCTGAAGAAGGTATGGTGTTGGTCTAGGCCAGCCATTTAGGAGCTATATCGAGATGAGCATCAATGTAATTGAGGAACGCCACATCATTTCCGTTCTGGTCGATGATGAACCGGGTGTTCTGGCGCGGGTTATCGGACTGTTTTCCGGACGCGGCTATAATATCGAGAGCCTGACCGTTGCCGAGGTTGAATGGGATCGCGGTCTATCACGCATTTCCATCGTAACCTCAGGAACGCCAATGGTTATCGAACAGATCAAGGCGCAATTGGCGCGTCTTGTGCCAATCCATTCGGTATGTGACCTAACCGAGATGGGCGCCGCCATTGAACGCGAGCTGGCGCTGGTCAAAATCATCAATGATGGCGAAAACCGGATTGAGGCATTGCGCATCGCTGATACTTTCCGTGCAAGAACACTAGACAGCACACTAGATAGTTTTGTATTTGAAGTAACAGGAAATTCGTCAAAGGTTGCTGCCTTCATTGATTTGATGCAGTCGCTTGGTGATGTGGAGATTGCGCGAACCGGTGTTTCAGCCATTTCGCGCGGCAACCGGATCGATTTAACGGCCAAATAAACCGGCGACGTTAGCGAGTTTACGCAACATGTTAGATCACACCGCAATGATTTGGGGTGTGATTATATATTTTAAATAGGATGGTCATGAGTATCTGGCAGTTGGGCCAGCGCCGGATCAGCCGTCAAATAAGGAGAAAACTGTCAATGCGTGTCTATTATGATCGTGATGCCGATGTTGGGCTGATCAAGAAAAAGAAGGTTGTTATCGTTGGTTACGGCAGCCAGGGTCATGCTCATGCAGCAAACCTAAAAGATAGCGGTGTTGCTGAAGTTGCTGTCGCGCTGCGGTCTGATTCGTCAAGCCGCGCCAAAGCCAGC
>JAFMNI010000136.1 GCA_017859295.1 Candidatus Puniceispirillum sp. | reverse complement strand
CTGCCATCTTCCTTGCGGAACTGCATTAAATTCAGTGACGCCAGATTACAGGCCGTATCATCAAGGAACATATATTCCGAACATGGGTTCGACGCATTGATGCGGCCGCCTTCAGGGCAGGTATGCCATTCATTGATGGTGGTGTCATATTGTAGACCCGGATCAGCACAAGCCCACGCTGCATGGGCAATTTTTTCCCATAGATCGGCTGCTTTGATACGTTTTGCCACGCCGCCATCGCGCCGCTTGATCAATTCCCAATCGCCCTTATCCAGAACGGCCTGCAAATATTCATTGCTAACGCGAACCGAATTGTTTGAATTCTGACCCGCGACTGTCAGATAGGCTTCTGAGTCCCAATCTGTATCATAGGTTTTAAATTCGATGTCGCTGTAGCCCTGCTGGGCAAACTGGATAACCCGCTGCACATAATTTTCAGGGATCATTGATTTACGGGCAGACAGGATCGCCTTTTTCAGCGCCTTGTTCGCTTTTGGATCAAAACGCTCATCATCAACAAGCCCTTCGGTGATATGGCAAGCTGCCATCACTTCGGCCATGTGTTTTTGCGCCAGCTTCGAGCCAGCGACAAGCGCGGCTACCTTTTGTTCTTCGACAACTTTCCAATCAACATAGGCTTCAATATCCGGGTGATCGACATCAACAGTTACCATTTTGGCCGCGCGGCGGGTTGTGCCGCCTGATTTAATGGCACCCGCTGCACGGTCACCAATGCGCAAAAAGCTCATGAGGCCAGATGATTTGCCGCCACCTGACAGGCTTTCGCCTTCGCCGCGAAGACGGCTAAAGTTTGAACCGGTACCCGAACCATATTTGAACAGGCGCGCTTCACGAACCCACAAATCCATGATGCCGCCTTCATTCACCAAATCATCGCTGACCGATTGAATGAAACAGGCATGGGGCTGCGGATGCTCATAAGCACTTGCCGAGCGGGTTAGCTTGCCAGATTTGTAATCAACATAAAAATGGCCTTGGCTTGGACCATCAATGCCATAGGCCCAATGCATGCCAGTGTTGAACCATTGTGGCGAATTTGGTGCGGCCATCTGGGTTGCCAGCATATAGCGCATTTCGTCAAAATAGGTTTGCGCATCTTCTTCGCTGGTGAAATAGCCACCTTTCCAGCCCCAATAAGTCCATGTGCCGGCAAGCCGGTCGAACACCTGCTTGGCTGACATCTCGCCAGAATAGCGCTGGTCTTCAGGAAGTTTGGCAAGCGCGGCCGAATCAGCCTCGCTGCGCCATAGCCATGATGGAATTGATGTTTCCTCAATCCGCTTTAGGGCTGCAGGAACACCGGCTTTGCGAAAATATTTCTGCGCCAGAATGTCGGTTGCTACCTGTGAAAATTGAGCTGGTACTTCAACATTTTCAGCCTGAAACACGATCGTACCATCTGGGTTGCGAATCTCGCTTGTCGCTGACCTAAATTCAATATTTGCGTAGGCGTCTTGACCAGATGTCGTGAACCGTCTTTCAAAATGCATTTATCTTTTCCTTTATTACGTTTTTAATCACAACTCATATAGCTGAGAATTTTGTTTAATTTCTTGATCTTACCGATGTTTGATATGGATTTAGTCACAACATGTAGCGTGCGCCTTCGAAGCAAACTACATCATATAGCGGGATATGGACAATAGCCAAAACGCGTCACAGGACAAAAAAATGCCATAAAAATGCCCTGATGTAGGGTCTTACTCTTACCGATCAAGTGTCACTTCTGAGAGTAAGTCTCTGATGAAAAGTTATTTTCATAAACACAGTAATGTGAAAATTAGGCTTTAAAACTGTGGCAAAAAAAACGCTTATCGCAATCGGCTGTAAACGCAGCGGGCTGATATCGGGGCTGACCATGGTAATCGCATTAGCAGATAAAAATATTTTAGGTCATGGGCTGGTTGATGGCTGGACGCGCTGGGTTGCTTGCGCCTATAGTGGGGCGGCGAAAAGACAAACTCAAAACAGCAAAGCATAGAGGGCAGGCGGTCGATGGATTTCGTAACTTTGATGACGCTAAAGCTAACGGCGAACGAGATTGGCACTGACCAGTTTGGCAACCGCTATTATGAGGAGCGCCGCGCCCGCGCTGGCAAGCCGCCGCGCCGTTATGTTCGTTACAACGGTATTGCCGAAGCGTCAAAAGTGCCTGCCGATTGGCATGGCTGGCTGCATCATACCGAATCAACACCACCGCCGGTTGGTGGTTATGACAAGCATGTGTGGCAGCAGGAACATCAACCGAATGTAACTGGCACCACCCACGCCTATCGCCCAGATGGACACATGCTCAAAGGCGGAAAACGCAAACCGGCAACCGGTGATTATGAGCCTTGGAACCCAGCCTGAATCATGTGATCATTGTTGGGTGATATTGTTGCACCATCGCATCACGCCTTTCGGATCAAGTAGCTAGGAGATAACAGCCATGCATCGCAATACTTTGGAAACCGTTATGGGCGCCATCGTTTTGTTGGCGGCGGCTGGTTTTGTCGCGCTTGCCTATGAAGCGGCAGATGTGAAAGGCAGTGGCGGCTATGAGATTGCCGCCGAATTTGGCAGCACAGGCGGCCTGTCGGTTGGTGATGATGTTCGCATTTCGGGCATTAAAGTGGGCCAGATCACGGCGCAGCAACTTGATCCCATTACCTATGTTGCCAAAGTGTCGATGGCGATTGAACCAACGATTAAAATTCCAAGCGACAGCAGTGCGCGCATTACCGCCGCGTCGCTTTTAGGGGGTAATTATCTGGAATTAATGCCGGGTGCCGCCACTGACACGCTTGGGGCTGGTGCGGTGATTTATGATACCCGCGACCCGATCAGCCTTAGTGATCTTCTTGGCAAGGCTGTATTCTCATCCAATAATTCGGCGAATTAATATGCCTCAGGTGATGCGCCAACCAGCGATCATCTGGTCTGCCATTCACGCAAAATCTGGGCATGTTAGCGTCTGGCGTTGGCGTTCTATGTTGGTGGCCATTGCTTGTCTTTGGACATTCTTGGCAGGGTCTGCTGGCGCGACGACATGGATTGATGGGAACAAGGCTCGATTGCAGGCGCTTGATAAAATTACTGCCCGCATTTCAACCGTTGAAGCGCCTGTTGGTGCGGCGCGGTTTTATGGCACGCTGGAAATCACCATCAATCGCTGCGCCTTTCATCCGCCCGAAGAACCGCCGGAAAATGCCGCTTTTATCACCGTTCGTGATCGCGGCTATGACGGGCTTGCCCCAAAGCAGGTTTTTTCCGGCTGGATTTTTTCCTCCAGCCCGGCGATATCGGCGCTTGAACATCCGGTTTATGATCTGACGCTTCTTGCCTGTTTTGCCGATTAGGCTTGGTGTTTTGCCAATTGATCGAGATAGGGCATAACCAAGGCGGCGCTTGGCGTGTCAAAATGCAGATCACCATCACTGGCAAGCGCCTCGGCAAGGCGGCCTTGAAACTCTGACCGGTCAATTTCGGTTACGCCGAATTGTTGTAAATGATCATTGGTGAATTGCGCATCAAGCAATAGGAAATTGCCGTGGCGAAGCCGCGCCATTAAATGAACAAGCGCAATTTTCGAGGCATCGCTTTTGCGCGAAAACATCGACTCGCCAAAAAAGGCCGCCCGCAGCGCCACGCCGTATAGCCCGCCAATAAGTGCGCCATCCAACCAAACCTCAATCGAATGGGCAAAGCCCATCTTGTGAAGCGCGATATAAAGCTGGCGGATATCTTTATTGATCCATGTGTCGGTGCGTTGATCACTTGGTGCCGCGCAGGCGTCAATGACCGCAGTGAAATCCTGATCCAGCGTCACCTCATAGGGCGCTTGGCGAACACGGCGTTGCAACCGCCGCGGAATATGAACGCCGCGGCCAAGCGAATGATCAATCGGAATCAGCGCTCGCCGGTCAGGGTCATAGAATTTTATGTCCAGACTGTCATGGCTGTCAGCCATCGGAAACAGCCCAAGCGAATAGGCTTTGATAATTGTCTCGGGCGAATAGATATAGTGATCAGCCATGCAATGCCTCTAACCAAAGGGGCGCGAAGCTTAGTCTTCTTTCAAAAACACTTCTTCAAGCCAGCGGATATTATAGCTGCCATCTTTGATCGCATCGGCATCGACAAGTCGTTTATGAAGCGTCAGTGTTGTCGGAATAGGCTCAACAATAAATTCTTGCAACGCCCGCCGCAGCCGCGCCAGACAATGATCCCGATCATCGCCATGAATGATCAGCTTGGCGACCAAGCTGTCATAATAGGGCGGCACCGAATAACCCGAATACAGGCAGGATTCAACGCGAACACCTGGCCCGCCGGCAGCGTGAAAGGCGGTCACTTTGCCGGGTGTTGGCATAAAGGTTTCGGGATGTTCGGCATTGATA
Source organism: Candidatus Puniceispirillum sp. (assembly GCA_017859295.1). Classification (GTDB taxonomy): domain Bacteria; phylum Pseudomonadota; class Alphaproteobacteria; order Puniceispirillales; family Puniceispirillaceae; genus UBA3439. The sequence continues at coordinate 373 of JAFMNI010000136.1, read as the reverse complement.
CGGCATTCAATCGCATGACCGGTAAAGGTCACATCGTCTTGGGTAAATGACAGCGGCATGCCAGCTGCAATACGAATTTGTTCGCGCACCAGATCAACGCCAGTGATTTCTTCGGTGATTGGATGTTCGACCTGAAGGCGGGTATTCATTTCGATAAAGAAAAATTCGCCATTTTCATACAGAAATTCCATCGTGCCAACGCCAAGATATCCCATCTTGCGGGTGGCTTCGGCGGCAATGCCACCGATGCGCGCGCGCTGTTCGGCGGAAAGGGCTGGCGATGGGGCTTCTTCAAATAGTTTCTGGTGACGGCGCTGAACCGAACATTCGCGTTCGCCAAGATGCACAACATTGCCATGCGAGTCGGCAATCA
>JAFMNI010000135.1 GCA_017859295.1 Candidatus Puniceispirillum sp. | reverse complement strand
GCGCGTTCGATCTGCAAACCACCATCACGGTTTTCAAGACAAAGCTGAACATCAAATTTGCCTGATGGATGCTCGATGATCATATCTTTCACCATGCCATCGGGAAGCGTGGCAAGGTCATGAATCGCGCTGTCTTCATAGAGCGCGGCACTAGCCACCGAAACCGCGCCAAGAACGCCAATGGCCTTGTGGCAATATTTAGGGATAAAGGTTCGCGTATTGACCGCACCACCGGCACGCGGTTTTGATATCAGGCTCATTTTCGGCACGGCTTTGCCTGATACATCACCAAGCCCCATTGCCAGACCGGCCTGAAGACGGATCGATTCAAGGCGCGATTTCAAAATCTCATCACGGTTAAGCTGGTCAGGGGTTTCATCTCCATTCAGACCAAAATCTTCAGCGCGCAAGCAAACAACCGGCATTCCATTATCAATGCAGGTCACCCGCACATTATCAAATTCATCACAATGTTTGCCGGTTGGAAACAGGCTACCGCAAGCCGATCCTTCCAAATCTTGATAATGACACATAACGGGCGCTGATGAGCCGAATACCCCGTCAATGCGCGCCTCACCATGATAGATGGGAAATCCGTTTTCCAGCGGAAATTGCAGCAGGCAGCGATTGCCGCTATTGGTCATATAGACACGAATATTGGCCTGATCACCAGTGGGGTTTATCAGGCCGGTTTCAACCGCAAAGGCACCAATGCCAGATAGAATATTGCCGCAATTTGGGGTGTCATCCAGCCCATCTTCGCCGACAAGCGCCTGCACAAAGCTGTAATCAATATCGCTGTCATCGCGTTGAGATGGCGCAACAATTGCGATTTTTGAGCTAAGCGGATCAGCCCCGCCAAGGCCATCAATTTGACGCGGGTCGCCATAGGCACCCATGACCCATTTCAGCAGATTGTCACGGGTTGATTTATCTTGCGGCAAATCGGCAAGGTGAAAGTAAATTCCTTTTGAACTGCCGCCACGCATCTGGATGAAGGGAATGGCTGTTTGGTTTGACATGATAGCCCCGTAACAAAATTCATCTTTACCCTATACATGATTTTGGCGTGGGATGGTTGAAAATGCTAGGCCTATTCGCTGGCGCATGACTATAGTAATGGCGGGTCAATGATCGGGGTTAATTGATCGCATCACCGCGCTTTTCTGCCCCTCATTCCGGTGTTTTGACCAAGCCAATATTTGATGAGGTATCTAGATGGCTCGATTGCCAGCGCTTGACCAAGCTAAAATGAATAAACGACAAAAAGAGATTTATGACGATATCGTCTCTGGCCCACGCGGCAATGTGCGCGGGCCATTGGCGGTTTGGCTATATCGTGCCGAATTGGCCGATAAGGCACAGCAATTGGGTCGTTATTGCCGGTATGATTCATCGCTATCGCCGCGTTTGTCCGAATTGGCGATTCTGACAACAGCGCGGATATGGGATGCGGCGTTTGAATGGCAGGCGCATGTGCCGCATGCTTTGGCGGCGGGCATTGACCAGGCTGTTGTTGACGCGCTGGCGGCCGATCATGATCCAGATTTTTCCAATGATGATGAACAGCTTGTCTATGAATTTTCGCGCGAACTGAACCTCACCCGCGGCGTGTCTGATGCGTTATATGCGCGTGCAATCGCCATTCTTGGTGAGGAGGGAACGGTCGATCTTGTTGGGGTTTTGGGCTATTACGCGCTGATTTCAATGACCATCAAGGCATTTGACGTTGATCCAATCACCGCAAGCTAGTGCTGATATCACATTGGTCTTGCCGGTTTATCTTTTGCGGCAATTTGCCGGTGCTGTTCGGCCAAGCGATCGGGTGCAAACTGATAAGCCGCATTTCGTGCTATAGGGATATTTTATGTGACGCGGGCGATTTTGACGATTATAGCGGCGATTTTTTCATTCTCATTGATGGGCGTCGCTGTCCGCATATTGACCGCTGATTATTCTATTTTTCAGATTTCATTTACGCGTAATTTTTTCGGCTTTCTGCCGATTTTACTGCTTCTTGCCTATAGCAAACAGATGGGGGCGTTAAAAACCCCGTTTAACCGGCAAGAATGGATGATTTGCGCATTGCGCGGCGGCAGCGTCAGTCTGGCACAATTATGCTTATTCACGGCCTATAGCAAATTGGAATTTGCCACAGTTGCCACCTTGGCGTTTTCAGGGCCATTTTTTGTTACCGCCTTGTCGGTTCCGCTGCTTGGAGCCGTCGTTGGGTTTTGGCGGTGGTCGGCGGTGATTTTAGGCTTTTGCGGGGTTGTTATGATTATGCAACCAGGTGCAAGCATCTTTTCGCTATTTTCGATTTTGCCAGTGCTGGCCGCGCTTTGCTATGCGATGTCGAGTACGCTTGTAAAAATCTTTTCGTATGATCGCTTGTCAGGCGTGATTCAGTTCCGTTCGCAAATTTTTGCGGTGGGGTTTTCCCTGTTGCTATGGCTTAGCTTTGGCGAAATGGTACCGATTGCATCGGCATTTGATCTTGGCCTATTTCTCGCGCTTGGCTTGCTTGGTGGGGCAGGGGTTCTTGGGCTTGTTGTGGCTTATCGCATGTCCCAGCCAAGCCTGCTTGCCCCGTTTGAATATTTTGGCATTCCCTTTTCGATGTTTTTGGGCTGGTGGTTTTTTGCCGAAGCCCCATTAGACCGCCTGTTTCCGGGCGTTCTGGCGATCATTGCCGGTGGTTTGCTAATTATCTGGCGTCAAGCGCGGATTAAGAGCGATCCGCCGCGCTAGCCCAGTTTACGCGTCCAATTTTGGCGGTGTCGCCAGTTCCTGACACCATAAATCATGAATTGATTCATCAATCTCGCTTGGAAGATCTTCTTCCCATGCCAGATAATCGCGGGCATCTTGCAACACACCGTGATGCCGTCCGGCAAAAAGCGCGGGTTCATCAAGCGGTAAGTCAAGCCCGCCATTTGCCAGTTTCGCCATGTCAAAATCAGCGTCATGCCAAAGATAAACACCGGCAATCTGCCAGCCATGCCGAATAAGACAATCGGCAATCATGTGGCCTTGTTCAGCATTTTCGGCGATGATGGCAATTGGCTTATCTGCTGGTGTTTGACCTAAAATGGCACCGATATTCTGCCAATGGCTGTTGGCGATATGACCCGATTTGAAGGCCTTTGATGGTCTGAAATCATATAGCGCTATTTTGTCTTTTTGCCATATATCCAGCTGCGGCGCGGCAAATGACGTGACCGACCCTGAATCGTTGCTGGCAATGTTACTGGTAACAGTGTTTGTGATGGTTTCAATTGCGGCAAGGGGCGCGTCAAGATGGGCAATCGTCACGCTAAAGCCCATGCAGCGCAGCCAGAAAGCGGCAAAGGCGGCGCGGCTTCCCGATCCTTGGTCAAACAGGACAACCGGAACATGGTAGCGTGCAATCGACCGGTCCGTCTGCTGGATAAGATTGGTCCCCGAAATTTTGATAATACCATGCGCCAGCGGCTGGCCCGTCGCGCCATCATCTGACACATCAAATAATAGCTCTGTTTTATGGTCAGCAACAAAGGCAGCCAGCCCATCGGCCGCAACCCGTGTGGCAGGGATTTGCCAACGGCGCAGGAAATGGGCAACGGCGTCAGACGCTTCATGGTCTGCGGCAAACAGCCGGTTGGCATCATGTTCGCGTTCATAGCCATCAAGCTGCCAAGCTTGCGTGCCACCGCGAAACACCGCAAAAGGGCCATCATAGCCTGATGCCATCAAGGTAAAGGCACCAATGATCGATCTTGTTCGCCCAGCGCAATGCAAAAGCGACATTTTGCCAGTATCTTTCAAGGCCTGAACATTGGCAAGCAACAGGCTGTTTGGCAGGCTTTGCGACTTTGGCAGGGTGAAATCCTGATATTCGGCCGTTGGGCGCACATCGAAAAGCTGCGCATCCTGATAATCGGCGAGATATTGTTTTGGTGTGACTTCAGGAAGATCAATTTCATGCGCAACCACTTCGCCAAACGCTTTTGACCAGACATATTCGCCTTTCACAAAGCCACGCCCCATCATCGCCGGGTTTTGGGTGTTGTGAATGGTTATATTGCGAAATCCAATCGCTTTTAACTGGTGGATGGCCTCAGCGCTTGCCTTGTCCTGCCAGTCAAGAAAATGAATTGGAAAATCAAGGTCTTGAAAAAGATAGCCAAGCCGCGTTGAAAAAAGCGAAAGCGGAATATTGGTGCTGCCAAACCAGTGACCGGCGACATAGTCGCGCCGTTCGCGGCTGTCGATCAGGGCAAAGCTTGTTCCAGCGTCATATAGCGCGGCGAATAATCCGTAACTCATATCATTTTCCTAAAAGGCATTGGGGCGGGTAAGACGCAAGATTGGGCAAATGGCTGGATAGGCGGCTAGGCTAGCTCATAGCGGAACCGTTTTACCTTGCTCATGTCAGTGCCCTCAATCCGCACAAGGCTGGTTGGCCCCTCGCGGGTTGGTGAATGCAGATCGCCTTCATTATAGACATGGGCAACCCCCGGGGTCAGGCGATAGGTGCGTGATATTTGCACCTTGCCTGCTTTTTCGGCGCTGGCATCTTCGATTTTGTCATAATCGCGCATTTCGGTTTCGCCGCGCGCTTGGGCGTAAATCGCCCATGACGGCCCATGATCATGCGGTGGTGATGTTTTCGGGCTGTCATAATTATGCGCCAAAATACAAAAGCCAAGCTCGGCATCTTGATAAAGCAAATCGCGCTCACCCGTTGTCAGCGGAACCAGCGTTTCGACATTGGCCGGATCTGACAGCAGGTTTTGCAA
>JAFMNI010000134.1 GCA_017859295.1 Candidatus Puniceispirillum sp. | reverse complement strand
TTATGTGCCATTTTCTACCAACCTTCTATCTGTTCATAACCGCGATTGCGGCATCATCTTTATTTAATCTTTTTTTGCAGCTGGCTTTTTCGCAGCGGCGGCCTTCGGTGCAGCTTTTTTCGCGGCGGCGGCTTTTGGTGCGGCGGCCTTTTTGGCAGGCGCGTCACTTGCTGCAGCTTTTTTCGGCGCAGCCTTAGCAGCAGGTTTTGCTGTTTTCAGGCTTTTTGCATCTTCGGCAATATCATTGATCTTCAGCAGGGTTAAATCCTGACGATGACCTTGGGTACGCCGATGGTTTTTCCGGCGCTTGCGGCGGAAAATAATGATTTTTGGCCCGCGGGTCTGGCGGACAACCGTTGCGCTGACGCCAGCGCCATCAACAAGCGGTGTGCCAATCGTAACCTTGTCACCATCGCCTAGCATGACGATGTCGTTCAAAATGATTTGCTCGCCTTCTTCGGCGGACAGACGCTCCACCAGAATGGTGTCATCCTTTGAAACGCGATATTGTTTGCCACCGGTCTTCACCAAAGCGTACATGGCGATCTTCCTTACCTAAACAGTTTGATGGCGAAAGACTCGCGATAGCCGCAAAAGCCTTTAGTCACCACAATCATCTCATCAGCTGTGGACGGGGTTTCCGGCCAGTCGCTTTTTCCCCACCAATGGGGCAGCGGCGCCCAAACAACAATGTCAAAGCGCGACAGCGGGCTGGAATATACGCTTTGCGGCCTCGCTGTCAAGTGTCCAGATGCTTTTGTTCCCCTTTTCTATCATGGTTTTACGCCGCGTCATTGTCGTGGTTTCGAGCGAGCTGCGGCTGGTGATGCTTGCAATGGCGATTGGCAGCCGGTTTTACCGCAACATCAGCGGCCATATCGTTGCCGCCAGCTAGCCGCCGGCAAAAGGACCGTCGCGCCCCGGATCAAAGGGATGCTGCGCCATTTCGAGATGCAGCCGTGATCCGTCCCACGGGTTTTGGGCAACAACATCCATATTTAATTCAATGCCAAGCCCGGGCGTCGTTGGCGGAATGATGTGACCATCTTCCCAGCAAAGCGGTTTGGTAAGCAACGCGGCGTGAAACCCGTCCATTTTCTGGATTGATTCGAGAATCAGGAAATTGGGAATCGAGGCGGCAAGCTGGATATTGGCAGCAGCAACAACTGGCCCGCAATAGAGATGCGGGGCAATCTGCGCATAGTAAGGCTCGGCAATGGCGGCAATCTTCTTGCCTTCTAAAATTCCGCCAGCACGCCCAAGATTCGGCTGTAAAATGGCGGCTGCCCCGCATTGCAGGACGCGCGAAAACTCATATTTGCTGCAAAGCCGCTCGCCAGTGGCAATTGGAATTGAGGTGGCGCTTGCCACTTTGGCCATCGCTTCGGGCATATCAGGCGGTGTCGGCTCTTCAAACCATAACGGGTCAAAGGCTTCGAGCCGCTTGGCAAGCCGGATCGCCCCAGCCGGGGTAAATTGGCCATGCGTGCCAAACAGCAGATCGGCGCGATCGCCAACCGCCGCCCGAATCTCGCGGCAGAAATCTTCCGACCGGCGAAGCGCGTCCAAATCTGGCTGGCGACCATCAAAAACACTGTAGGGGCCAGCCGGATCAAATTTGACAGCGGTAAAGCCATCACTGACATAGCCGGCGGCGGCTTCGGCGCTGGCGCTGGCATCATTATAAAAGCTGGCTGCATCTTGATCGGCACGCGGGTAAAGATAGGTATAGGTTCGCAGCCGTTCATTCACCTTGCCCCCAAGAAGGTCATAGACAGGCCGGTCAAGCGCTTTGCCAACAATATCCCAGCAGGCCATTTCCAGCCCGCTAACAACGCCCTGCATGGAAGGGTCGGGTCGGTGCGAAAATCCCGATCCATGGGCGCGCCGCCAGAATCGTTCAATTTCAAATGGGTTTTGACCGTCAAGATACCGGCCAAACACATCTGCCGCCATTGTCGACACTGTTTCGGGGGCAAAGCTGGCAGCATAGATTTCGCCATATCCCCGAATGCCGCAGGCGGTTTGCAAAACCACAAAAATGAAATAACGACCGCCAAAGCCCGGTGGCGGCGTTTTTACAATATGTGTTTCAATTGTTTGAAGTTTCACAATGCGAACCGCCAAGCCTGCTGTTTTACCGTGCCAAAACGCACCGTTTCAAAAGCATCTTATGGGTATGATTTGCAGGCAAGAAAAAACTTTTCTGATGCGCCGAAAATGGGGCACGCCAACTTGACAGAAAATACCAATAGCCAGCTTGATAGGGGCATGAATAGGGCTGGCTTGGCTGTCATGTGATGGATCAGTGTAAAAGCGACCGCATCGCCAGATAAAGCAAATATCAAAGGAGGCGAGGATGATGTTATGTCATCACGGCGGCATCGGGGCCGCTAGCTATGTTTAGCTGGATTTGTGCAAAGGCTGGGCGCGCCGCTATTTTCGGGTTGATTGCAGGTCTTGGCATTGGCGGTGCGGTTGGGTTTGGTCTTGGGGTTTATTTTCTGCCGATTCTAACCGCAGGTCCGGGTCTTGATCAGGCGGCGGTGCAGGCGCTTGCCACCAGTGCTGAACGGCGCGGCAGGTTCGTTCGCGATCTGCCCGGATCAGACGCGCTGCATTGGGGTGATGGTACCATCATGATGAATGCCAATAAAATCTGGCTTGATGGCACAATTTCGCCTGGCCCTGATTACCGGCTGTATCTTGCGCCAGAATTTGTTGACGATGGCGCAGGATTTCTGGCGATCAAGGCCGAATCACGGCAAATAGGTGCGGTGAAGACTTTTGAAAATTTTGCACTGGATCTACCGCCAGCCATTGATCTTGATGAATATGATGCGGTGGTAATCTGGTGCGAGGCGTTCAAACAATTCATCACCGCGGCGCGACTGGAAAATTAGGCTGTTTGTCTCTATGCTCCGCCGATGATGGGATTTGCCCATCGTCATAAATCAGGTGCAAAGAGGAAATCGCCGTGCTGGCTGAGATAAAGCAGGTCGAGATTAAACATGTCAAGATTCCGGCCGCAGATGCGCTTGGCCTTGATGCGGTGATGGCAATCTATCAGGCTTTGCGGCCAATCATGCCAGTTGTGGGCAGGGATGGTGCATGCCAAACAGCATCGCGGCTTATTGATATTTTGGATGAATTTGACGGGCTGGTGCTTGACGGCTATGGGGTCATCAATATTGGTGATGGCCCGATTGAGGGAATCAAAACATTGCTTGATGCCGCTGCCAGCAAAGCCAAGCCGGTGCTGGTTCTGACCAATGGCGGCAGTTTTTCAGCCGAACGCGCATTTGCGAAATATCAAGACTGGCAGCTTCCGATCAAGCGCGATGATGTTTTATCCAGCCGTGATGCGCTTGTTGCCCAGCTTGCCGGATCGCCCGAAGCACCTTTGGCCACCGATGAAATTATTGGTTGTTTTGGGCGGGTGATTGAACCGCTTGCTGGCAAAAATATAATGATTTACGGCCATGATGATGATTTCTGGACCGGGGCTGATGCGTTTGTGTTTTTGGGGGCGATCGAATGGGGTGAGTCGGATCAGGCGGCTTTTGAGGCGGCGATGATGGCACGCCCACGTCCGGTTCATATCGCCAATCCTGATGTCACTGCACCACAGGCCAATGACCAATTTTCTGCCGAGCCGGGCTATTGGGCAGCCCGCATGATTCAACAGGCGGCGATTCGCGGAAAAGAGATTGATGTCAGATGGTATGGCAAACCCTATCAGCCCGCCTTTGATTTGGCGCTGGCGCGGATGGCAAGATTGCTTGACCAGCCGCTAAATCGCAAACGCATTGCCATGGTTGGTGATAGCTTACATACTGATATACTCGGTGGGAATGCCGCAGGCATGACAAGCGTTCTGGTCACTGATCATGGATTGTTTCGGTCACGCGCGGCATTGCCTTATTGTACGGCTTGCGACATTCGTCCTGATTGGGTGGTCAACAGCCTTTGAGGCGATTTGGATATTGTGGGGTTGGGATATGGACCGGCGGTTTATTTTACAAGGGTTGGAATGCCAAGCCTCGATTGGCATCTATGACGCCGAGCGTGCCAACAAGCAACGGATCAAAATCGACGCTGAAGTGCGGCTTTATCCGGCAACCGAGCCTGTTGATGACAAGGTTGATAGCACGTTGAATTACGACCTTATCCGCGAAACGATTTTAAACATTGTTTCGGCGCGTCATTATGATCTTCAAGAAACCTTGGCGCGCTGTTTGTTTGACGCGTTACGAGCATTGGATGATGTGCAATCGGTTCGAATTCGAACAGCCAAACCCGATGCCTATGATGATTGTGAAACCATCGCCTATCAGCTGAGCAATCTTTAGCCGAATCTAGCCAAGCCGATCGAGCTTGGCCTTTAATTGGTTAAATTCATCGCGAATGAGCTGTAGATTATCTGTTGAGGTTGCATTCTTGGCTGCGGCCGTGCCGTCGCCGCTGCTGCGGATGGCATCAAAACTGGCACCAAGCGCGTCTTCGGCTTGGCCTTGGTGATCAAGAAATGCGTTCATCGACCGTTCGAGATAGCGCGATAAAATCGGTTCCATCTTGTCACCATAAAAGCGGATAAGCTGTTGCAAAACGCCAATGGGAAGTAGTTTATGACCTTCCGATTCAATTTCGAGAATGATCTGAACAAGGGTAAGCCGCGTTAGGTCTTGGCCATTTTTCGCATCAATAACCCGAAAATCGAGGCTGTTTTTCACCATCAGCTTTAAATCATCGATAGTGACATATCGCGATGCGTTAGTGTCATAGAGGCGGCGATTCGCATATTTGCGGATGACCACTTGATTTGCGGCTT
>JAFMNI010000133.1 GCA_017859295.1 Candidatus Puniceispirillum sp. | reverse complement strand
TTAGCACCAGCAGACAATTTAGCGGTGTCGCCACCAAGGTTCCAACCCGAACAAGAGGCATGCCCTCGGCAACTTGAAGATGCAATTGCGGCTGATAGGAAACAGCTAGATCGGCCTTTCCCGCTGCCACCATTTTTGGCGGATCAGCAGGGTCAGCCGGAGCGATCACCTCAACCTCAAGACCGGCATCGGCAAAATAACCCTTTTCCTGAGCAATGATAATTGGCCCATGATCAGGGTTGATAAACCAATCCAGCAAAAGCGTTATCCGGTCTTGCGCCTGCAACGGTGTGCTTAGCAATAAGCAAAATAAAACAATAAGATACTTCTTCATCTTCAGCCTCTTTTTCGTATGAAATTTGGATCGCCAGCCGCGATCAATGAAATGGATCCAGACCAGAATCCAGAAAGTTTTTCTGCCGCTGCCCACGCACGTTGGCCAGACCGACAGCAAAAGACAACATGTCCAACGCCCTTGAGGGGTAAATCGGGTGTGATCTGTTCAAGGCCAAGCCGCTGCGCATCAGCCGTGATCAAATCAGCCTCGTCAGCGGCGCGCAAATCAATCACAAGATCATCGCTTTTTATTTGCACCGGGCTGATAAATGCCAGTGACGCATCGGGTTCTTCGACCCCATCAAAGCGAAACCCACCAAACCGGTTTCCAATGGCGTCATAGGTCACAAGCTGGCCAAGTGGTGATGAGAGTTGTTTCGTGATGACAGCAAGCGTCATTTGCGCCTGAAGCGATCCGATAATGCCAACAATCGGCCCCAAAACACCATCTTCGGCACAGCTTCCAAACCGTTGTGGCAGATCAGGAAAAACCGCACGAAGGCTTGGCGCATTGTAACAAAACCCGCCAACATAGCCTGCCGTTCCAACAACCGACGCATGGATCAATGGCAACCGGTTCAAACAGTAATCGGAAAGACTATAGCTAACGGCAAAACTATCGGCACAATCCAGCACCAGATCGACATCACTGGCATGTGTTTCAATATTATCAGGCGTTAGCGGCTCGATGATCGGCGTCATCTGACAATCAGGATTCAAGCGGCGCATATTTGTTGCAGCCGCGCCAGCCTTGGCCAGCCCAAGATCATCTGAACGGAAAATCGTTTGCCGATGCATGTTGTTCACACTGACAATATCGTAATCCATCACCTTTATGTGACCAAGGCCGGCACCTGCCAGATATTGCAGAACAGGGCTTGCCAGCCCCCCAGCCCCGACAACAAGAATTTTGGCCGCAGCCAGCTTTTTCTGACCATCAACCCCAAATTCAGCAACGCTGATCTGTCGGTCATACCGGTTCATCTTGTTGCCTTTACCCAGCCTTTTAGGCGGTCTTCGGGATTTTCATTCAATGTGATATCGGTCACAACCGACACGATATCGGCACCAGCCGCATAAACCCCTGCGGCGCGATCAATTGTCATGCCGCCAATTCCGACAAGCGGCAAATCACCAATGTGGTTTTTCCATTGCTGAACCCGATCCAACCCCTGTTCAACCCATTTCATTTTTTTCAGAATTGTCGGATAAACCGGCCCAAGCGCAACATAATCAGGCTGTTCGGCCAAGGCACGGTCAAGTTCATCCTCATCATGCGTGCTAATGCCTATTTTCAAACCAGCGCGCCGGATTGCCAACATATCAGCATCGTCAAGGTCTTCTTGACCAAGGTGAGTCCAATCACAATCAAGATCAATCGCCATTTCCCAAAAGTCATTCACCACCATGATGGCACCCGCCGCATCGCATAATTGCTTTGATCGTTGCAACGCCGCGCGGGTTTCATCCGCTGGCAAATCCTTGATTCGCATTTGCACAAGCTTGACCCCCAATGGCAACATGCGCGCCAGCCAGTCAGGATGATCAAAAATAGGGTAAAACCGATCAAGCTTCATTGTAAAAACGCCTTTCCGATTAGCGGGGTAGATGGCGCGGCCATATCGCGCGGATCCATCGGGTCGGCGTTTCTGGCAAGCTTGCCAGCCTCAATCGCCTTGGCAAACGCAATGGCCATCGCCACCGGATCACCAGCCTTGGCGACTGCGGTATTCAGCAGCACCGCATCAAACCCCATTTCCATTGCCTGCGCCGCTTGTGACGGCAGGCCAAGCCCCGCATCAATAACCATCGGCACATCAGGATATTGCGCGCGCAAGCTTCGTAACCCATAAGGATTCACCAGCCCCAATCCAGTGCCAATTGGCGCACCCCACGGCATCAGCACCTCGCAGCCAGCGTCAAGAAGCCGGTCAGCAAGAACCAGATCTTCAGTCGTATAGGGAAACACCTTAAACCCGTCACGGCAAAGGCTGGCCGCCGCTTCGACAAGGCCAAACGGGTCGGGCTGCAAACTATCGCTATGGCCGATGACTTCAAGCTTGATCCAGTCAGTTTCAAATAATTCGCGCGCCATTTTTGCCGTGGTGATCGCCTCACTTGGTGAATGACAACCAGCGGTATTGGGCAAGACATGCACACCAAGATCACGAATAAGCCGCCAGAACCCCTCGCCTGCCTGTGCGCCAGCGGCCTCGCGCCGAACCGAAACCGTCGCAACTGACGCCGCAGATTCGCGAAAAGCCGCGCCAAGAATTGCTGGCGATGGATATTGCGCCGTCCCAAGCATGAAGGCGGTTGGCAATTCAACTCCGTAAAATGCTGTCACATCACCCTCCTTGCCGCGGCGCGACAATTTCCACCTGATCGCCAGCTTCGATCGGGCATGATTCACGCTGGCCAACCGGAACAAAATTGCCATTTACCGCGGTTGCCACACGCGCATCACCATAGCCAGCCTCGTGCAACACGGCGGCTAGATTGGTGCTGGTGACGTCTTTTGCCGCGCCGTTAATTGAGATTTTCATCCATCACCTCTGGAATCTGTCCTGAAAGAAGATAATCGGCTGTCATCCGCGCCATCGCTGGTGCCAGCAAAAACCCATGCCGAAACAGGCCATTGACATAAAGGCGGTCTCCACGGCGTCTGATCCGCGGTAAATTATCGGGAAAGGCAGGCCGCGCATCGACGCCAATTTCCAATATCTCGGCTTCGCCAAAAGCCGGATGAAGCGCATAGGCAGCGCTTAGCAATTCAAGAACCGAACGCACGCTTGCCGCTTGCCGGTTTCCCGATTCAATCTGCGTTGCGCCAAGCATGAAAACACCATCGCCGCGAGGCACAAGATAGATCGGAATCCGCGGATGCAGCAACCGCACCGGCCGTGATAAACGAATATCAGCTGACCGGATTACCAGCATTTCACCTTTGACCCCACGCAAATCCTGCATGGCATCCGATGCTGACAAGCCGCGACAATCAATTTTACGAACCTTGGTTGGCAGTGCCGCTTGATTATCATTATCTGGGAAATCCAGACCATCGGCGGTTTCAATCGTGATATTGCGGCTTTCCAATTCACCAACAAGACAGGCCAAAGCATCACGCGGCGATAAATGCGCTTCGGTTGGAAAGAACAGGCCGCGCCGCGCCCGACCGGCCAAGTCAGCCTCTAAGGCCGCCACACCATCAGCATCAACCCATTCATGCTGGTCAGTTCGGCGGGCAAAGCGATCCAATTCGCCGCCATCACGGCTTAGCGCCAGCACCAGCGAGCCATTGCGCTCAACATTCACATTATGCCGCTGCCACCATCCAGCAGCTTCTTGACCAAGCCTGACAACCGGCTCTTCAGCCGCCTCGCTTTCACAAAAAGGCGCCAGCATGCCACCAGCCCACCATGAACAGCCATGTTCGGCAGGGCGGCCATAGCGGTCAAAGATCCGCAAGGAAACACCGCGTTCCGCCAATTCAGCAGCAAGGCAAAGTCCGGCAACCCCGCCGCCAACAATGGTGATCTGTGGTTCGGTCACGCGCTAACTCCAGAATTGGTGAAAATGATGCACTGGCCCATGACCTTGTCCAATGCCAAGCTGGTCGGCTGCCTTAATTGCGCCATGAAGCCATTGATGCGCTGTGCCAATGGCGTCATCAAGTGCTAAATTTTTAGCAAGACCCGCGGCAATCGCCGATGACAGCGAACATCCTGTGCCATGCGTATTGCCGGTATCAATGCGCGGCGCGTCGAAACAGATAATTTGCGACTCAGTCACCAAATAATCATGGCAAACAGCGCCATCGGCATGGCCGCCTTTCATTAAAATCGCCGCTGGCCCAAGCGTCAAAAGCGCTTTGCCCTGTTCTTGTGGTGTTAAATCACCCTTGCCCGACAAAAGCCGTTCGGCTTCAGGAATATTGGGGGTTAGCAGTCTGGCAAGCGGCAACAATCTCTCAATCAGGCAAGATACGGCATCAGCTTGCAACAATGCATCACCTGATTTTGCCACCATGACCGGATCAAGGACAATCGGCCCACGAAAATCGGCAAGACCATCAGCAACAGCGTCAATTACCGCAGGTGTTGCCAACATCCCAATTTTAATAGCGTCAATCCGAATATCAGACAGCACCGCGTCAATCTGCGCCCTGATCATCGCTGGTGAAATCGCTTCGACCTTTGTGACCAATCGGGTGTTTTGCGCTGTGACCGCAGTAATGACGCTTGCGCCATAAACGCCATGCGCGGAAAAGCTTTTCATATCAGCCTGAATCCCCGCGCCGCCGCCACTGTCCGAACCGGCAATGGTCAATGCGGTTGCAACTGGCTTTTGATTGTCTGATTTCAACATGCGACGCGTCCCAAAAACAAATGCCTTGCGTGGGGACAGGAGAGATAGCCGCTGCGATCTGGTATGATCTCCGTTCCCTACGCCAGTTTTAACTGGATCAGGTTCTATGAGTTAGCTTTCGCTTCTCAGCCTTGGC
>JAFMNI010000132.1:2012-4841 GCA_017859295.1 Candidatus Puniceispirillum sp. | reverse complement strand
CCTGAATTCTTGACGCCGCCAAAAGGGCCAACCTCGGATGAGAAAATGCCGGTATTGGCCGCAACGATTCCATATTCCAACGCTTCGCTGACACGGAACAGGCGTGATGCATTTTCGGTAAACAGATAGGCTGCCAAACCGAATTCAGTATCATTTGCCGCTTCGATGGCTTCTGCTTCGTCGGTAAAGCGGAACAGGCCAGCCACTGGCCCAAAGGTTTCTTCGCGGAACATCCGCATTGATGAATCCATATTCGTTAGAACGGTTGGTTCATAATAGGTGCCGCCCAATTCATGCGGTTTGCCGCCAACTAATGCTGTTGCGCCTTTTGCCAATGCGTCATCAACATGCGCTGTTACCTTGTCAAATCCCTGCTGATCAATCAGCGGGCCTTGCTCGACACCGGCGTCAAGACCGTTGCCGACTTTCATCGCAGCCGATTTTTCGGCAAGACGTTTGGCAAATTCATCATAGATGCCGTCCTGCACAAAAATTCGGTTTGCACAAACACAAGTCTGTCCGGCATTGCGGTATTTCGACAGCATCGCGCCTTCAACAGCGACATCAAGATTGGCATCATCAAACACCAGCAATGGCGCATTGCCGCCAAGCTCAAGGCTCATCTTCTTGACCGAATCGGCACTTTGGCGCATCAGAATGCGGCCAACTTCGGTTGATCCAGTGAAGGTCATTTTGCGAATACGGCTATCGGCGCAAAGCGCCTGACCAATGGCTGGTGCGTCAAGGCCGGTAACAATATTCATCACGCCTGCCGGAATGCCAGCGCGTGTTGCCAATTCGGCAAGTGCCAGCGCCGAAAGCGGGGTCTGTTCAGCTGGCTTCAAAACACAAGCACAACCCGCAGCAAGGCCGGGTGCCACCTTGCGGGTGATCATTGCAATTGGAAAATTCCACGGGGTGATGGCACCAAAAACGCCAATCGGCTGTTTGAAGGTTAACAGGCGTTTATCGGCCTGCGGGCTTTCCATAACATCGCCGCAAACGCGCCGCGCTTCTTCACCAAACCAGTCAATAAAGCTGGCACCATAGGCGATTTCCCCTTTGGCTTCGGCAAGCGGCTTGCCCATTTCAGTGGTCAGGATCATGGCAAGGTCATCAGTATTTTCGATCACCAGATCATACCAGCGGCGAAGAATCATTGCGCGGGTTTTGGCAGGGGTTGCTGCCCAGGCTTTCTGCGCTGGAACAGCGGCATCAATCGCGGCGGTAATCGAATCGGCACCAAGATCGGCAACTTCGGCGATCAGGCTGCCATCAGCAGGGTTATTGACGGCAAAAACGCGGCCATCAGCAGCGTCAATCCACGCCCCATTAATATAGGCCTGACTGCGAAGAAGTGAGGGATCTTTTAATTTCATTTTACCGGCCTCCAATGCCGCTAGCAGAATATAAATTGATTACGGATTTGCCAGAAGCGGGCTGGCCTGTGATTTCAGATAGTCTGATTAGCATTAATTGTGGCTGCCTTTCAATCGGCTAGCCTGTTTGCTTTGTTGAATTAATCGCGTGGTGGCAAGGGGTGGCTATGCATGTCAATGAAAGGGCCGCCAGCCGCCCCAAGCCGATGCGCCCGTCCGACCTCGACATAATGGCGGGCAATGCGGCGGTTATCGGCAATTTCATCGGCGGTTAGATCTCGCATTTTGCGGGCTGGACGCCCAGCCCATAATTCGCCTGACGGGATTCGTTTGCGCGGTGTCAGCATCGCCCCTGCCGCCAGCATGCCGTCAGACTCAATCACCGCACCATCCATGACAATCGACCCCATGCCAACAAAGGCGTGATCATGCAAATGACAGGCATGAACCAGCGCGCAATGGCCAATATTGACATGATTGCCAATGATCGTTGGATAGTCGCGGCTGTTGATATGGACACAGCTATTATCCTGAATATTGGTTCCCTCGCCAATGGTGATGAAATTATTATCGCCGCGCAGCGTCACCTGATGCCAGATCGTGCTGTTTTTGCCAATGCGAACCGCGCCAACAACGGCGGCGGTTTGGGCGATATAGGCGCTGTCATCAATTTCGGGGTGATGATCCAAAAAAGGGGCGATATAGGCATTTCGGCCAGCCATGCTGTAATCCTTTGCAAATGGGGTATAATGGTGACGATCAAGCGGTCTTGTGATGCCAATTTAGCATGCTGATGCCAACTGTCAGTTTTATTTTGTTGGCATTTGAAAAATCGTGACTATATCTGTGTAGAGACATATCAATCAGCAAAGATAATTGTGGAGGCCGAAATGGCATTTGAACTACCTGACCTACCTTATGCGCATGATGCGTTGGCAAATTTTGGCATGAGTGCCGAAACCCTTGAATATCATCATGATCTGCATCACAACGCCTATGTGGTTAATGGCAATAATCTGATTGCTGGTACCGAATGGGAAGGCAAGTCACTCGAAGATATCATCACCGGCACCTATGATTCGAAAGCCGTTGCGCAAAATGGCATTTTCAATAACGCCTCGCAGCATTGGAATCATATGAAATTCTGGGAAATGATGGGGCCAAAAGGCAATGCAATGCCAACCGAGCTGGAAAAAGCGCTTACCGAATCATTCGGTTCGGTTGACGCGTTTAAAGATGCGTTCAAGGCAGCGGGTGCAGGCCAGTTTGGCTCTGGCTGGTGCTGGCTTGTGAAAAACAGCGACGGCGGGCTTGCCGTGACCAAAACCGAAAATGGGGTAAACCCACTTTGCTTTGGCCAGACAGCGCTTCTTGGTTGTGACGTTTGGGAACATTCCTACTATATTGATTTCCGCAACAAGCGCCCTGACTATCTGGCTAATTTCCTCGA
>JAFMNI010000132.1:0-1440 GCA_017859295.1 Candidatus Puniceispirillum sp. | reverse complement strand
TCACTATGGTCATAATCAACCGCGCCATCTTCAAACGTCACCAGATCGGCATTATACAGCGAATTTGGTGATTTGCGGCCAGTGACGATCACATTGCCTTTATACAGCTTTAACCGCACAACACCATTAACGGCATCACGACAGCTATCAATCGCTGCTTGCAGCATTTCGCGTTCAGGCGAGAACCAGAAACCATTATAAACCAGCTCGGCATAGCGTGGCATCAATTCATCTTTGGTATGCATGGCACCGCGATCAAGCGTGATTGATTCCATGGCGCGGCGTGCTGTCAGCAAAATCGTGCCGCCAGGTGTTTCGTAAACACCGCGTGATTTCATGCCAACAAACCGGTTTTCAACAAGATCAAGACGGCCAATACCATTATCGCCGCCAAGCTTGTTTAATGCTGCCAGCAAATTGGCAGGTGACAGCGCCTTGCCATCAATCGCCACCGGATCACCTGATTTGAAAGTGATTTCGATTTCGGTTGGTTTATCCGGCGCATCTTCGGGCGATACGCTTCGGGAAAACACATATTCTTCCGGAGCAACCCATGGGTCTTCAAGCACTTTGCCTTCGGCTGAAATATGCAGAAGATTCGCATCAACACTGAATGGGGCTTCGCCGCGTTTGTCTTTTGGAATTGGAATTTGGTTGGCTTCGGCATAGGCGATCAGTTTCGTCCGGCTGCTCAAGTCCCATTCACGCCAAGGCGCAATGACCTTGATATCGGGCTGCTGGGCATAATAGGCCAATTCAAACCGAACCTGATCATTACCTTTGCCAGTGGCGCCATGTGAGACCGCCTCAGCGCCAACATCACGGGCGATTTCGATTTGCCGTTTGGCAATCAAAGGCCGCGCAATTGACGTGCCAAGAAGATAGGCACCCTCATAAAGCGGGTTTGCCCGAAACATGGGGAAAACATAATCACGTACAAATTCTTCACGCAAATCTTCGATGTAGATTTGCTTGATTCCCATCATCTCGGCCTTGGCGCGTGCCGGCTCGATGTCTTCGCCCTGACCGATATCGGCCGTGAACGTAACCACCTCAGCGCGGTAATGGTCTTGCAACCAGCGTAGGATTACCGAAGTATCAAGGCCGCCTGAATAGGCGAGAACGACTTTTTTAATATCTTGCTTGCTCATAAGAGATTGCTATATCCGATCACTGGCGGCCTCGCAATGACGTTTTTACCGTCGATGCATTTTTGCGCGAGGCTGTTTCTGACTCAGTTTAAAGTTCGCGAAGCAGCGGCGCCGGTTTGCGGCCGAGGGTTTTCATCGCGCCAGTCAGTCCCAGAATCGCCGTTGCCACGGCACCGGCAAGGGTGGTGCCAAAAACCAGCCAGCCATCAAGGATGAATTCTGCACCTAAAAATCCATGAACCAAAGCCCAGCTTGCAAGACTGCCAATAAACGCCGCGGCAATGGCGGT
>JAFMNI010000131.1 GCA_017859295.1 Candidatus Puniceispirillum sp. | reverse complement strand
GCCCTGTGATGTTTGGCGATCTATCTATGAACCGGTGATATGATGGGCTTTATGGGTTAAAAGCTTGCCGGATATGACACAAACCAGCGCTTGGATAAGCCCGAGTGCCTTTGGGGGTGGGTTTGATGAAAAACGCTGATTGGGCTTTGGTGATATCGCTTGGCATTCTATGGGGCATGAGCTTTGTTTTTGTCGAGTTGCTTCTTGCCTATCTTAGCCCCTTCATGATTGTCTATCTAAGGGTGGCGATTGGCGCTTTTTTCCTGCTGGCCTATATTTTCATCAGAAAAGCCGCCTTTGACTGGTCGGCCGAAACCATTCTCACGCTTATCATTATGGCGCTTTTGAACAATGTGGTTCCGTTTCTGTTGATTACCATTGGCCAGCAAACAACAACCGGCGGACTTGCCTCTATTTTGAATGCAAATACCGCTTTTGTGACGATTGTTCTGGCGGCCGCGCTTGTGCCGCATGAAACATTAACAATCAACCGTGTGGTTGGCGCTTTGATTGGTGTTGTTGGTGTCACCATGGCAATCGGCTATCAGAATATTTTTCAGCTTTATGATGGCAATAGCGGCAAATATCTCATTTTGCTGGCCACCATTTCATATGCTTTGGCTGGTATTTGGGCAAAATTAAAGATGCAGTCAATGTCGCCCATGATCGCGGCAACGGGCATGCTGGTGATGAGTACCCTTATTCTAACGCCCTATGCTTTTGCATTTCATTTTGATGAATTGGTGTCACTGGATCTTGTGGTCATTCACTATGCGCTGGCATTTGCCTTATTCTGTTCGGTGATTGCCTATTTTCTCTATTTCAAAATTCTCGAAAGAACGGGTGCTGGTAATCTTCTGATTTGCACGATCATCATTCCGCCATCCTCAATTTTGGTCAATGCCATCCTTTTAGGGGAAATAATTACACTGGCCGAAATGATAGGGCTGGCGATTATCACCATAGGCTTGCTTGTTTTGGATGGAAGAATTGTAAACAAAATACTGAAAATAAACAGAAATATAGATAAATTATAACTTTTTTTCGTCAGATAACCATATTTCGGTTTAAATATATATAGTTGAATAAAAACATTAGGTTAACTTTTAAATTGTTAACGCTAATATAATGCGTCTTACAAAGCTTTACAAACTGGAGGGCAATCGCTTGTTACGTCAAACCGTCATTTCAGCTCTTGCGCCCGAGATCAGTGTGTCGTGCCAGATTCTGGTGCTTGGCAGCATGCCGGGGGCAATTTCGCAAAAAGAAGCCGAATATTACGCGCATCCACGGAATTTGTTTTGGGATTGTGTCGAGACCGCGTTTCAGATTGACCGAAACGCGCCGTATCAAGCGCGGCTGGCGGCGTTAAATGATGCGCATATTGGGTTGTGGGATGTTTTGGCATCATGCAGCCGCAAGGCATCGTCTGATGCAACAATCCGCGATGCAAAATGTAATGATTTTGTAAAATTATTGTCAGCCTATCCCCAGATTAATCGCATTTGCCTAAATGGCCGCACCGCCTTTGATTATTGGCGTCGGTTGGTCATACCGTCTTTTGCCGATGAGTTGGATAAGGAGTTGCTTGCTGATGTTGAAATCATTGGCTTGCCGTCAACGTCGCCTGCTCATGCCGCGTTATCGCCTGCGGCCAAAATTGACGCATGGTGCGCCGCACTAAGCAAAGGATGATTGGAGATTCGAACAGGTGATTTTCAGGTTTATCGTGCTGTTTTGAAACATTGAAACGGCGATAAAAACCTGTTACCGATTACCCTGCTGGCGTGATTGAAAGCCGTTGTCCATATCAAAATTGAGCCGATGTCAAAATTGATAAAAATTTCTGAATTTACGGATGATCAAAGCGACCAAGTGATCGCTTTGTGGGAAAAATGTGGCCTTACCCGTAGTTGGAATAATCCAGAAAAAGATATTGCCCGCAAAAATGGTGATCAGAACGGCAAATTCCTGATTGGGCAAATTGATGGGGTGCTTATGGCCTCAATCATGATTGGCTATGATGGGCATCGGGGCAGCATTAATTTTCTTGCTGTCGACCCTGATTATGCGCGCACCGGTTATGGCAAGATTTTGATGGCCGAGGCTGAACGGTTTCTGCTATCGGTTGGCTGTCCAAAGATCAATTTTTGTGTCAGAACCGATAATGCCAAGGTTATCGAATTCTACCAGCAGCTTGGCTACGCGATTGAGCCTGTTCACCTTCTTGGCAAGCGTTTAATCAAAGATGACTAAATTGGAACTCTATTAAGTGTTTGCTTTTCTTTCCTTATTGGCCTTTGTTGCCTTCATGGTTGGCACGCCCGGGCCAGCCAATTTGATTGTGATGCTTGCCGGGGTTCGCCAAGGGCTGCGTCAATCTATTGGCTTTATTCTGGGGCTGATTGTTGGCAAAATTGCGCTTAATCTGTTTATTGGATTTGGCTTTGGCCTTGTTTTGGCCGAAGCGCCTGTCTGGCAAATGCTGTTCAGCTATGTCAGCGCTGGTTATATGATCTGGTTGGCGTTGAAATCATGGCCAGCAAGCGATGTCGATACTAGCAACGCCGAGCCGCCTGCACAGGATCATTTCCGGTTTCGTAACGGTTTGTTTGTTCATCCGTTAAACCCCAAAGCATGGGTTATGTGTGTTCTGGCATGGGGTAATTTTGCCCCAGCTCTTGGTGATTTTTTGGTTCAATTGCCTGTTGTTATCTTGACCTTTGTCTTTTGCCAACTTTGTTTACACACCCTTTGGTGCTGGCTTGGGACGATTATGGGCAAAAGCCTTCGCAATAATGTGCGGCTAACACGCGCGATGATCATCATAACCGTAGTTATTGTAATCACAGTTATCTTGTATTGAGCCAGCGTGCATAATTCGTTAACTATCTGTAGGCATGAGGCTTTGAATTGTTTGGCTTCCAAAGCTTCCAATATGTTTTAGAGTGAGCAGAAAACTTATTTGTTCGCGACTTTTAATATCGCGGTCTACAGAAGGATCTTTTTCATAATTGATGCTGAAGTATAAGCAATCCTGTGGGCCACCATTCCAAGAGAGTCCCGCTGTCATTTTTTTGCCAATAAGCTTATTGTTCAATTCTCCCCAGCTTTGTGATCCGTGAAAAGTCCACTCCCCAGAGGATATGGAAGCACTCGAGAGTGTAGGATTGGTTTTTCCAAGAGTTAAATCCCAAACCTGGCCAACAGAAAACGTCCCAATTCCAGTTAACGTGTCAGAGTATGAGGTTGAGAGCTCCTCTGCATCATAGCTTCCGTTGAAATATCGTCTGTCCAACTGATTATGCGACAAACTCAAAGAACCACTTCCAAGATTGGTTGTAATTGACGCCCTTGACTCTAATAAGGTTTGATCACTAGACGATATTCGACCTGTCCACCTGATCTTTTGCCCGCTCAAAGGGCTTATTGAGAGACTTGAAACATAGTCTGAGCGTTTGTTATTGGGCTCAAGAGATGTTCCTGGGCTCAAATCACCGTGTAAAGTTTTACTAAACCCAATAAATCCAGACGCTTCACCTAAAAGATTGTCAGTGGTTACAACTGAAATGCCCAAGTCTAATCGGGTTCCTGGAAGTGCGTAGTCCTTGCCCTGATAACGATTCAACAAAAATAAATTTGCTTCATCGATACGGTAATCACCTGCGTCTCGATTGGGAATTTTTGATGCTCTATCATTTCCGCCAACATAAGCGAGCCGAGCTAAGGGCTCGATAACTGCTCTCCGACTTTCACTTTTTACTGTGATTGGTATCTGCCAGCCAACTGAAAGTGCTGGAGTTGCAAAGGCGTGATCACCAATTACTGCGTCTACATCATTTGGCTTTGTGTGGATACTGTAGTAATCACCGGTAATGTTTGCCTTATAGTTTGCGATACCAAGTGGAAGGTGAAAGTCTTCTGCCACTTCTAAAACGCCGCTCCATCTTGCCATGTCATGACCTTGATCATTATCCAACTGTATGGCACTGAGTTCCTTACGCAAACTTTGGTTTTTTCGCCAACCTTTTTCAACTTTTTCATAAAAAATGGAGGGCAAAACAGTTGTCTCATCAAGAGTCTTATTGCTAGCTAGCAATGATTGACGGTCTGACACCTCGACGTGGTAATAACGATTATCAACTATTCTTGATGCTGTGATATTCGATTTCAATGATGTATTCGGATTGAAGTTATAACGACGCAGAAATGTGTCTTGGCTGGTTCGCTTTAGTTGGGCCGAAACGTTCCATCCATTGCCGATTTGGCTCGAGTAGGCCGCATCGACCGCACCAACAAACTCACGCGGCTCTTTATATGTCTCAACGTTGGCGGTAATGACAGATGCATTTAGGTCAGCTTTATCCCAGAGTTTTCGATAATCAGTTCTCAGGCTATAACCAAGGCGCTGGTATATGTTTGCATTAAACGTTGCATCACTTGTTTGGTCTATTATCCTGTAGTAAGGGATGATTGTTGTTAGCCCCTTTTCGGCGCTTAGAGTAGCGCGAGGAGTTAGAAAACCTGATCGGCGCCTGACCGCCCAGTCGGGATGGCTTAGAAAAGGTAAATATCCGATCGGCACATTCAGCACATTCATGCGCATGTTATAGTGAGTGATGGTTTGGGTTTTTTCATTCCGCACAGTTTGACTAGCTTTAATATCCCATAAAGGCCGTTCACCATTCAAAAAATCACATTTGCATGGGGTAAAACGGCTGGCGTCAAAAATGCCTCTATCGCCAGCAATGCGGTCAGCATGATTGGCCGATATCCACTCGCCAGTGGTAAAGTTTGAAATGATGGTCTCGGCAAGAATATGCGAAAATTCGGTATCGATTTCCATGATCGTAGCGTTGGTGACGGTGCCATCGCCATCAATATGAACAACATTACCGCGGGCAATG
>JAFMNI010000130.1 GCA_017859295.1 Candidatus Puniceispirillum sp. | reverse complement strand
TAAAGGAAAATGAAAGAACGCGGCTTTATGTCAGCGGCAAGGCAACCGCGCTTGTTCGCCAGCTTGATGGACGCGGCTTGGTGGTTCGTGATCTTGGCGGCGAAATTGGCCGCGCTTCGGCAATGAAAATGGTTTACGCCAGCAGCACCAAAGGTGCATTTTCACTTTTTGCCGCGGTCGCAGTGATGGCCGAACTAACCGGTTTGCGCGATGAAATCTTCGCCGAACTTGCGGCAAGCCAGCCACATACAATGGCAACAATCGAACGGATGGCACCGCGCATTCCGCTTGATGCCAAACGCTGGATTTTTGAAATGGACGAAATTGCCAGCACCTATGACGCCTATGGCATGACCGCGCATTTCCATCAGGGCGCCGCCGATATCATGAAACTTGCCAATCAAACACCGCTGGCAAGTGAGACCCGCGAAACGGCGCAAGATAATCGCGCGCTTGCCGATGTTCTGCAACTCTATGTTGATGCGTTGCGGGAAAAAGATTGATGCCGGATTTGGCGCCACGCCTTAGACCCAACCGAATTGACCCCATAAGACTGGTAAAATCAAACTGGCCAAGCAAAACTGGTCAATTAGCACTTTGTGCCTTGACCCGCTGGTTATTGTCTTATCAATTAAACTGTGGCTAACATCAGGATATGAGACAGGCGAATGACAGGTGCAATTTGGGCCTTGGCCTATGAGATTTCAAATGACGATCGCGAAACCTATCTTGACTGGTTTCACCGGATTCATATTCCAGAAAAGCTGGCCCGACCCGGATATCGCTGGGCCGCCCATTTTGAAGGCAGCACCAGCACGCCTGACACCCATAGCTATATTGCGTTATTTGGCGGTATCTCAACCCGCATATTCCTTGACCCCAGTCCAGCGCAGCTGAAGACAAAACAAGATGATTTAACTCGTGAAATGATGGCGCAGCGGCGCAATCCCTTTGCCACAATTCTGGTGCATGAATGGAGCGATAGCAGCACGCCAAGCACAAGTAATGATCATATGATGGCAGTGGAGCCCATCAATTCTGACCGGCTTGATTTTCTGGTGATTAATGTAATTGAACAGGGCGAAGAGAGTGGCGCATGGATAGTACAGAATTTACTGCCAAAGCTACAAGGCAACAACCCGGATGCCGCTCACAATGACGCCATTACTCATAAATTTTTTAGCGTCACCGGGCCACCAGCGCATGTCCTGTTTCATGAAACAAATCAATCCGGATTTATCGATGATGTCATCAATTTCGATTTGGAAGCGCAAATCTCAAGTGCCGGTATCAAAAAAACATCCGTTCGCCATCAATCTGGCAAAAAGATATGGCCCGTTTGATTGAGTCTTTTAGTTTGCAGGCGTTGCCGGTATCAAGTTTCAACGCCCACAATAACCACAAAAGAGATCTAAATCAGACACAAATTGGCTAGCATTATGTCAGTCATGATTATCCCCTTTTGCCAACAAGGCAGCGAAAGGCTGGGCTGAGTTGAAATTACCCATCAAATTGGGTGAGTGAAAAATTCATCTACTAAAATAATATAATTTAGAGTTAATCACTAAATTTGATGAATAAAAAAGTGCTTTTTGATGAGAATATGACATTTAAATGATATAAAATTATGGTTGTTGTCACGTTAGTCGACTTATGGCCTAGCACTGGTCTGTTGACTAAACAGTTTAAAGTTCCGTAACTTTAAAATGAAGGTTGGGGGGGGCATGATCAATGTGTGAAATTTTTGCCAGTCAGCCACAAGACTCTTATGAGCCAATTACGCGTAATATCCGACTTAATGGACAAAGCACGTCAATTAGGCTGGAGAGGTCGTTCTGGGCAATCATAGACGCTATGGCGGAAGAAGAAGGCGTGTCGACTCCTACGTTTTTGTCGACGCTTCATTCAGAAGTTCTTGAAATACACGGTGAAGCAAAAAATTTCACGTCATTATTACGATGCTCGTGTGTTAAAAAAATGCAGCTTATCACATTGAATCCAAGTTCAAATTTGTTTGTACGATCAGCTGAAACAAACGAGAAATTGAAAAATTTTTTCCCATAAAGTGCCTTTGTAGTAATGTGATACTACCACGCACCAAATTCCTCTCCATAAGATTTTAGCAGCCAGAAGGTCAAAAAATCAGGAGGGAAGAGTTGGCTAAAGCAATACATTCGATGATCCGCGTTCTTAATGAGGCCAAATCAGTGGCCTTTTATGAGGCGGCGTTTAATCTCACAGTTGCCGATAGATTAGATTTTGAGAGCTTTACGCTGGTCTATATGAGCAACCCTGAGACTGAATTTGAATTAGAACTCACCATCAATAAAGGCCGAACAGAAGCCTATGAACTAGGTGATGGATATGGCCATTTGGCTGTCAGCGTAGATGATATCGACGTTGAACATGCGCGTTTTGAAGCAGCAGGACTTAAGCCAAGAAAGCTCGTTGAATTTGAGCAGAATGGGGTGCTTTTGGCAAAATTTTTCTTTGTTCAAGACCCAGATGGTTACGAGATCGAAGTGCTTCAAAGACATGGACGCTTCAAATAGGAAAATAGGGAATAAGGGAGGAAATAATGAGTTACGTCAAATCACTCACAAGACGAGATTTGCTTAAGACGAGTGTCGCCGCTGGCTCACTGCTAGTCATTGGTGGTGGTTTTGTTGCCGCATCAAATGCAGCTTGGGCACTGGAAGTCACACATCTGAAGTCGAGCACAATGGCAACCCTCATCCAAATGGCACGAGATATATACCCTCACGACAACATTGCAGATGAGTTTTATGCCGCCGCTGTAAAAGGGTATGACACGGCCGATTCGAAAGGGCCAGTTGAGGAAGGTATCGCAGCCTTGAATGCCGCCGCCACAGGTCGTGGACATGCAAGCTATCTTGCCACTGGCTGGGAGCGCGACCGCGTTGATATTCTTCGCTCAATGGAATCCAGTCCGTTTTTCCAGCAAATTCGCGGCGGACTAATCACTGGCCTATACAACCAAAAAGCAGTTTGGCCTGTGTTTGGATATGAGGGTGAGAGCTTTAGTAAAGGCGGTTACATCGATCGCGGCTTTAATGATATTAAGTGGGTATAGGGGGGTAATATGTCTGTATCTTTCGATAAAAAGGACGGCAATGTCGTAGTTGTAATCGGCACTGGACCTGGTGGAGGCGTATTAGCCAGTGAATTGGCTCAAAAGGGCGTCAAGGTCGTGGCTTTAGAGGCTGGAGGCCGGCATGGCCCTGAAGATTTCGTCAATGATGAATGGGCGAGTTTTGGCCAGATTTCGTGGCTGGATAGTCGTTCAACTTCTGGAAGCTGGCGCGTTGCTAAGGATTTCTCCGGTTTGCCTGCATGGATCGTTAAAGGTGTTGGTGGCTCAAGCCAGCATTGGGCGGGTGCATCACTGCGGTTTCAAGAGCATGAATGGAAAACCCAGACTGTCTACGGCAATGTAACAGGTGCTAGCCTGCTTGATTGGCCAATTGATGCTAAAACCATGGATCCCTATTACACAAAGGCCGAAGAAAAACTTCGCGTTACGCGCACGGGTGGCCGTAAAGGGCTTCCAGGTAACAATAACTACAAAGTGTTTGAGGCTGGTGCTAAAAAACTCGGTTATAAAGATGTTCATACCGGACGCATGGCAATCAACTCAAAAGACTATGATGATTTTGTTGCGTGTCAGCAGACAGGTTTCTGTTTCCAAGGGTGTAAATGGGGGGCAAAATGGTCAGCAGGCTATAATGAGATTCCTGTTGGTGAAGCCACTGGAAACCTTGAGGTCCGGATCAATTCGCAAGCGTTGAAGATTGAACATGACGCATCTGGTAAGGTTACGGGCGTTATTTATGCCGATGCTGATGGAAAACAGCATGTTCAAAAAGCGCGGATTGTTTGTGTTGCTGGCAACTCAATCGAAAGCCCTCGCTTGCTGTTGAACTCGGCTTCATCAATGTTCCCTGATGGATTGGCCAATTCTTCTGGCCAGGTTGGCCGAAACTATATGCGTCACATGACGGGGTCTGTTTACGCGACCTTCGACAAACCGGTTAAAATGTGGCGGGGTACCACTATGGCAGGCATCATCCAAGACGAAGCTCGGCACGACCCATCTCGCGGGTTTGTTGGCGGCTATGAATTGGAAACATTGTCGCTTGGTATTCCATTTATGGCGGCGTTCCTCGATCCTGGCGCTTGGGGACGCGAGTTCACGTCAGCTCTTGATCAATATGAGAACATGGCGGGGATGTGGATTGTTGGTGAAGACATGCCGCAAGAAACAAACCGTGTTTCGTTAAATTACGATGTTAAGGATCAGTTTGGCTTGCCAACCCCTAATGTCCATTTTGACGATCATCCAAACGATATCGCAATGCGTAACCATGCCTATAAGCAGGGTGCCGCAGTCTATGATGCCGTGGGTGCGGTCAGAACATTTCCAACACCGCCATACCCGTCTACACATAACCTTGGCACTAACAGAATGTCGGCTAAGGCGCGTGATGGGGTTGTCAATAAATGGGGGCAAACGCACGATATCAAGAATCTGTTCGTATCGGATGGCAGCCAGTTTACCACTGGAGCCGCCGAAAACCCGACATTAACAATTGTCGCGCTTGCAATTCGTCAGGCGGAACGGATTGCGTCAGAGATGTCTAAAGGCAATATCTGATTAAATTGAAATTTGAGAAAAGCGCCGCATTTTATGCGGCGCTTTTTTATTCAGTATATTTGGCACTTTGCGCTAACAGCCCGTGAACTGTGTGGAAAGACAGCAGCAAAATAAAAATTCCCATCTAAAAATGAAATATAGAACCGGTCATAATCGGCCTGCCAATCAGTCAGTCTCTCAAATCGCGAGATCTTGAATGCGTTGGTTCCACCGGTAAATCCATTGATGCCGAACGCCAC
>JAFMNI010000129.1 GCA_017859295.1 Candidatus Puniceispirillum sp. | reverse complement strand
GCGATTGTGCCGTCGGGTTGGCTGGATGACATATCAATCAACAGACCGGCAAAACCGGCTTGGGCAAGGCTGGTCGCAACTTTAGTGACCACGGTGCCATCGGGAAGCATCAAAACGATGGCGTCACAACTGGCAAGATCGTGCAAATTTGCAGCCATGACAACGCTGTATGATGTATCAAGGCGTGCCGCCGGATCAAATCCGGTGACGGTGAAACCTGCTTTAACCGGCAAAGGCGCCATAACAGACCCCATTGCGCCCAACCCAACAAACCCAATTGATTTCATGTGAAATAGTTCCCTTTGCCGATGGTCATGGCGACAGATGATTTTGATGAAAGATATTCGATGCCAAAACGCTAGCCTATTTTGATAGCGCTGGTAAATGCTGTTTTGCAGCTTTGGCTGATAGTGGCGGATTGAGCTATTACGGTAATCGGGGAAGATTCAAATATTGTGGGCCATATATTTGGGGCTGCTGTGGCTTGATCTTCATGATGCTTGTCGCCAATATGGCAAAGCGTTGTTTGCGGATGTGACAGCCTGTCTTCAAAACCGCGCTTGCCTTATAATTCCATCATGCTGGAGGGATAGTTTCATGGGTGACATCTGCGTTTGGGGGCGTAAATCCTCGGTCAATGTTCAACTGGTTCTCTGGACGCTTGATGAGCTAAATCTTGCTTATCAGCGGGTCGATGCTGGTTTCATTTACGGTGTGGTCGATACAGATGCGTTTAAGGAAATGAATCCCAATGGCCGTGTGCCGGTCTTGATCGATGGTGATGGCCAGCCGATTTTTGAATCGGCCTCGATATTGCGCTATCTTGCCAACCAATATGGTGATGATGTTTTCTGGCCAAAAGATGCGGCAGCGCGGGCGCAGATTGATAAATGGGCCGAATGGGCAAAATGGAATTTTGGTCATGTTTTCATCATGACGCTATTCTGGAAATTGGTTCGCACGCCGGTTGATGAAATTGACCATGACGCTGTTGCTGCGGCATTGGTAACGGTTGAAGACATGCTGGCGATTGCTGATGCCAAGCTTGCCACAAGCACCTATCTTGCCGGTGATGATTTCACGCTTGCCGATATCGCCTTGGGCTATTGTTTATATCGCTATTACGATATTGATATCGTGCGGCGTGATTTGCCGCATTTGCGGCGCTATTACGAACTGCTATGCCAGCGGCCGGCTTACCGGTTGCATGTGATGGTATCCTATGATGAATTGTGGGTGTGATTGGCCGCATTGATTGGCCGTTCTGACTGATCCGTTTTATGCTGGCTGCTGTTGGCCTGACCTTGTTTAGACTATCCCGGAGTATCTATGTCATCACCGGCTGTGTTGCCTGTTAAGGTGCCGCCCATCGGGGTGCTGATTCTTGCGGCATCGAGCGCCAATCTTGGGCTGGCCATTCTGTCACCCGTTATCACCATTTTGCGGGATGATTTTTCAGCCTCGGCCGATCGGGCACAGCTTGTGCTAAGTGCCTTTATGCTGTCGGTTGCGATCAGCCAATTAATCAGCGGGTCACTGTCTGACCGGTTTGGCCGCAAAAAGGTTTTGCTTGGCGGTTCGGTGATTTTCATCATTGGCGGCATTGGTGCGCTATTATCGACGACAATTGATATGCTGATCGGGTTTCGGATTTTGCAAGGCGCGGGTGCTGCGGCCTGCATGACGATGGGGCGGGTGATCGTGAATGATGTCTATCAGGGCAGTGAGGCGGCGCGCAAATTATCCATTGTCAGCAGCGCGCAGGCTATTGTGCCAGCGCTTGGATTTGCCTTTGGCGGGGTGATTGCCGAATTTATCGGCTGGCGGGGTAGTATTGGCATCATGGTGATGGGCGCGCTGCTGATTGCGGTCATGTCCTATCTGTTTATTGACGAATCGCGGCGCGGTGATCCGGTGCTGTTTCGACCGGCATCATTGATTGCCGCTTATCTGGCTTTGCTTAAAACACCGGGTGTCATGTTTCATGGTCTGACAAGCGGCCTTGCGGTGGGCATGTTTTTCGCGATGGGCGGGGCAATGCCCTATGAATTTGATCGGATGGGAATCGGCCCGCTGGAATATGGCCTGTTCTTTGCCATGACGTCGGTTGGCTATATTCTTGGTAATTTTATCAATGGTTTGCTGGTTGGGCGAGTTGGCGTTGTCCACATGGCCTATCTTGGCAGCCTGCTAACGGTGCTGGTGCCAATGCTGATGCTGGCTGGGGGTTTGACCGGCTTGTTGACGCCTTTATTGCTGTCGTTTTTATGTTTCTGTTTTGGTGTCTGCAACGGGCTTGTCATTGCGAATGCAATGATTTGCAGCATGCGCGCCGCCGGACGCAATAGCGGTGCGGGTACCGGTCTTTTGGGCGCAATGCAGATGCTGTTTGGCGGGGTCGCAGGAAGCGCAATCATTGCGCTTGGGGGTGCCGATGATTTTAGCGTAACGGCAACCGGTCTGCTGATCATGGCGCTATGTGCTGCCTTGTCATCTTTTCTAGCGCCAAATTCACGATAAATGGTTGCCTTCGTGCGATGGTTTTGATAGAAGCCCTCATCCAAGGATGTGCGACCAGCCTTTCACGGTAAAAATTGCCAATATCAATCTTAATAGATGTTGGCCGTTAGCCTGATCGAAAACCCACAGAAAACGTAGGGTGTTGGTTGCCATGTCGTGGTTAATTAGAACTTGAATTGGCAGATATCGATGGCTAAAGTGTCGCCCGCACAATTTGTTAGACAGGTCCGTCAGGAAATCAACCGGATTTCTTGGGCGTCTCGGCGTGAAACCGGCACTGCTACATTGACTGTGTTTATAATGACAACGATCGCCGCATTGTTTTTTCTGTTGGTTGATTGGGTTTTGTCGAATGGTGTCCAGTTTGTTCTTGGCCTTGGTGGTTAGGAACGAAGTGGGTTTTTGTCGTTTCGTTTCGGCGAATCGCATCGGGAAAGAATGGTAATGGCCAAGCGTTGGTATGTCCTTCATGTCTTCTCAGGATCTGAGAAAAAGGTCGCACAGTCTATCCGTGAGCAAGCTGCCACGCATGGACTCGAAGATCAGGTAGAAGACGTTATGGTTCCGACCGAGAATGTGGTCGAAGTCAAGCGCGGTGTCCGCGTTGAAGGCGAGCGTAAATTTTTCCCGGGTTACATTCTGGTGAAATTGGAATTAAGTGACGAAGCGTGGCAAATGGTGACAAGCCAGCCGCGTGTAACCGGTTTCCTTGGTGGAAAAGGCCGTCCCATTCCGATTACCGATAAAGAGGCTGAGCGTCTGATCCGTCAGGTTAGCGAAGGGGTCGAGCGTCCGCGCACGACAATCACCTTTGATATTGGCGAGCAGGTGCGGGTGGCTGATGGGCCATTTGCATCATTTAATGGCTATGTTGAAGAAGCCGATGATGATAAGGCGCGGTTGAAGGTGGCAGTGTCGATCTTTGGTCGGTCAACGCCGGTTGAACTGGAATATAGTCAGGTCGAAAAAATATAAAGTTTTAACATGCCGTCCCGTCTGGGCGGCAAATGAACATAACGCCTGCAGGTGGCAGGCGGTATCTATGTCAGGGAAGCATTAAGATGGCAAAGAAGATCCAAGGTTACATCAAGCTGAATATTCCGGCAGGCGCGGCCAACCCGTCGCCTCCAGTCGGACCAGCATTGGGCCAGCGTGGTGTGAACATCATGGAATTTTGTAAAGCGTTTAACGCCGCAACAGACTCACTGGAAAAGAACATGCCGGTACCGGTGGTCATCACCGTGTTTCAGGACAAGTCGTTTTCTTTTGTCACTAAAACAGCACCAGTTAGCTATTTCTTGAAAAAAGCGGCTGGTCTGAAAAGCGGATCAAAAGAGCCGGGCCGTTCGGTTGCTGGCAAAGTTACAACGGCGCAGGTGCGCGAAATTGCCGATCAGAAAATGGGCGATATGAATGCGGTTGACGTCGAAGGCGCAATGCAAATGGTTATGGGGTCTGCCCGTGCCATGGGCCTCGAAGTCGTGGAGGGCTAATAACATGGCAAGAAATAGCAAAAATCTCAAAGCAGCTTACGAAGCAATTGACCGGAACAAGGCCTATGGACTTGCCGAAGCGGTGGCTCTGGTAAAGGGCAATGCAAAAGCAAAATTTGACGAGACCATCGAAATTGCGATGAATCTCGGCGTTGACCCACGTCACGCAGACCAGATGGTTCGCGGTGTTGTTGCCATGCCAAATGGCACTGGCAAGACCATGCGCGTTGCCGTTTTCGCCAAAGATGCCAAGGCTGATGAAGCCAAAGCAGCGGGTGCTGATCTGGTTGGTGCTGAAGATTTGGCCGAAGCCATCCAGAATGGCGAGTCAGGCTTTGACCGGGTGATTGCAACGCCTGACATGATGGGTGTTGTTGGTCGTCTTGGTAAGGTGCTTGGCCCACGCGGTTTGATGCCAAACCCGAAATTGGGAACAGTAACTGCCGATGTGACTGCGGCGGTGAACGCTGCCAAAGCTGGTGAAGTTCAGTATCGCGCCGAAAAGGCCGGTGTTGTTCACGCTGGTATCGGCAAGGCAAGCTTTGACGAAGCTAAAATCATTGAGAATGCAACAGCCTTTATCGATGCGGTTCGCAAGGCGCGCCCATCAGGTGCTAAAGGCCAGTATGTGAAAAAGATTACCATTTCATCAACAATGAGCGCTGGCGTGTTCGTTGAGGATGCGGCTGCTCAATAAGGCCGAAACACAGATTTTTCAGCCGCTGCCTTTGGCGTGGCTGAAAATTAGGGGCAAATGCAAAAACCGCAAATGCCCCGCACCTGTCCAAGACTACGGGGGTGCTGCCATCGGCAGGACTTAATCACCCGTAATAGACGGGGAGCAAGAGTGGATTATACCGCTTGAACTTCTTATGGGCAGGCCAGCGGACTGGCGATATTCGTCGGTCCATTTTGCAACAAGGCAGATCGTGGTTGGCCCACGCTGCCCAAACGAGAGCGGAGACGATCGGTGAATAGAACAGAAAAAGCCGAACTGATCGAAACGCTG
>JAFMNI010000128.1 GCA_017859295.1 Candidatus Puniceispirillum sp. | reverse complement strand
ATGGTCAACTATCAAAACCTTACCTGCAACCTTGCCTGAACCAAGATCCGTTGACCGGGGACCGCTGCTCTGAGGCAAACGTTAAAATCTATTATTTCTGGTTCACGAATTCTGCATTAACCCCCGGGGGGGGTGTAGCACCGAATCCGCCTTTTGCGACAACGGCCTCTATGCCGCCATTTGCGTTTACGATAGCCATCTGATCAGCCTTCGCCATGGCATCTACTGCTTCTGGGTCACAAATTGACCGAAGTTCGGTTTCCAATTGTCTGCGTATGCCCCTGTACTTTGGGTTGACGCCAAGATCACACAATTCTTCAGGGTCCTCAGCTAAATTGAATAACTGTGGCTGCATCGATACATAATAGATCAATTTCCACTGTCCTTTGCGGATCATAAAAGCACCAGTTGCTGATCCCACAGCATGATATTCAGAAAAAACCAATCTCTCGAAATCATCTGCAGCGTTTGCCAAATCGACGAGCGATTTACCTGGCTTTGCCTTTGGTGTGATACCTGCGGTTTTTAGTATCGTTGGGTAGACATCAATCAAGGAAACAGGTGTTTTTGAGGTTTTACCCGTGGGAATTCCTGGGCCTTTTACAATGCAGGGTATACCTACTGACTCTTCATAAAAGTTCGATTTTCCCCATAAGTCCCGTTCACCAATGTTATCACCGTGATCGCTGAGGTAGAAAATCTGTGTGTTGTCGCTAAGACCGTTGTGTTCAACCGCTCCTAAAATCTTGCCAATCAAATCATCAATGAAAGTGACAAGTCCGTAATAGGATGCCAGCGCAACCCTTGTTCGCTCTGAGGTAAAGTTATCCATGATTTGACAATTACGCATGGCGTGATGCCAAGGATGCTCTGGGGACTGCCGGGGTTTTGTGGGCATCAAACCAAGCTTGTCATAGAGATCGTAGAATTCTTGCGGTGCGATCAACGGAAAGTGCGGTGCTACCATGGATACAAACAGCACCCAAGGTTTCTTTTGTTTGCCATCCGTGGCTAACCACTCTATCGCTTCAGTTGCTACCTGACGGTCATAAATATTGTAGTCAGTCTCCCCTGGGCCAATCTTTTCAGCCATAGACAAAGACTTCCAGCGCTTTGGTAAAGGTTCCCTAACGCAGCCCAGCACATCACCAGTCCCGTTGACTACATGCATTGGTATTTTTTGAAAATCCAACCCCACGTCGTCATCTGAGTTACGGTAATGTAGTTTGCCGATTGACCCCACTGTGATACCGGCTTTTTGTAGCTCGTTGCCCCAAGAGTTTGGTATACCAAAATAGGGCGTGGCGTTATCCCAATGACGCGAACGGTGCGCATAATCTCCTGTTGCAAAGGAGGCTCTGGCGGGCACGCAAATAGGCACATTGGTGTATGCGTTTTCAAATAATGTCCCCTTAGCCGCAAGTTGATCGATATGGGGTGTTTTAACCATTTTATTGCCATAACAACCAAGAACCTTCCGCGTGTGCTCGTCAGTCATTAATATGAGCTGGTTAACGGGTCTGTCTTGCATTAGTGAGCGTCCTCTTGGGCAGTGAACTTTAGAAAGGGCAAGCAAAGCTTATCTGTAAGGAAATAAAATTAAAACCTTCTAAGTGAGGGCACCTATGTATTTTAAGAAATGTCACAGTTGCGCATTGCTTGCCGTTCATTATTCAAAAGCCTTCTAGAAATGTTGCTGAAACCCGATACAGATCCTCGCAGAGCTCATGCTTTTCCTGTTCGGGCATTACAAACTTCATCAATAAAAAAATTCCAAAGGAGCTGGCCCTTACCTTTTGAGCGTACCGTCCAGCGCTGCGATCAACTTGGTCATGTCCGCGGTAGATGTATAATGGACAAATGATAGTCTTACTGCGCCTGCGTCTGGGTCAAGACCCATCTGATTAAACAATCTGGCGGCATAATAATGACCTGCACCCGCCATGATGCCCTTGGTTGCCAATTTTTTGCCAATGTCAGCGGCTTTCATATGGGGAACCACGAAGCTTATTGTGGCCGCGCGCGCCTCGGGGTCAGAAGGCCCAATCAAGTGCACATCATTTCGCGATTCAATATATTCAAGCAACGTCCTGATATGAGGGGTTTCAGCACTTTTGAAAAGGTCAGTTATTCGGCGCGGGCGCTCACTATCGTCTTGACCACCATGGTGCGCGTCTAAGGCATCAAAATAATCGATAACACCATTCGCAGCAGCCACCTGTGCATGGTCCGGCCCAGCCGGTACCATCCATTTCATTGGATTATCATGATTGAAAAAATGAGATTGCGGCGCAAACAATGTTCGTGCAGCATTTCGAATAACCATAACCCCTTGGTGAGGACCATAGGTTTTATAAGTTGAAAACAGGTAAACATCTGCACCCAGCGCATCCACATCAGGAAAGCCGTGCGGGCAATAGGATACCCCATCAACCAGTAAGAGCCCTCCTGCTTCATGTGTCGCGTCGGCAATTTGGCGCACCGGATTAATTTCACCAACAAGGTTGGAACAATGAGTGACGGCGACTAAGCGAACTTTATTGTCGAGCAAGGAAAGCAAGTCAGAAAGCCGCAGCCGCCCATCTGCAGGATCGACAGGCCATATACGAACATCAATGCCATAATCAGCAAGTTTGCGCCAAACTCCACTGTTAGCCTCATGCTCCTGTGCTGAAACAATGATAGCCTCACCCTCAGCAAGTCTTTCAAGGCACGCCCGTGCCAGCACATATGTGTTTTGTGAAGTTGAAGGACCAAAAAGGACCTCGTCGGCATCAACATTCAGATAACGAGCAAAACGTATCGGTGCCAGATCCATTTCTTCGCCAGCAATTTTTGAAGCGGCAAAAGCATAATAGGGCTGCACCTTGCGCTGCTCAAAATAGCGATTGAAACGATCGATCACTTGTTGACACATATAGGATCCACCAGCGTTCTCAAAGAATGATTGTCCGTTGAGTGACGGTGTTGCAAATGCGGGAAATTGGCGGCGAACAAAGTCAAGGTCTATCATGTGAAATCCTCAGGAGTTTAGTTCGTTGGTTTGTAGTAGAAACCCTCGATACTAATAATTTGGCAGGACTAGCTCCGACAACAAGTGTAAACTGATAGGCACGGCGGATGACGTTTTAAACATAAATTCTTTTCCCTAGTGAAAATGAATATCTGTCACCTAATAATAAGACCGCAAGTTCTAGCCAAAATATAGTCCTGTATAGCGATCACTCATCATCCAGCCCCGGACACTAGGACACCCCTAAAGGGGTGTGTCCTGTCCGTCCGGTAGTTCGGCCCGGACATAATATCAATTGTCTGGATCGTGTCCGGTCTGTCCGACATCATGTAAGCTGAGGATGTAGAGATCATCTTTGACCTCAAGAAAACCCTTTTTAACAAGATCTTTTGGCGTGCGCTCAAACGCTTTTCTAATCGCTTCTTGTGTGTCTGCTGTCCATCTCTGGTAAAAGATCGTCCGCCCACAGTTGAAGAGGCCACGGAACGATGGTTTCATGATGCAGATCTGGTACTCATGTGTATGGATGATGGTTGGCTAGAGCCGCATATAGAAGGCAAGCCTATGCCTTCTTAGACATTATTTACCCGCTTTAAGAATGATGTAAGAGCTACAGTAGACGGCGCTTTTTTGCTGGGACACAAACGCTTTGTAGAAACACTGAGGGGAAATTTAATAAATGACCTGAATTTGAACTGGTTCGATTGGGTGATGGCAATACTGTAAGGCAGCGGATTCCAATGTAGGAATGCAGGAAACGTTTTATCCTTCATCCCTATTATACCAATATTATTAACTGTTTTTTGTTTCTGATATTTCTTTCTACACTTCTAAACTACAAATGAAAATAGACCGCTCTGGCTTGGGGTTGAAATTAACATTCGTGAATCCAGATCTGCGGTTCAAGCGTCTTGGACCGCCATCCTCTGGCCAAATTCTGAAAACTGGTCTTAGCTTTTGTTATAGCTAATATCCATTGGTAAATACTGGTGATGCATAAAATGTCCATGATTGATCGAGCGCCATTAACCATGGGGTCAGAGGAGTCTGTGGCTAAAGAAAATTGGTCACAGAAGCCTTAATCAAAGTTCACTCAACCGCTTCAAAATATGCTGAGAACGGGGCGCTGGATATCATTTTAACCTTTCCAGAATTGGCTTCCCCACTGTTATTCACCTCTACCTGAACGCCATAATCTGTAAGAACAAAGTTAAATTTAACCATCCTGGTAATTGGAGTAATGGTAAATGGGTTGCTCAAATCAAAGACGCCCACTAAACGTGTTTGGCCAGTACAAATGTCGCTGACAGCATCGTAGTCAGCATCGTCTCTTCTTACCAAGGCAGTATTGGTCAAATAACCATCAATTGTCCCAACACCAGTAGAGCCATTTATATACCCAGAAAAGCATTTATTCTCGCCAAAATTGGCAAGAGGGCTTACAAAATCCACTCCATTACCACCAGCAGTTACGTCAGTATATGATCCATCAGCAGCAGTCGCATAAGTTTTTGTTGCAAACGCCGTCCCAACCTCGCCTTTTACTTTCGTGTTAACCGTAAAAGACGTGCCCATAATCGCATATGGGTATTTGAAGGTTCCTTCTGGTGGCGGAAAAGAGTCACCTTCAAGGGCATCTTCCCCTCCTATGCTGCTCGCAATATCTGCAGTTGAACCAGCTGTATTCGAAAAAACGACAGAACAGGTTGATTTGTCCATTGTCACGCCTGTTCCGTTGGCAAACGGATGGGCTGTACACAAGCCCATTTCATAAATTGTGACTTTAAAAACAGTTGGCGTAGTGCGGCATACCGCATCAGAGAGCAGATTAGTTCCTGCTGGCACAGCACCGTTAGCACATGCAGGCATGGCACCATCGCTGGATGCATCATAATTGGACACACCGGCATAGACTGTTGATGAGAGTGTCAAACTAGCTAAAAATGCCAGAGAATATGTAACAAGTTTTCTCATTTTACACTCCACCAACTGCAGCAACGAACTTGGTTTGGATTACAATTGCGTTATTA
>JAFMNI010000013.1:13615-22738 GCA_017859295.1 Candidatus Puniceispirillum sp. | reverse complement strand
CAACAGCGCAGAAATGTGTTCGTGCTGGTGGCAAACATAATGATCTTGAAAATGTCGGCTATACGGCGCGTCATCACACATTTTTTGAAATGCTTGGTAATTTCTCCTTTGGCGATTATTTCAAGGAAAATGCCATTGAATTGGCGTGGAATTTGATCACCAAGGAATATGGGCTTGATGCGTCAAAACTGCTTGTCACGGTCTATCATGAAGATGATGAAGCGGCCAATCTATGGAAGAAAATCGCTGGTCTGAAAGATGACCGCATCATCCGCATTGCCACATCCGACAATTTCTGGGCGATGGGTGATACTGGCCCTTGTGGCCCCTGTTCGGAAATTTTCTATGATCATGGCGACCATATTCCGGGTGGCCCGCCAGGGTCACCTGATGAAGATGGTGATCGCTTTATCGAAATCTGGAATCTTGTCTTTATGCAGTTTGAACAGATGCCGGACAAACGTATTGCCTTACCAAAACCGTCAATTGATACGGGCATGGGGCTGGAACGTATCGCGGCGGTGCTTCAGGGCAAGCATGATAATTATGACATTGACCTTATGCGGTCATTGATCGAGGCGTCGGCAGATGTGTCCGGCACCGATGCCGATGGAAGCCATAATATATCGCATCGGGTTGTGGCAGACCATTTGCGGGCGTCATCTTTTTTGATTGCCGATGGTGTTTTGCCGTCAAATGAGGGGAGAGGCTATGTTTTGCGCCGGATTATGCGGCGTGCGATGCGCCATATTCACCAGATGGGGTGCGCCGAGCCTACCATGTACCGGCTTGTGCCAACCCTTGTTGCCGAAATGGGCGCGCAATATGGCGAATTGGGACGTGCGCAATCGCTGATTACCGAAACGCTGAAGCTGGAAGAAACCCGTTTCAAAGAAACGCTTGGTCGCGGCCTTCGCATTTTGAATGACGAGCTGGCAGGCAAGGCCGCCGGTGGCACGCTTGATGGCGCAACTGCCTTTAAGCTTTATGATACTTTTGGCTTTCCGCTTGATCTGACCCAAGATTTCATGCGCGGTTATGGCTGGCAGGTTGATCTTGATGGCTTTAACGCCGCAATGGATGCGCAAAAAGCCAATGCCCGCCGTGCATGGAGCGGATCGGGCGACAGCGCCACTGAAACCATCTGGCTTGATCTGGCGCAAAAGCTAGAGCCAACAGAATTTTTAGGCTACACATCAGATTCAGCCGAAGCCATTGTCACCGCGCTTGTTGATGGTAATGCCGAAATTGAAGAAATCGGCACAGCTGGCAAGGGGCGGATGATTGTCAATCAAACCCCGTTTTATGGCGAATCGGGTGGTCAGGTTGGTGATGTCGGCACGATTAGCTGGGACAATGGCACAGCCCGCGTCACTGATACCCAGAAAACTTCGTCAGGTCTGTTTATCCATCATGTCGAAATTATTTCTGGCACGCTTGCCAAGGGGCAAGAGGTTCGGTTGCAGATCAGCGTGTCGCGCCGTTTGCGGCTTCGCGCCAACCATTCGGCAACGCATCTTCTCCATGAATCGCTTCGGCTTGTGCTTGGTGATCATGTGGCGCAAAAGGGATCGCTTGTCAGCCCCGACCGGTTGCGGTTTGACTTTTCCCATCAAAAGGCTGTTTCGGCCGAAGAATTGGATCAGGTTCAACAAATCGTTAATGCACGGATTCGGATGAATTCCGATGTCACCACCCGCATTATGACGCCTGACGCCGCGATTGAACTTGGCGCATTGGCGCTGTTTGGCGAAAAATACGGCGATGAAGTTCGCGTTGTGCAAATGGGCGGTGCGGCTGATGATGATCCAAGCAAGGCATGGTCGGTTGAATTATGTGGCGGCACCCATGTTGGCCGAACTGGCGATATCAGCCTATTGAAAATCATTTCGGAATCGGCTGTTGCTGGCGGGGTGCGCCGGATTGAGGCGGTAACGCATGAAGGTGCGCTGGCGTGGATTGATTCGCGTGATGCCATTTTGACCAAAAGTGCTGATCTGTTGAAGATTGCGCCCGACCAGCTTGCCGACCGTGTTGCCCAGCTTGTCGAAGACCGTAAAAAGGCTGAACGTGATATCAGCCAGCTGCGGCGTAAATTGGCCGCTGGCGGCAGCGGCGGTGCTGGCAATGGCAGTGATGTTTTCAATGGCATCAATTTTGTTGGGCGGTTGCTTGAAGACACGCCGGCGCGCGAATTGAAATCAATGGCCGATGAAATCAAATCATCGGTTGAAAATGCGGTGATCTGTCTTGTTGCGACTGATGCTGGCAAAGCATCGATTGTTGTTGCCGTTACGGCGGATCTTGTTGGTCAAAAAAGCGCGGTTGATCTGGTCAAGATTGGGTCGGCGGCGCTTGGCGGCGGCGGCGGCGGTGGGCGGCTTGATATGGCGCAGGCTGGTGGCCCTGATGCCAGCAAGGCAGCCGAAGCATTAAAAGCGGTTTCAGCCGCGCTATAAAACCGGCCAAAAGGCTCAGTTACGTTTTCCCCAATCCCGGGGTGTGTTTTGGTCATCATATGAAAAGGCAAAGAATATGTCAGATACAGCCAACCCAGATTTAATCTATACAAAAGTGGACGAAGCCCCAGAATTGGCCAGCGCCTCGCTCCTGCCGATCATCAATCGTTTTGTAAAGCCTGCTGGGTTGACGATTGGGCGACGTGATATCTCGCTTGCCGGCCGTGTGATTGCCGTATTTCCCGAAGTTCTGACCGATGCCCAACGTCAATCGGATGATTTAGCTGAACTGGGAGAATGGGTGAAAACTCCAGCTGCCAATGTGATCAAGCTGCCAAATATTTCAGCATCAATTCCCCAGCTTGTTGGCGCGATCAGCGAATTGCAGGCGCAAGGTTATAATCTTCCCGATTACCCGGTAGCACCGGCAAATGATGAAGAACGCGCGATTGCTGCGCGTTATGATGCGGTCAAGGGCAGTGCGGTTAATCCGGTTCTGCGTGAGGGCAATTCTGACCGGCGTAGTGCGCAGGCGGTCAAGATCTATGCGCAGAACAATCCGCACTCAATGGGCGTTTGGGCAGCTGATTCAAAAACCCATGTATCATCAATGTCATCAGGTGATTTCTTCTCCAATGAAAAATCGGCAACTTTGAGCGCCGATCAGGCTGGCAAGGCAAAAATCGAATTTGAAAACAAGGCTGGCGCGGTCACTGTTTTAAAAGACGGCCTGACGCTAAAAGCGGGAACCGTTGTTGACGCCTCATTCATGTCTTTGGCTGCTTTACGCGCCTTTTTGCGTGACGAGCTGGCCGATGCCAAAACAAAATCTATTTTGTTTTCGGTTCATCTCAAAGCAACAATGATGAAAGTATCTGACCCGATTATCTTTGGTCAGGCTGTTGGCGTGCTGCTTGAAGATTTTGTTGCCAAACATGATGATGTTTTGCGCGAATTGGGCATGGATTATAATTTGGGGCTTAGCGATCTTGAGGCGCGAATTGCCGCGCTTCCGGCCGCAAAACGCGCCGAGCTAGAAGCCGATCTTGCGGCTTGCTTTGCCGCCAATCCACCGCTTTACATGGTGAATTCGGATAAAGGGCTTAGCAATTTCCATGTCTCGTCAGATGTGATTATTGATGCGTCAATGCCTGCTCTGATCCGCGCTGGCGGCAAGGGCTGGGGGCCAGATGGCAGCGAGCAAGATTGCAAATGCGTCATTCCGGATAATTCCTATGCGCCTGTTTATGAGGAAGCCATTAATTTCTTTAAGGAAAATGGCGCGCTTGATCCAACAACAGCCGGATCAGTCTCCAATGTTGGCCTGATGGCGCAAAAGGCCGAAGAATATGGATCACATCCAACAACATTTCAGATGTCGGAAGATGGTGTGGTTCGCTATGTTCTGGAAAATGGCGAAGTTTTGCATGAGCATCAGGTACAAAAAGGCGATATCTGGCGCTCATCTAGCACCAATCAGGCACCGATTGAAGATTGGGTTAAGCTTGGTCTTGCCCGTCAAAAGGCAACCGGTGCCGAGGCCGTGTTCTGGCTGAATGCGGCACGCCCGCATGATGCGGAAATCATTGTTTATGTGAAAGCAATGCTTGCCAAGCTTGGCGTTGATGAAGCATCGGTCAAAATCATGGCACCGCGTGAGGCGACCCGGTTTTCACTTGAAACCATCACGGCTGGCAAAGATTGCATTTCAATCACCGGCAATGTGCTTCGTGACTATCTAACTGATTTATTTCCTATTCTCGAGCTTGGCACATCGGCAAAAATGCTGTCTGTGGTCAAGCTGATGAATGGCGGCGGTCTGTTTGAAACAGGCGCAGGTGGATCAGCGCCAAAACATGTTCAGCAATTGATCGAAGAAGGCCATTTGCGCTGGGACTCGCTTGGTGAATTTTGTGCGCTTGGTGAATCATTGAATTTTGTCGCCGAATCGACTGGCAACAGCAAGGCTGGCCTGCTTGGCAAGGCGGTTGATGCCGCAACACAATTGCTGTTGGCAAATGATAAATCGCCGTCACGCCGTGTTGGCCAGACCGATACGCGCGACAGCCATTATTATTTTGCGCTTTATTGGGCGCAGGCTCTTGCCGCACAAACCGAAGATCAGGATCTGGCTAATGATTTTGCCGGATTGGCGGCGGCGCTTGCTGATAATGAAAAGACGATCATTGCCGAATTGGCGTCAACCCAAGGCAAGCCATGCGATCTTGGCGGTTATTATCATGCTGCCAGTGACAAGGTGGCATTGGTGATGCGCCCAAGCGCGACGCTGAATAGCATCATCGGCTAATTACCCAAACTTTTTGGGGCAAATATCTTTGACGGTAAACCACCTCGCCAAGTCAAAAATAACCCCCGATAGCGATGATCGTTGTGACCATCATTATCGGGATTTTTCCTTTGATGATGACGCGCTTAGTGGCGCGCCTATAAAGATAAGCCTTGTTCTTTTTTCTTGGCGCGCTTGCCAAGCCTTCTTTGCTAGGCCTGTAATCGGTCGGGCTGGAATAGCTGATCAAGCTTGTCCATTAAACCGTCAAGATCATCTACCTGATCAAAATGACCTGTATGCCCATGATGCATAAAGCCCTGATCAATAATATTCTGGAACATGATCAACATCGAATCCCAATAGCCGTTTAAATTAACGATTATAATCGGCTTGTTATGCAATCCAAGCTGGCGCCATGTGATGATTTCCATGGTTTCATCAAGTGTGCCAAGGCCACCGGGGAAAATGACAAAGGCATCTGAAATATCATACATCATGGCTTTTCGTTCATGCATCGAATCGATGATGTGAAGATCGGTAACGCCTTTATGCCCAACCTCAACATTATCAAGAAATTGCGGAATAATGCCGGTAACGCGGCCATTGGCAGCAAGCACCCCATCGGCAACCGCGCCCATCAAACCCATTTTGCCACCACCATAAACAAGCCCAAGACCGCGTGACCCGATCATTTGTCCCATTTGATAGGCAGCGTCTTTATAAAAGGGGTTTATGCCTGAGGCGGCGCCGGTAAAAACACAAATTTTTTTCATCGCAATTCCTTTTGATGCCAAGGCTGCAGTTAACTAACATTGAACCTTAACGCAATTAGCATTAGTCTGTTAATAGTCATTCACCAACAAACAGGAAACCACATCAGTGCGATCGATACTTTATATTCTGTTTGCGGTGGGCGGGGTGCTTGTTGCGATCGCCTTGTCGATGGTGCTTCTTGATGATGAGGGTGACCAACAGGTTCAACCACAAAGCCCGTCAATTGAGCTGTCACAGCCGGCGGCTGATAAGGCTGAAAGATCTGATAAGGATAGCGGCACAAGCTTGCAGCCGCCAAATGCCACGCCTGC
Source organism: Candidatus Puniceispirillum sp. (assembly GCA_017859295.1). Classification (GTDB taxonomy): domain Bacteria; phylum Pseudomonadota; class Alphaproteobacteria; order Puniceispirillales; family Puniceispirillaceae; genus UBA3439. The sequence goes on along the minus strand of JAFMNI010000013.1, from coordinate 16,904 downwards.
AGCGCCTTTGACGATTGATCTTGCACGCGTCAAGCCCGATGGCGCAGCGGTATTTGCTGGCACGGCGGCGCCAAATACAAAAATCCGTATTTTTGAAGGCGACATTCTGCTTGGTGAAACAATTGCGAATGCAAATGGTGAATGGGTAATTGTGCTTGAAAAATCACTTGCGGCTGGCCAGCATTTGATCTCGGTTGCGATGGAACGCAGTGATGGAACAACCGAAATGGCCGATCGCAGTCTGGCTGTTGAAATTTATCAAGATACCGAAACCAAACCCCTCGTTGCGCTCTTGCCGGAAACCGCGACCGAGGTGCCGGTGCTAATCCAGTCGCCTGATGATGTGGATAAGGCCAAACTGGCCGCAACCGCCAGTGAAGCAACTGCCAGTGAAGCAACTGCCAGTGAAGCAACCGCCAGTGAAGCAATTGTTGTTGATCCTGCCAAGGCTGATGCGGCGATGCCCGAAACAGCCGCGGCGGCCCCGGGAAAAGCCCAGGCCAATAGCCAAATTGCGGCTAGTCAGATTGCAGCATTGGCACCAAGTGCGATTGTCTGGCGCGATGCAAGCCGTATTCTGATATCCGGCACATCAAGAGGCGGCGTTCGGGTTGCGGTTAATGATGCCAAAGGGCAATTTGGTGAGGCGCTGGTTTTGGCGGATGGCGCATGGCAGGTGGCCGGCAGTCTTGATATGGATATTGCGGTGAATCAATTACGCTTTGCGTTATTTGATGACGCCAATCAGATCATTGCCCGTTATGACCTGCCGGTCAAAGCGCGTGATCTGGCCAAGGGGCAAGACGGATCGCCGCTGGTCGTGGTGAATAAGGGCGATATGCTGTGGCGCATTGCCTATCACCAGTTGGGCGAGGGGGTTAAATATGTCGATATTGTTCGGCGCAACCAGCAAGATATTGCCGATCCTGATCTGATTTACCCAAAACAGATTTTTGCCGTACCGCAATCATCTGCCACGGCGTCTGATAAAAATTAGATGACCGGTAAAACGGCTTTGCTATTCGTAGCAATGGCGCTGTTATTGGAAATGAGGCCAAGACATGACATTCATACCTGATTGGAAAATTGCCGATGATGGTTGGCCGGTGCTAGCGCTTGCCGGTATTGTGACCATCCTGACAAGCATGATCTTTTTGCCGCTTGGCTGTTTTTTCCTTGGCATCATGATGTGGCTTGCGCACGGGCTTCGGCTGCCAAACCGGCAAACCAAAGCCGATGACCAAATCATTTATGCACCGGCAGATGGTGTTGTTCTTGATATTGAAACTGATCAATTTCCTGATGGTCTTGCCGGTGATGATGCCGTGCCCGCCAAACGCATCACCATTCAAACGCGTTTGACCGATACGCAATTGCAAACAAGCCCGATCACTGGCCATATTGTCGAAAATTTGCTGTTACCCGGTTTGTTTCGCAAATGGGGATTTGATCGCACTAGCTGGCAGGCGGCGCGCGGATCAAATGAACGCCGCGAAATCCGTATTCGTGATGCCTATGATCGCGAAATCATGCTTGTCCAGCTTGGCAGCAAAACCGCGCGTCAGTTGATTTGCCGTCTGGCCGAAGGAAAATTTGTCCAAGCTGGTGCGCCGATTGGCATGGCGCGCATTGCCGGTGTTGTTGATGTTTTCGTGCCGGCGGGATGCAAATTGCTGATCGAAACGGGTCAGCATGTGATTGCTGGTGAAACCGGCATTGCACAATTTGCCCGCAGGCCAAACACAAAACGGAGCTAGACCCGATGTTTGACGCCCAGCTTCGTCCCTTGATTGACCGGTTGCTAAACCCGATTGGGCGGGGGCTTGTGGCGCTAGGTATGACTGCCAATCAGGTGACAATGATTGGCGCTGCCTTTGGCTTGATTGCGGCGGGATGTGTTGCCGCCGGCCTATTTTATCCGGCTTTGTGGTTTGTCATTGCAAACCGTGTCATTGACGGGCTGGATGGCGCCGTGGCACGCGCCAGCCGGTCAAGCGATTTTGGCGGCTATCTTGATATTGTTAGCGATTTTATCTTTTACAGTGCGATCCCACTGGCCTTTGCAGTGGCGTGGCCAGAAACTGCGCTTTCGGCAGCGTTTCTGATTTTCAGTTTTGTTGGCACCGCCACCAGTTTTCTGGGCTTTGCCATCCTTGCCGAAAAACACCAGGTTACGACCCAAATCCGCGGCAAAAAGGCATTTTATTATCTTGGCGGTCTAACCGAAGGAACAGAAACGATACTGCTGTTCCTTGCAATGCTGGTCTGGCCTGACTATTTCAGTCTCATGGCAATCGTCTTTGGCATTTTATGCTGGGTGACAACCGGCACCCGCATCTATGCGGCATATCGCCAATTCAATGACTAGAGGCTAGTCGCCGTCTTCACGATTAAATGGGGCGGTTTTGGTCTTTAAGGAGCGCAGGATAAATGAAATTTGGAATTGGACAATCTACCGCGCGGGTCGAAGACCGGCGGCTGCTGATCGGCGCTGGCCGCTATAGTGATGATATTGCGCCCGGACAGGGCTTGCGTGTGGCGTTTTTGCGCGCCCCTTATGCGCATGCGCACCTGCTGAATATTGATCTGGAGGCAGCGCGGCAGATGGACGGGGTTCACCTTGTCGCAACACAGGCCGATCTAGATGCCGATCATATTGGTGATGTTCTTTGCCAATATCGACCGCCCCTGATTGGCGGCGGTAAAATGCAGCTTGTCAGCAAGCCAGCGATGGTTCGGGATATTAATCGTCATGCAGGCGATATTGTGGCGATGGTTGTTGCTGATCAGCAGGAGATAGCTGATTCCGCAATCGAATTAATTGCTGCTGAATTTGAACCAATGCCAGCGGTTACCGATATTTACGAGGCGATGAAAGATGGCGCGCCGCAGCTTTATGATTGTTACCCCAATAACATTGCCTTTGAATGGGGGGCTGGCAAGCTTGACGAGACTGAAGTTGCGATGAATGCCGCGATTGCCGACGGCCATCAGATTGTCGAGATCGATGTGGTGAATAGCCGCGTTGTGATCAATTCGATGGAAACCCGCCCGATGGTCGCCGCCCCCGGTGCCAAAGACGGCACATTGGATATCTGGTGTGGAACGCAGGGCGTGGTTGGCATTGCCGAACAGATTGCCAAGGCGCTGTCAATGGAACGCAGTGATGTAAGGGTTCAAACTGGCGATGTTGGCGGCAGTTTTGGCTTTAAGATTTTTCTGCATCCAGAACAAATCTGCATTGCATGGGCGGCGCGCCGCCTTGGGCAAATGGTGCGGTGGCAGCAGG
>JAFMNI010000013.1:0-13376 GCA_017859295.1 Candidatus Puniceispirillum sp. | reverse complement strand
CCAGCGGTTGATGCCTATCGCGGGGCAGGACGGCCTGAGGCCAATTATCTGATGGAACGGCTGATGGATCATATCGCCGCTGAAACCGGCCATAGCCGGATTGATGTTCGCCGCGTCAATATGATCAAGCCAAGCCAGATTCCCTATGCGATGGTTTGTGGCGGCACAATTGATTCAGGTGAAATGACCGAACTGTTCGATATGGCGCTTGCCACGGCTGATGTTGCCGGATTTGCCAAACGCAAGGCGGAATCGGCTGAAAATGGCAAGCTTCGCGGTATTGGCTTTGGCATGTATCTCGAGCAATGCGGCAATGGCGCTGACGAAGGTGTTGATATTGAGTTTCAGGACGATGGGCGGGTTATCCTTCATGGCTCGCAGCAATGTAACGGGCAAGGGCATCAAACCACAGTAACGCAAATCCTGTCTGACCGTCTTGGCTATGATGCTGATCTGATTACGGTCAAACAAGGCGATTCCAACCGCAGCCCGCGTGGCACAACCGGTGGTGCGCGAATGACCGCGGTTCTGGGGTCGGCAACAGCAGTCGCAGCGGCAAAGATTATTGATCTTGCCAAGCCTTTTGCTGCCGAAGCGCTGGAATGTGGCGAAGATGATCTGAATTTTACCGATGGCCTGTTTTTGCGGCAGGACACCAACCGGTCAATCGCGATTGAAGACCTTGTCCGCCAGCTTGCCATTTCCGGCGAAAAGCACCGGCTGAATTGGGCGCAGCCTTATGAAACCGATGGTGCAACCTATCCTTATGGATGCCATATCATCGAGCTTGAAATTGACCGGCAGACCTGTGCTGTTGAGATTGCCAGCTATCATGTTGTTGATGATTTTGGTCTTGTTATCAACCCGTTAACCCTTGAGGGGCAAATTCATGGCGGCATTGCCCAAGGTGTTGGTCAGGCGCTTTTGGAACATGTTGTTTATGATGATTCAGGCCAGCTTTTGGCCGGATCATTGATGGATTACGCCTTGCCGCGCGCCGATCATTTCCCCGGGTTTCAGATCAGCACACGCAATACGGCCTGCGCCAACAATGCGCTTGGCATCAAAGGGTCGGGAGAAGCCGGCGCCATTGGTGCGCCGCAAGCGGTGATTTCGGCCATTTGTGATGCGCTGGATATTACCCATATTGATATGCCAGCAACGCCGCTGGCCATTTTTAATGCGATGAAGGCCAAAGCCGCCAATTCGCCGAGGCATAAAGGAGAATAGAGTGAGCGATAAGATTAATAAATCTGATGAGGAATGGCGTGAGCAACTGACTGAAGAGCAATATCATGTAACACGCAAACATGGCACCGAGCGGGCTTTTTCAGGCCGTCTTGATAAACATTATGACGCTGGCACCTATCTTTGTATCTGCTGTGCAACACCGTTATTTTCATCCGAGACCAAATTTGACTCAGGATCGGGCTGGCCAAGCTTTTTTGCGCCGGTTGATGAGGCAAATATCGGCAAAAATGTTGATGAAAGCTTTTTTATGCGCCGCACCGAGGTTCATTGTGACCGTTGTGACGCGCATCTTGGCCATGTGTTTCCCGATGGGCCGCAACCCACCGGCCTTCGCTATTGCATCAATTCGGCGTCACTGGATTTTGTGAGCGACGAATAGGAGGAGGTGATGGGCAAAGGCCGGTGAAGGCAGGCGAATTGCAATATCCGCCTGTTGTGTTTTACATCTTGCCGTAGCTATGGCGCTTCATCTTGCGGATTTCTTTATCATCCAAGCTGCCATCACCATTGCTGTCCATCTTCTCGAACATGGCAACGATGCGGCCGTTAAACTCGGTTTTGTCGATCATGCCGTCGGCGTTAAGATCAAGCATTTGAAACCGCTTATCTTGGCGGCTGGTGAGTTCTTCAAGGCTGATCATACCATCATTATTGATGTCGAGCTTTTTGGCATGAACTTGTCGCGCTTATGTAACGCATCGTCCATATCGGCATTGGCAAGTCCGGTTATGATGCTTCCCGATACCAGAAGGCCGGCACCGATCAGAACGGGGCATAACGCTGTTTCATAGGCTGTTCCTTTGGTTGCTGTTTTTGGGGCGTTTTTGTAACACATTGACGAAAGTTGACACCGGCAGCCGAACAAACAGTGGGTGATGAATCCCAGCATACCGGTGCCACATCGCTATAATCCTGTTAAATAGGGGCGGGAAAGGGGCGCGGCTGTGATCTTTTCGAGGTCATAAATTGGCAATAATTGGGCAATAATTTGCCATGATTTTGGCAGGCATGACTTGCTTTTACCCCATCGCGGGCATAGCTTGACGACAACAAAAGGCGCAGCTTGCTGACAAGACCGGCCATGCTGGGCATGATACAGGGGAATGGGTAGATGTCTTTGCCGCCTGAAACTGAATTATCCAACCCGATGCCATGGGTTGACGGGGCAACACGCGTCTTTGGTGTGATCGCTCATCCGGTTGATCATGTTCGGGCACCAATGGTGTTTAACCCGCGTTTTGCGGTGGCGGGTTTGCCCCATATCATGGTGCCAATCAATGCGCCGCCCGAAAAGCTGGAACGCATCATCAACGCGCTTCGCGCCATGCCAAATTTTGGCGGGCTTGCGGTGACGATCCCCCATAAAATGCCGCTTGCCGATCTTTGTGACAGCCTTGGCACCGCCGCCCAATTGACCGGGGCGGTTAATGCGGTGCGGTTTGATGATGATGGCACAATGCATGGCGATAATTTTGATGGTGCCGGTTTTGTCGCTGGCGCGATTGGCAATGGATATGATGTCGCCGATAAAGCGATTTTGCTGATTGGGGCAGGCGGTGCTGCCCGTGCCATTGCGGCGGCGCTGGTTGAGGCAAAAATTGGTAAATTGACCATCGCCAATCGCAGCCTTGGCAAGGCTGAAGAACTTGCCAGCCTGCTTGCCAGCAAAACCGGCTTTGCCAATGTTCACGCCGCCGCGCTTGCTGATTGTGATGGCGGTGACGCTGATATGATCATTAACAGCACCAGCCTTGGCCTGAAACCGGGCGATGCCCTGCCTTTGGCGCTGGATGCGGTGCGTCCTGATACGGTGATTGCCGATATTATTATGGTTCCTGCTGAGACCGAATGGCTTGTTGCGGCACAAAAAGCAGGGCTTCGGGTGCATTATGGGCGGCATATGCTGGATTACCAAATCGACCTGATTGGTAAATTTATCGGGGCGTTATAGCCAAATGGCCGATTCGGTCATTGAGTTCGTTTGGCCAGACAGCTATAACGAAGCGGCGCTGCAAAAAAGCATCTGTTGGCGCAATCGTTGGCGCAATCATTGGGAAATGAGGAAGTGAATGACCGATACAGCAAATGTTTGGACTGATGAACGTCTTGAAAAGCTGAAAGAGCTGTGGACGCAAGGCTTGTCCATTTCGCAAATTGGCGAGGCACTTGGCGTATCGCGCAACGCGATTGCTGGCAAAGCCCACCGGATGGGCCTGCCAAAGCGCCCATCACCAATTAGCCGGCCAAAGGTTGAAAAGCCAAAAGTCGCCGTGCCTGAGGTGACTGAAAATTTGCCGTTGCGCCTTGAATTGCGCCAATTGGAATGGTCCAGAAGCAAATGTTGCTGGCCAACTGGCGATCCCAAGAAAAATGGCTTTGTCTTTTGCGGTGATGCGATTGTACCCGGCAAGCCCTATTGCCTGACACATTGCCAAGAAGCCTATACAACATCACGCGACTCAAGCTAACGCCGATGCTAAAACGTCGCGAGGACTATACGCCGCCCGCTTTTCTGGTAACGGCAGTCGATCTGAACATCGACATTCATGATCTTGGCAGCATTGTCACAACCAAATTGGCCGTCACGCCGAACCCTGCGGCTGGTGGGGCGGGGATTTTGCATCTTGATGGGCGCGGGCTTGATCTTCAATCAATTTCGGTTGATGGCAAATCCTTGGCCGATACTGACTATAGCCATGATGAATCAGGATTGCAGATTACCGGCCTGACAGGTGATTGTGTTGTTGAAACAATCGCCAAATGCCACCCCGAATCCAATACCGCGCTTGAAGGGCTGTATCTATCGGGCGGTATGTATTGCACACAATGCGAGCCTGAAGGGTTTCGCCGGATCGGCTTTTACCCTGATCGCCCCGATGTGATGAGCATTTTCACCGTTCGGTTAGAAGCCGCGCGCGCTTATCCGCAATTGCTGTCGAATGGAAATCTGATCGAAACGGGCAATTGCGGTACTGACCGGCATTTTGCCATCTGGCATGACCCGCATCCAAAACCAAGCTATCTATTCGCGGCGGTCGTTGGCGATCTTGATTGTGCTGTTGACAGCTTTCAAACCATGTCGGGGCGCAAGGTTGATCTTCATATCTATGTTGAAAAAGGCAATGTTGGCTTGACTCACCATGCGATGGATTCGCTGAAACGGTCAATGCGCTGGGATGAAGAGGTTTATGGTCTTGAATATGACCTTGATCTGTTCCAGATCGTTGCGGTTAGCCATTTCAATATGGGCGCGATGGAAAATAAAGGCCTGAATATTTTCAACAGCAAATTTGTGCTGGCCGATCCGAAAACCGCAACCGACACTGACCTACATCGTGTCGAATCGATTATTGCCCATGAATATTTCCATAATTGGACCGGTAATCGTGTGACCTGCCGTGACTGGTTTCAATTAACTCTGAAAGAGGGGCTAACGGTTTTTCGCGATCAGTGTTTTTCAGCCGATATGCATGATGCTGGTCTACAACGCGCCGATGATGTGTCGATGCTTCGCGCCGCGCAATTCCCCGAAGACCGCAGCCCGACAGCGCACCCGATCCGGCCTGAAAGCTATCGTGAGATCAACAATTTTTATACGGCGACGGTATATGAAAAAGGCGCTGAGGTCATTCGCATGCTTGCCGGCTATCTTGGCAAGGATGGGTTTCGGCGCGGCACCGATCTTTATTTTAAGCGCCATGACGGGGCGGCAGTAACCTGCGATGATTTTGTGGCGGCACTTGCCGATGCAAATGGTGTTGATCTGTCGGGCTTTGCTGACTGGTATTCGCAAGCCGGAACGCCTGAACTGACCGCCAGCCGCGTGGCGATTGATGATGATCAGGCTTTTGCCATCGAATTTACCCAGACTATTCCTGAAACCATGGCAAAGACACCCCGATTGCCGCTGCCGATACCGGTTCGCCTTGGGCTTGTTGGCGATGATGGGGCGATTGTGCCATTCCGGCTGTCTGCCGATGCGCCCTATCTGGATGAACAGGTCATTCTGGTCACTGGCAAAACGCATCTCCAACCGATTTTCCCTTCACCATCTGGAAAAATCGTGCCAAGTTTGCTCCGCAATTTTTCAGCACCGGTCATTTTGAAAGATGATTTATCGTCATCTGAACGGCTGCATTTAATGGCGCATGATGCTGATATGTTTAACCGCTGGGATGCGGCGCAAACACTTCTTGCCGATCAAATTCTGGCAATTGCAGATGATCCGAAACTTGGCGTTGATGAAACCGCAATTGCGGCACTCGCCAAGGCTTATGCCAACAGTCTCGCCGATCCAGATTTACTGGATATGTTTAAATCGGGGCTTTTGGCACTTCCGGCGATTTCGGTTCTGGAAAGCCGTATGACGCCAGCCGATCCAGTGGCGCTGTTTCATGCAAGACGGGCGGTTGAGGCGGCTCTTGGGCGGATGCTGGCACCGCAAATCAAATCTGCGCTGACCGATGAAAATGTGGCCATCATGGCCAAAACAGATGGTGGGCGTGCCCTGTTAAACCGGCTGTTGGGATTGGCCATTGCGGCCGGTGACAATGCCGCGATTGAACGCGCTGCAAACCAGGTGCATGACCAGAATATGACCCTGTCACAAGGCGCATTAATGGCCTTGAACCATTGTGACCATCCGGCGCGTGCCATTGCTTTGCAGGCATTTCATGACCGGTGGCAGGACAGCCCGCTTGTCATGGAAAAATGGTTTATGATGGAGTCGATGTCGCTTGTCTCTGGCACGATTGCGCGGCTTGGTGAATTAATGGCGCATCCGGCATTTGATGCGAATAATCCGAATAAATTGCGGTCGGTTCTTGGTGCCTTTATGACGGGAAATCCGGTGCATTTCTATGCTGATGACGGATCAGGCTTTGATTTTATCGGCGATTGCCTGATTGATATTGATGCGCGTAACCCGCAATTGGCGGCAAGGATGGCTTTGCCTTTAACGCGTATGGCGCAGTATGCCCCTGATCGGCGTGCCAAGATGGGCGCAGTGTTGCAAAAGATACAAAAACAGGCGCAATCAAATGATCTTCGTGAGGTCATTGATAAGGCGCTGGGCGATAGCCCGTCACCCGCGTAAAAGCCGGGTCATGGTGCCACATGGCATGGATTTGATTAAACGATCATCACTGGTGATGACCGACGGCGATAATCAGACGATGATCAATCGCGGTTTTGCCGTGATGCTAGCGGCGCAAAAATGCCGGAACATGGCCTGTTTCAGCCAAAGTATTTCCCGAACAATCTGGCGGTGATGGCAATTCATCATCGCGATTCCGGTTTTTGTTTTTTCCGGCTGTTTTGGGTGCTGGTTTTGCCGTTTGCGTAGATGAAGACACGTCAGATGAACCGCTAGCCGAACTGCCAGCCAATTTTGCGTTTGCCGATTTAGCGGGTTTTTCGTTGGTCGCATCAATTTGCACCACGTCATTTTGCGGCCCATCATTTTTTGATGCGTCAGTTTCAACGGGCTTGTCGGCTGTTTTCTTGGCATTTCTGCCGCGACCACGACCCTTTGACGCTGGCTTTTCACCAGCTTCTTCTGTTGGTGCGCTGGCCGCATTTGACTGGCCGCTGTCGGTTTTGGCAACGTCTTGACCATCACTGATTGCGAGTTTTGAGGCTGATGATTTTGCCCCTGATTCAACAACCTTGCCATCAACAACGGTGATTTGCGGAACAGGTTTGCCAATTAGCTTTTCAATAAAGCCGATATATTTGATGTCATCTTTGCTGGCAGCGATGGTAAAGGCGCGCCCCGATTTGCCAGCGCGGCCAGTCCGGCCAATGCGATGAACATAATCTTCGGCATGGCTTGGCACATCAAAATTGAAAACATGGCTAAGGCCGACAATATCAAGCCCGCGTGCGGCCACATCTGAAGCGATCATCAGCGGCACTTCGCCATCTTTGAACCGCTGTAAGGCTTCAAGGCGCGCTGATTGGGTCATGTCTCCATGAAGGGCAACAGCCGAAAAGCCATGCCGCGTCAGCGATTTGATCAATTCGGCGATATCGCGTTTACGGTTACAGAAAATAACCGCATTCTTGACCGCTTCATGCCGCAGAATATCGCGCAAAATCTGGCGTTTTTTTCTGGTATCAGTCCAAATCAAATGCTGGGCAACCGTATCGGCTGTTGCCGCAGGTGGAGCCACTTCGATGACCTTTGGATTCATCACAAATTTGGCACCAAGCTTTTGAATATCATCAGACAATGTTGCCGAGAAAAACAGCGTTTGGCGCATCCGCGGTAACAGGCTAGCGATCCGCTCAACATCGGGGATAAAGCCCATATCAAGCATCCGGTCAGCTTCGTCAATCACCAGAATTTTCACGTCATTCAACAGAACTTTGCCGCGTTCGAAATGATCCAGCAACCGACCCGGCGTGGCGATCAGAACATCAACACCCTTGCTGAGCGCTGCATTCTGTTCGGTAAAGCTGACGCCGCCGATCAATAATGCCATGCTTAATTTATGGTATGAGCTGAATTTTTCGAAAGAATCGGCAACCTGTGCCGCCAATTCGCGCGTTGGCGCAAGAATAAGCGAGCGGGGCAGGCGTGCCTTGGCGCGGCCAGAGGCCAGAATATCAATCATCGGCAAGGTGAATGAGGCAGTTTTGCCAGTGCCGGTCTGCGCCGAGCCAAGAATATCACGGCCCATCAATACAATGGGGATGGATTTTTCTTGGATGGGTGTTGGGCTGGTATAACCTAGATCGGCTACCGCCCTGCTTAGCTCGTCACTGAGGCCGAGATCTGAAAAGTTCAAGGATAAGTTCCCTATTGATGTTGACTGGAAATGTCTTCGCACCCCAAACGGGCAATTTACCGTAAATTCCATAAGTTTTTATGGGCTTTCAACGTTGCTGGTGATACAGAGTAATGCTGCCGAGGTCAATCTTTCATTCTATCACCCCCACCGAGCCCTTGATGCCGTCATTCACACCAATTTTTATTCCCGGTCTTCTTTGTACCGAATTGCTTTTTGCCAAACAGCGCGCCAGCCTGCCAAATCAGGGTTATATCGCTGATACAACGCGCCATGACTCAATTCATGACATGGCGCAGGCAGCACTTGATCTTTGTGAAGGCCCCTTGGTGCCGATTGGGCTGTCAATGGGTGGTTATGTGGCTTTGGAAATGGCGCGGCTGGCACCGCAACGGATGGCAGCGATGGCATTGCTTAGCACCAATTGCCGCGATGATAGCGCCGAAAGCCAACGCCAACGCCAGCAGGCAATCGCTCTTGCCAAACAAAAAGGCTTTCAAGGCGTCACACGCCGTTTGATGCCGCGCCTATTATCTGAGGCGGCATTGCAAGATGAGGCGATTGTTGCCGATGTTCTGGCCATGGCAGCCGAAATTGGGCGCATTGGCTTTGTCCAACAGCAAACGGCAATTATGGGGCGGCGCGCCCAGCGTGACACGCTGGCCAGCTTTGCCGCGCCGGTTCTTGTTTTATGTGGCAATATGGATGTTTTGACGCCGCCAAATCTGTCGGTTGAAATGGCCGGTCTTGCGCCGCAGGCCGAATTATGCCTGCTAAATGGTATTGGACATCTGTCATCAATCGAGGCGCCCGAGGCCGTCACCAACGCGATTGAGTCATTATTCGAGCGCGCTGCCGATTAGCGGCTAGGCTGTTTTCTGCTTGCGAACCGAAATATACAGCGCATAGACCGCGACAAAGCCATAAAGCGCGATTGCGGGAAGTGGGATAACCGCAGCCTGTTCGGCAAGGATCTTAATCAGTGACAAGGTAATGGCGGCAAATCCGATGCCACAGCCGAATAACACGCGTTTTGTTGTTCGATATCCATCGTCGCGAACCAGAAAAATGACCAGACCCGCCAGAAAAGACATTGCCGCAAGGCCGCGCCGCATGATCATACCAACATGAACCGCTTCATCGCTGGCACCCGGGAAAATCTGGATCGTCAGCGGTGTTGCAAAGCCGTAAAACAGCAGCCCTTGCAAAACCAGCCCGCCACCGATCAGTCGAAGTGCTAGTTGTGGACGCATGAAAACCTCAAAATCTGGGGAACGCTATACATCAAGATTAGCCAGCGCATCTTCGGCATGATCACGAATATAACCAAATCGCAATTCGGCCTTTTTGCCCATCAATGTATTGACCAGCTGGTCAGTGTGACGCCGCAAATCGGCGCCAACCGAGTCGCGAAGCGGTAATGAAACCTGCAACAAGCGGCGGCTTGCCGGATTCATCGTTGTCTCTTTCAATTGTGATGGTGGCATTTCACCAAGCCCCTTAAAGCGGCTGATTTCAACCTTACCGCGCCCATCAAAGATGTTTTTCATGCTGGCTTCGCGCTGTTCTTCATCAAGCGCATAGACGGTTTTGCCGCCTTGCGTCAGCCGGTACAGCGGCGGCTGCGCCAGATAAAGCCGTCCAGCCTCAACAAGCTGGGGCATTTCGCGGTAAAAATAGGTCATTAGCAATGCCGCGATATGCGCACCATCAACATCGGCATCGGTCATGATGATAATCCGGCCATAGCGAAGGTCATCAAGCCGGAAATCCTTTCCCGTTTTGACGCCCAATGCCAAAGACAGGTCTGATAATTCTTGATTGGCGCTTAATTTTTCGGTCGATGCGCTTGCGACATTCAAGATTTTACCGCGAAGGGGTAACACCGCTTGAATTTTCCGATCGCGTGCCTGTTTTGCCGATCCGCCAGCCGAATCACCCTCGACCAAGAATAATTCGGTTGCTTCATGATCGCTTGACGAACAATCAGCCAGTTTACCCGGAAGGCGCAAACGTCTTGTCGCCGATTTCCGCGCAACTTCTTTTTCCTTTTTGCGGCGTTTGCGGTCATCCGCGCGCTCAATCGCGGCATCCAGCAAAAATGTTGCACGTCCGGCATCGGCTGATAGCCATTGATCAAACCGGTCACGAACGGCCTGTTCGGTTTGGCGAGTTGCATCGGTCGAGACAAGCCGGTCTTTGGTCTGCCCCTGAAATTGCGGATCGCGCAAAAACACCGACAACATGATCGCGCCGCCAGCAAGCGCATCATCAGCCGTGATATCAGCGGCTTTTTTATTGCCAACCAAATCGCCAAAGCTGCGAAGGCCGCGAACGATGGCTTGGCGAAAGCCGGTTTCATGTGTTCCACCTGATGGTGTTGGCACCGTGTTGCAATAGCTGTGGAAAAAGCCATCTTCACCCGGACCAAGCCAAGTGATGGCCCATTCAAATTTCTGCCCGTCAAGCTCTACCGCTTCGGCAAAAGGGGTGGAAATCATCAAGGCTTTGTCAGTGGTCGCATCGGTAAGATAATCGGCAAGGCCGCCCGGGTAATGCAGGCTGGCCTCGGCCGGAATGGGATCATCATTGCCAAGCAATGCCGGATCGCACCGCCAACGAATTTCAACACCGGCAAATAGATAGGCCTTGGATCGTGCCATCCGGTACAGGGTGGCAGGGCGGAATTTTGCGCCAGCACCAAAAATCTCAGTATCGGGCGTAAAGCTAACCGATGTGCCGCGGCGATTAGGGGCAGCGCCAACTTCAACCAACGGGCCAAGCGGCTTGCCGCGCGAAAATCGCTGTTGAAACAGAATTTTGTCACGCGCGATCTCAACCATTAAATCGCTTGATAACGCATTCACGACTGACGCGCCAACTCCATGCAGACCGCCTGAGGTTGCATAGGCCTTGCCCGAAAATTTACCGCCAGCATGAAGCGTTGTCATAATGACTTCAACGGCGGATTGATCGGGAAATTTTGGATGTTTGCCCGTTGGCATGCCGCGTCCGTTATCTCGAATGGTTAATCGGTCGGCAGATTCGAGATGAATATCAATCCGGTTGGCATGGCCAGCAACAGCTTCATCCATCGAATTGTCGAGAATTTCAGCAGCCAGATGATGCAAGGCGCGGTCGTCAGTGCCGCCAATATACATTCCCGGACGATGGCGAACAGGCTCTAGCCCTTCCAATACCTCGATATTGGATGCATCATAATCATCGGTTTTTGCGGCATTGCCAAAAAGATCAGCCATCAATCACTCATCGGGTTTAAAGGCGGTCGCCAGCGGAATGTGGCGTTGCGCCACTATATCGGCCTTGGATAGCGTCTGTCTACCGTATCTAGCAATGATCTGTTGCTCAAACGCCAATATATTGTGATTGACTGGCAAAATACCCAAGAATGCCCCAAAAACAGCTGATACCAGAAATGGCTGATACCAGAAACGGCAGATTTGAGACGGCAAAGAAAAAGGCGGGAACCAGCCCCGCCTTTTCAGATTATCTTTTGCGATCGCTTAATATGAATAATACATATCAAATTCGACAGGTGCAGGTGTGTGCTCCAGACGGATCACATCTTGCATTTTTAGCTCGATAAAGGCGTCGATCTGATCGTCGGTGAACACATTGCCCTGAGTCAGATAGGCGCGGTCTTCATTCAATGCCTCAAGTGCCTCGCGAAGTGATCCACAAACGGTCGGGATTTGTGACAGTTCTTCAGGTGGCAGATCATAAAGATCCTTATCCATCGCATCACCGGGGTGAATCTTGTTGCGAATACCGTCAACACCGGCCATCAGCATTGCCGAGAATGACAGATATGGGTTTGCTGTTGCATCTGGGAAACGCACTTCAACGCGCTTGCCAGCCGGTGAATTCACATGCGGAATACGACATGATGCTGACCGGTTGCGTGATGAGTAAGCCAACAGAACAGGGGCTTCATAACCCGGGATCAACCGCTTGTAGCTGTTGGTTGATGGGTTGGTGAAAGCGTTCAGTGACTTGGCGTGTTTAATGATGCCGCCAATGTAGTAAAGCGCAGTTTCAGACAGATCGGCATATTGGTTGCCAGCGAAAAGCGGCTTGCCATCTGACCAAAGCGACTGGTGAACATGCATGCCTGATCCGTTATCACCGGAAATTGGCTTTGGCATGAAAGTCGCGGTTACGCCATAAGCATGGGCAACCTGATGAACGCAATATTTATAAAGCTGCATGTTGTCAGCAGTTTCCAGCAATGTGCCAAATTTGATGCCAAGCTCATGCTGCGATGGGGCAACTTCATGGTGATGCTTTTCAACAGCAACGCCCATATCGGCCATAACCGATACCATTTCAGACCGGATGTCCTGCCCCGAATCGACTGGTGGCACTGGGAAATAGCCGCCTTTGACACCCGGACGGTGGCCAAGGTTGCCTTCGCCATATTTGCGGGCGCTGTTGTAAGGGCCTTCAACACTATCGACCGAGTATAGGCCACGGTTCATTGATACGTCGATTTTGACATCTTCAAAAATGAAGAATTCGGCTTCAGGACCGAAAAAGGCTGTATCAGCAATGCCCAAAGTTTCGATATGCGCAAGAGCTGCCTTGGCTGTGCCGCGCGGGTCGCGATCATAGGCTTCGCCGCTTGATGGCTCAAGAACGTCGCAGAACAATGCCAATGTTGGCTGGGCAAAGAACGGGTCGATGTAGGCACGGTAAAGATCAGGCATCAATGTCATGTCTGAGTCATTGATGGCTTTCCAACCAGCAATGGACGAACCGTCAAACATAAAGCCTTCGTTCAGCGCATCTTCATCAATCGTGTCGATATGCTGGGTTACATGCTGCATTTTACCAAGCGTATCGGTGAAACGCAGATCGACATAAGTGATGTCGTGTTCTTTGATCATTTCCATGATTTTTTTTGCGTCAGACATTTTAGGGATCCTTCCGTTATCTGTCATTTAAAACTTAATCGTTAAACTCTGTTTAGTCTGGGTTCGGCATGGTCGAGACCAGTGCTTATACCGCGTCACTACCGCGTTCGCCCGTGCGGATGCGGATCGCTTCGTCAATTGTCGAGATGAAAATCTTTCCATCACCAATGCGGCCTGTTTGCGCCGCGTTTTGAATGGCGTCAACCACCCGTTCGGTCATGGCATCGTCAATTACGACCTCAATTTTAACCTTTGGCAGGAAATCGACGACATATTCAGCACCGCGATAAAGCTCGGTATGGCCTTTCTGGCGGCCGAAACCCTTGGCTTCGAGTACGGTGATTCCTTGAATCCCAACATCATGCAAAGCTTCTTTCACTTCATCCAATTTGAAGGGTTT
>JAFMNI010000127.1 GCA_017859295.1 Candidatus Puniceispirillum sp. | reverse complement strand
TTGGCAGCATCAATAAAACAGAATCAACGCCAATATGTTTGCGCTCAAGGGCGGCAAGACAGGCACCATAATAGGTAACCCATGACAATAGCACTGCTGCCACTTCATCATACCAAGATAGCGAATCTCCAGCGATCCGGTATAAAACGGCAACAACAACAACGGCGGTCAGAACGATCATCAAAAAAATCAGAAACCATTCCAGCGCTCGCGTCATCACACGTTGCAATAAGTTTGTTTCCACACTAGTCACGTCAGTGATCCCCCCTGACCTTTTTGCCGTCCAGTTTTATCTGGTTGCCGGCGTGTTTTCGTCAATTCGCAATCTTGAAAATTTCAAAATAAATAGACCAGCCATCGGGGCTGTTAACCCTAATGGCTGGATTTGGTGTTATTTCGCTGCGTTCTGTACTTTCGAAATCAGCGCGTCACCACCTTTTACAGATGATGCGTAATCGTCATAGATTGGCTTTGACGCGGCGATGAAAGCTGCCTTGTCAGCCGTATTAACGGCAACCCCGGCATCCTTGATCACGGTCAACAGCTCATTTTCAAGACGAGCAGCGGTTTCATAGACATAAGCCTGTGTTTCAACAGCGGCTTCACGCAATGCGGCCTGAACATCCGCAGGCAATTTACCAAAACCACTCTTTGAGGTCAGGACATAAGCAGGCGTATAAACATGGCCAGTGATTGACAGATATTTCTGCACTTCTTGGAATTTTGCTGATGCAATCTGTGCATATGGGTTTTCCTGACCATCGATTACACCTGTTTGAAGGGCGGTAAAGACCTCAGAAAATGACATTGGTGTTGGGTTCGCACCATAAAGTTTGAACATCTTTACCCGCCAAGCGCCCTTTGGTGTGCGCAGCTTGATGCCTTGCAGATCGGTTGGCACATTGATTGCGCGGGTGTTATTGGTGATGTGGCGGAAGCCATTTTCCCAATATGACAAAATGTGATAACCCTTGGCACCAGCCGCATCCTGGAATGTATCACCTAATGCAGCCTGTACCTTTTTCATATGGTCGCGGCTCTGGATGATATATGGCATTTCGAAAACACCAAATTCGTCCGATACCGATGACATCACTGATGATGGCAATGAAAAATCAATCTGTCCAAGCTTTAGCTTTTGCAGCAATTCTTTGTCTTTACCAAGCTGGCTTGATCCAAAGACCTGCACTTCAGCTTTGCCAGCCAGCTTTGCATTGGCGATCCGCGCAAATTCATTTGCTGACATATCAAACAACGAACCAGGCTTGCCAACATGGCCAAATTTCAGCACCAGATCTGCCGCATTGGCTGACGTTGCCATAACCGCAGTAACAGCCGTCACCAGAAGCGTTTTTACGATAGATTTCATGTTTCTCTCCCATTTCATCCCATTAATGTTTGGCACCAGCTTTGGGGATGGCAAAACTGATGTGAGCCTTTTAATCGCCTTTCAGCATATTCATGGCGGCGTCAACACCACCTTTTTGATGCGGAATATTGGCAAGTGACAAACCCATCTCGACACCACTTAATGTGCCAAGAAGCATGAGATCATTAAAGTCACCCAAATGTCCAATCCGGAACACCTTGCCAGCAAGCTTGGCCAAACCATTGCCAAGTGACATGTTGAAATTCTGCAATACGCCAGCGCGGAAAGCATCCGCATTATGCCCGTCTGGCAGCAAAACCGCGGTCAAGGCGCTCGAATAATCCTTTGGCTCCTGACACAGAACCTCAAGACCCCATGCCTGCACAGCCTTGCGCGTTGCAGCGGCGTGCCGATCATGCCGTTTAAACACATTATCCAGCCCTTCTTCATGCAACATATCAATCGCTTCGGCCAAGCCGTAAAGGAGGTTGGTTGCTGGGGTGAACGGGAACGAGCCATCCTTATTTGCCGCAATCTGTTCTTCCCAATCCCAATAGCTGCGGCGCATGCCGCCTTTGCTGGCAACAGCCAGTGCCTTTTCCGACACTGCGTTAAACGAAAGACCGGGTGGCAGCATCAGGCCTTTTTGCGAACCCGCAACGGTGACATCGACGCCCCATTCATCATGCCGAAAATCAATCGAGGCAAGTGACGAGATCGTGTCAGCAAGCAACAGCGCATCATGACCGGCATTATCCATCGCCAAACGCACTTCATCAACGCGCGATGTTGATCCGGTCGAGGTTTCGTTATGGACGATACAAACCGCCTTAATCTTGTTTTCCGTATCAGCGCGAAGCCGGTCCTCAACCTGTTGCGGGTCAACACCGCGGCGCCAATCGGTGGCCAGAAATTCGGTTTCAAGCCCCAAGCGGGACGCCATTTTATGCCAAAGCGAGGCGAAATGCCCCGTTTCAACCATCAGCACCAGATCACCCTCTCGCAAGGTATTCACCAAGGCCGATTCCCATGCGCCCGTACCTGATGCAGGATATATCACAGCATGGCTATCGGTCTTGAAAATCGTTTTCATACCGGCCAAGCATTTTGCCCCGATTTCGGCAAATTGCGGGCCGCGATGATCAATGGTCGGATAGTCCATCGCACGAAGCACCCTATCAGGCACATTTGTAGGGCCAGGAATTTGAAGGAAATGACGGCCAGCGGCATAGGGTGTAGGCATTGAATTGGTCTCCGATCAGATGCGCGGTATCTATTTTTCATTGATAGCGTTTTTACGACCATCAATAAGGTTGAATGTTACATGTATTTTGTATAACAATACAACAAAATTGTATACTAAAATTCGGAGCAAAAAATGGCTGACGGCAGTGCCTTCACCGGGTTCGAGCGCTTACGGCGATCTATTTCTGGTGAATTGTTTGATGATGGTTTCACGCGCGGTCGCTATGCAACCGATGCGTCGATTTATCAAATGATGCCTCATGGTGTTGTTGTTCCAAAAACAATTGCTGATGTCGAAGCCACCATTGCCTTTTGCCGTGAACAGGGCATGGCACTTTTGCCGCGTGGTGGCGGCACGTCGCAATGTGGCCAGACGGTCAATCACGCGGTGGTTCTCGATAACACAAAATACCTAAACTCGATTCTGGAACTTGATGTCGAAAACCGGCGCTGCATTGTTGAGCCGGGAATCGTTCTTGACGAATTGAACCGTCAGTTAAAGCCGCATGGGCTGTGGTTTCCGGTAGATGTTTCCACCTCTAGTCGGGCAACCATTGGCGGCATGACCGCCAATAACAGCTGTGGTGGCCGATCCATCCGCTATGGCATCATGCGCGATAATGTTCTGGCGATTGACGCCATTCTTGCCGATGGCACCCATGCATCATTTGGTGCTTATGATCCAGCTGCGGCAAAGCCCACCGGACGGCTTGGCGAAATACTGCCTGACCTTTTGGCGCTTGGTGAGACACATGGCGATGAAATTCTATCCAGCTTTCCAAAGGTGCTTCGCCGTGTTGGCGGCTATAATATCGACTCGCTTATTCCCGACGCAATGGCGCTTCGCCCCGATGGCAAAGCCGGTGACGGCATAAATCTTGCGCATCTTCTGGTTGGGTCGGAAGGCACGCTTGCCTATTCAACCGCGATCACGTTGAAATTATCACCCCTTCCCGCCCGCAAGGTGATGGGGCTGTGCCATTTTCCCACTTTTTATAAAGCCATGGATGCCGCCCAGCATCTTGTGACGCTTGATCCGGTTGCGGTGGAATTGATTGACAGCACCATGCTTGATCTGGCGCGGTCGATTTCCATTTTCCGGCCAACTGTCGAAGCCTATATCAAAGGCGAACCGGCCGCCATTTTGGTGGTTGAATTTGCCGAGGAAGACCCGGCCGAAAACACCCGTCGTCTTGCCGCACTGGAAACAACGATGGCTGATCTCGGCTTTGGCTGGGACAAGCCCGCAGCCTTTACTGGCGGTACGGTTATTTTAACCGAAGATAGCGATCAGGCGCGCATTAGCGAAATGCGCAAATCCGGCCTGAATATCATGATGTCGATGAAAACCGCCGCCAAACCTGTATCTTTTGTCGAAGATTGCGCCGTCGCGCTTCCTGATCTTGCCGAATATACTGACAAGCTGACGCGGATCTTTACCAAATATAACACAACCGGCACATGGTATGCGCATGCATCGGTTGGCTGTCTTCATGTTCGCCCTGTATTGGATATGAAAAACGCCGATGATGTTGCCGCCATGCGGGGCATTGCCGAAGATGCCTTCAAACTGGTCAAGGAATATGGCGGCTCGCATTCGGGCGAACATGGTGATGGCATTGCCCGTTCCGAATTTAACGAAGTGATGTTTGGCACCAAAATGGCCACCCTATTCCGGCAGGTAAAACAGATGTTTGACCCGCAGGATATTTTCAATCCGGGCAAAATCACCAATGCACCAAAAATGGATGATCGTTCGCTTTTCCGGTTTTCACCCGGATATAAAATTGATGATTTCCCAACCCGATTAAATTGGGACGCATGGCCTGGCAAGGCTGGCGGGCTGCAAGGCGCGGTTGAAATGTGCAATAACAACGGGGCGTGCCGCAAATTGGATGGTGGGGTCATGTGCCCATCTTTCCGAGCAACACGCGATGAGCGCGACTCAACAAGAGGACGTGCAAATAGCCTTCGCCTTGCCCTGTCGGGCCAACTTGGTCCAGCGGCATTGGCCAGTGACGATATGGCAGACACAATGAAGCTTTGCGTGTCTTGCAAAGCCTGTAAACGCGAATGCCCAACAGGTGTCGATATGGCGCGGATGAAAGTTGAAGTGACCGCGCTTCGCACTGAGGCCAAAGGCCTGTCACTTCACGACCGGCTTGTTGCCCATCTTCCCGATTATGCCCCTTATGCGGCAGCGATTGCGCCTTTGATAAGATTACGTGACATTGTCCCGGGGCTGGCTTGGCTAAGCGAAAAAATAACCGGCTTTAGCGCCCGCCGCCCCTTACCACGCTGGCAAAGGCGCTGGTTCCGCAATCATGAATTGCCAAACGGCCCTGCCGATAAATCATCATCAGCGACTGTTAAACCGCCAGTATTGCTTTTCATTGATAGCTTTAACCGCTATTTCGAGCCGGAAAATATCCGCGCGGCGGTTCGGGTTTTGCAGGCGGCTGGATATGATGTCTTTACCCCCATGCC
>JAFMNI010000126.1:2623-5110 GCA_017859295.1 Candidatus Puniceispirillum sp. | reverse complement strand
AAGCCATCTGAAGAAACCCCCTTAGTGGCGCATAAGGTTGCCGAATTGCTGCAAGCCGCCGGTCTTCCTGACGGCTTGTTCCAGATCATTCATGGTGATCGCGACATTGGCGCAGCCTTGTGCGCACATCCCGGCATTGCCAAAATATCATTAACCGGCGGTGTTGAAACAGGACGGTTGATCATGGCGCAATCCGCGCAATCACTCAAAAAAATCACGCTAGAGCTTGGCGGAAAATCGCCTTTGCTGGTGTTTGAAGATTGCGATTTTGACCTTGCCGTTCAGACCGCGCTTGATGCGAATTTCTACACGGGTGGCGAGGTTTGCTCGAACGCCACAAGGGTGTTTGTCCAACGCAGCATCGCCGATGATTTCATTGCCGCCATGACCGCCCGCACCGAGGCCATGCGGGTTGGCGACCCGATGGCAAGCGATATCCAGATGGGCGCGCTGATCTCTAGCCGCCACCTTGCCAAGGTTCTTGATTACGTCAAAATTGGCTTGGATGAAGGCGCAACAATCGCGACAGGCGGCAACGCGCTTCAGCCACAAGGCTTTGAAAATGGCTATTTCATGCAGCCGACCATTTTGACCAATTGCCATGATGATATGCGGGTTGTCCGCGAAGAAATTTTTGGACCGGTCATGTCGGTTCTGATCTTTGATGATGAAGATGAAGCCATCCGCCGTGCCAACAGCACCAATTTTGGTCTTGGTGCTGGTGTCATGACACAGGATCTGGCGCGGGCGCACCGCGTTGCCGATGCGCTTGAATCCGGCAATGTCTGGGTGAACAGCTATAATCTGTTACCACCGGGTCTGCCATTTGGTGGGGCGAAACATTCCGGTTTTGGCCGTGAAAATAGCGCCTATACACTTGATGCCTACAGCGAAATCAAATCGGTTTATATTCAGCTGTAAATCGGTTTTGGGCGATGGCGGGATGATCTGAAACATCATGCAATCCGCCATGGCTAACCAAAGATCAGCCAAAATATTCAATGGCAAAATCAGCAAGACATGTTTATGGTCTGTCCATCGAAAATCACAGGGTTTGGGTAAGAAAAAATGCGATATGTTGTGACAGGTGGCTGCGGCTTTATCGGCGCTCACGTTGTTAATCTTTTACAGTCCAAAGGTAAAAAAGTTGCGATTGTCGATAAGATTACCAACCGGAAAACGATCGACAGCGCATTTCTGAACGAGGGCGCGCAACATTTCTACATGGATATCAGCGACCCGCAATTGATGGAAAAAGCCTTATTGCCTGATGATGTGGTGATTCATCTTGCCGCCCAATCGCATGTTGATGTGTCCTTCAAAAACCCAGTTTCGACAACCATTTCCAATGTTGTTGGCATTCACAGCCTGCTTGCCGCCTGCGTCAAAAAAGGTGTGAAAAAACTAATCGTCATGAGCACGGACGAAGTTTACGGGTCAACCGATGAGATTGTCGATGTTCGCCTGCTTGATCCGGCCAATCCCTATAGCGCATCCAAAGCCGCCGCCGACATGATTGTCAGCGCCTATCAAAAGATGCACCCCGAATTAACGATTACGACGCTGCGATCAAACAATATTGCTGGCCCGGGTCAGTTCATCAATAACATCATTCCCCGCTTTTCGGTTCTTGGCCTGCTTGACCGGAAATTCACCCTGCATGGCGATGGGTCGGCGCGCCGGCGCTATCTATGGGTCAAGGATGCGGCGATGGCGATCTATCTTTTGGCGGAACATGCCACCAAAAGCCAGATTTATCATATTGGCCATGACCAGTCATTTTCCAACCTCGAGGTCGCCGAGAAAATTGGCAGCTATCTAAAGCTCGAAGATTACATCTCATTTGAAAAAGACCGTCTGATCAATGACACGATCTATCCTGCTGATAGTCTGGATATGCTTCGCGATTTCGATTGGAAGCCAACGCGCGATCTTGACGATTTCCTGCCTGAAACAATTGAATGGTATCGAACACATCTCGATCATTTTCGCGATCTGGTTTAATCGGCTGGCAGCCAAGAATCTGCCAGTGGACAGGTTCGGTGCCAGCGCCAGTGACGGGCGGCCGGTTCACCGTCAGGCGAAAAGTAACCACCGTCAGGCCAACAGCAAAGAGTGGCGCAATCCATGAAAATTCTTCACATCATTGCTGGGGCAAAACAGGGCGGCGCCGAATCCTGTGCCGTTGATACGATCCGCGCACTTGCCGCCGCTGGCATTGAACAAATTGTGATTTGCCGCCCGCATCCAGCCTTTTTGAAATTGGTGGATGATTGCAATCTTGAGCATCATTTTCTGAGCTTTCACCCGATGTTGAAATGGGTTCAAAAGGCCAAAATCAACGCCATCATAAAGCGTGAAAAGCCCGATCTGGTGCATTCTTGGATGAATCGCGCTGCCAGCTTTACGCCAAAACAAACCCAAATGCCGGTGCTTGGCTGGTTTGGCGGCTATTATGATTTGAAATATTACCAATCCTGCGATTTT
>JAFMNI010000126.1:0-2362 GCA_017859295.1 Candidatus Puniceispirillum sp. | reverse complement strand
ATCGACACATATAAAGCGCAAGCAACGGCTCTAAATCTGGAACATCGGGTCATTTTTGCCGGATGGTGTACTGACCGGCTGGGACTTTTAGGCATTGCCGATGTGTGTGTTCTGCCATCGCGTTATGAACCTTTCGGGATTGTCATTGCCGAATCATGGTTTGCCAATGTCCCGCTTGTTGCCACCAAGGCCGCGGGGGCCAAACATTATGTTAATGATGAACGAGATGGCTTGCTTGTCGAAATTGATGATTGTGACGGGCTGGTAATAGCCCTTGACCGTGCGCTGAACGACAAGCCCCTTCGCGCCAAGCTCGTTAAGGGCGGGCAGGAAACCTATGAAAAGCTGTTCAGCCGCGATTCAGTCATTGCGACCCTAATCGAATCCTACAATGACATGATCAAGCGATACGCCAAGGACAAAGCAGCCAGCACCGACAAGCCTAATTAATCTCGGGAAGCGGCAGCGCCGTTGTATATTTGATTTCTTCCATCGCAAATGAAGAGCTGACATCGGTTAGCTGCACATTGGCAATCAGCTTGCGATAAAAAGTGTCATAGGTCGCCATATCCGGAACCACAACCCGAAGCAAATAATCGACCTCGCCACTCATCCGGTAAAATTCGACAACTTCCGGCATATCAGCAACCATACTGGCAAAATCCTGCAACCATTCGGCATTATGCTGATCCGTGCGGACGGCGACAAATACCGACATGCCAACACCAATTTTCTGTGGGTCAAGCAAAGCAACGCGTTTGCGAATCAAACCGGTCTCTTCCATCCGTTGAATCCGGCGCCAGCACGGCGTTACCGACAGCCCAACTTTGCGCGCGATATCGGCAACCGGCTGGGCGGCATTGACCTGTAATTGAGCAAGAATCTGTTTATCTATCTGATCCATGGCAGTTTCTGCTTTCATCTCCATGACAGCCTCATAAGCGGCAGCCAGACTTTGAGGGGCGTTTACCGCGCCGAGAATAGTTATTTTTCTGAAAAATAAAAGCTTTTCCAAAATATTTTGCGTGATTCATTTCATTTTTTTAGAAACACGACAAATTTTACTAACTCGTCTCAATTGTTTAAAATTTTTCTCTAATGCCGCAAATATTGGTGATGATCATCATAAATATGACAAGAACGGAACAAAGCCCACGCTGATTGATCGGTTGCAATCTTGATCGTCTATCGGCAATATCGCCCGCATGAAACAGCGTCAATTATCTTTGATTACAAGCCCAAACTGGCAGGATTACGAATTGCTGGATAGCGGCAATTTGCGGAAATTCGAGCGGTTTGGCCAGCATCGTTTCATTCGCCCCGAACCACAGGCCATGTGGCAACCGCGACTTGGCGAAGATGATTGGGTTGCTGATGGCGTTTTTGTCCCCGGCAAGAATGAACAGGATGATGGTGAAGGTGGCGGCTGGCAGCTGTCACGCGGATTGCCGCCAAGCTGGCAGCTTGGTTATCAATCATTGCGCTTTTTGGCGCGGCCGACACCCTTTCGTCATTTGGGATTTTTTCCCGAACAGGCGGCACATTGGGATTGGTGCGCTGCGGCAATCAAGGCTTTTATCCAAACGCATAAACGCCCGCCACGCATTTTGAATCTATTTGCCTATTCCGGTCTTGCCAGCCTTCACGCCGCCGCCGCAGGTGCCGAGGTCACGCATCTTGATGCCAGTAAAAAAGCCGTGGCGCAGGCCTTTGAAAACCGTGATCTATGCGGCATGCAATCGTCACCAATCCGGTTTATTACCGATGATGCAACCGGCTTTGTCGATCGCGAATTGCGCCGCCAGAAAAGCTATGATGGCATTATTCTTGACCCGCCAAAATATGGGCGTGGGCCAAAAGGCGAATTTTGGCGCATCGAGGATGATTTGACTCCCTTGCTGCAAAAATGCCGCCAGCTTTTATCCGAAGAGGCGCTATTTATGGTTTTGACCATCTATGCCATTCGCGCCTCGTCACTTGCGGCGCATTATGCGCTTGCCGATCTTTTTGACAATCAAGGTGGCTGTCTTGAATCAGGCGAATTGGCGATCCAAGAAGCGCCACTGAAATCTGGCAAGACCGATTTATCACGCTATGTGGCACAGGCCAATTTTGCCCGCTGGTGTTCGGATATCGCCGCCTAGCTTACGTAATGGCCCAGTGTGTAAATGGGTTTTGGCCGCTAGTTACTGCGACCACGTTTGGCAAGCGCCTCATAAAGCGCAACACCGGTAGCCACCGCAAGATTGAGCGAGTCAGACCGTCCCAGCATCGGAATCTTGATCAATTGCGTGCAAGCCTTCATCAAATCGGGGGTTAGGCCAGCCTGTTCATTCCCCATCAACATGATCAATGATCCGGC